>JAAVFD010000038.1 GCA_014800945.1 Barnesiella sp. | reverse complement strand
ATTGTAGTAAGTTTTAATAGTTTGTTGTTAGCAGTTGGTTTAGTTTGATGATGCAAAGGTATAGCAAAAATATCCGTTGCAAGAATTATAAAGTTAACAGAAGTTAAATCCGTTACAGGGTTGTTACAGCGCAATGCAATAGCTTGGTATTAGGGTCGTTAAGGTCTTTAGGGTCATTAAGGTCTTTAAGGGTAAAAAATAGGCTGCGCCTATTTGCACAGCCTAATTAATATGCTACTTATATATTATTATTCCAGTAAATCGGAACGCAACCGCCGCGTGCGCTCCAGAGCCTGCTCATGCTTCCACTCATCAATTCTGGCAGCATGACCGCTCAACAGCACATCTGGCACTCGCCAGCCCTTGTACTCGGCAGGTCGGCTATAAACCGGCGGAGCCAACAAATTGTCCTGAAAACTATCACTCAGGGCACTTTGCTCATCGCCTATAGCTCCGGGAATAAGGCGCACAACAGCGTCAGTAATAGCCAGAGCGGGCAACTCACCTCCGGTGAGCACATAATCACCCACCGAAATCTCTTTAGTTATAAGATGTTCACGAATACGGTAGTCGATACCCTTGTAGTGACCACACAGAATTATCATGTTTTCGAGGAGTGACATACTGTTAGCCATCTTCTGGTCAAACTGCTCGCCGTCCGGTGAAGTGAAAATCACCTCATCATACTTCCTCTCGCTCAGCAAGCTATCTATTGCCCTGTCAATAGGTTCTATCTGCATCACCATGCCGGCCTCGCCGCCAAAAGGATAATCATCCACCTTGCGATGCTTGTTTGTGGTATAATCCCGCAGGTTATGCACGACTATCTCTACCAGACCCTTATCCTGAGCCCGTTTCAAAATGCTACAGTTCAGCGGTGAGTCAAACATTTCAGGCACCACTGTGAGTATATCAATTCTCATAACACTAATTGTCTCCTTTATAATTTCTAATGCTCTCCTCCAGACTGGTCACCATCATTGCGCGGAGCTCCGGCGGAGAAATAACTGTGATGTGCGGCCCGTGGCTAAGCAGCTCCTGAACAAAATCCTGAGTGAGTTTAAGCTTATATGTGAATATGGAATAGTCATCGTGAACCATCTCCTTCTGGCTGCTGTGAAGCGGCAATGCGCGGAAATATTTAGCCTGACGGGAATCGGTGCGTATTGCAACCTGCTTGGGTTCGCCGCGTGAATAAACAATGCCGAAAGTGTCGCTGAAATACTCCTCGGCATCAAACCACTCCGGCACCTCGAAGCTGTCGGATCCCACTACCGCATCACTCATTCGGTCAAGTGAGTAGGTTTTTATGCTATCCTCCTTGACGTTGCGCCCGATTACATACCAGCGCTGCTTGAAAAGTTTGATGAAGTAAGGCTCGATAACTACATCGCGCGTAGGATTTGACCGTGAAAACGGGCAGTAGGTAAACACCAGGGTGCGCTGTTCCTTCAGGGCGCTAAGCACGGACTCCAGATAGAACCGGCTCGAGGGCACATCCTCCAGAAAAACTTTGTGACTAACCTCACGCGCATCGGTGAGAACATTGCTCATTGATGCAGCATTAAGCAGCCAGTCGGTAACACTCTCGCTGTGCTCGTCGCCATTGTCAATATAGTACTCAAACGTTGCCGGATTGCACTCGATGCTGATTTTGAACAGCTCCTCTATAGCATTGCGGTAATTATAGAACGTTCTGCGTGGCAACGGTTCACCATTGGAAAAATCAGTCTTTTTCCACAACACATTAAGTTCTTCACGCGTAATGCAGCCGTAGCGGCGGATAGTATCGATAAGCCAGATGTAGCGGCTAAACAGATTTCGTGACATAATCTCTTGATTTTACAGAAAACAAACCACTCAAACGGAGCCCGAGCATTGTCAGCACCGCATTGAGAATCAGTAGCTCAAATCCGGTTTCGTAATTCAGGTATCGGTTCAGGCAAGCCTGAATGAGCCATGCTGCGGCAGGAGCCGCTATGCATACGAAAGGCACCGCTGAATCGCGCACACCGCGCTTGCTCAGCAAGCCGAAAGCAAATAGTCCCAGAATAGGACCGTAAGTGTATGATGCCAAGGTATATACCGCACTTATGGCATCGGAATCGCTCATCCGGTAAAAAGCGATAATCACCCCTGCCATTATGAGCGACATGAACAGATGAACTACCTTGCGGGTGCGCTGCAACTCCTTTTCTGCCTGACGGGAAGGCGCATCCAGAATATCTACTGTAAATGAGGTGGTGAGCGATGTGAGAGCGCTTCCGGCAGCGGAATATGCCGCTGAAATAAGCCCCACGATAAAGATTATTCCGACAATTACCGGCATGGAGGAGTGGGTGGCTACAAGCCCGAACAGTTCATCGCTCTTTGCCGGCATTTCTATACCAGCATAGGCGGTGTAGATTACCACCAGAGTGCCAAGAATAAGAAATAGTCCGATTACAAAAAACTGCATCACTCCGCTTAGTATCATATTCTTTCGCGAGGACACAGAATCGCAGCAGGCAAGGTGGCGCTGCATCATATCCTGATCAAGACCGTTTGTGGCGATTGCCATGAAAACACCGGCAAGAAACTGTTTCCAGAAATACGAGCCGCTCATCGGGTCATCAAAAAAGAATATCCGGGACGACTCATGTGCTTTAACCGCATTTACCATTTCGCCAAATGACAGGTGCATATTGTCGGCTACAAAGAAAATGCATAGCCCAACTGAGCCTATCAGGCACGCGCTCTTCAATGTGTCGGTCCAAATCAGAGTCTTCACTCCTCCGTTAACAGTGTAAAGCCATATAAGCCCGACGGTAAGGAGAACGTTCACCTCAAAAGGCACACCGAGAGGACGGAATACAAGGAGCTGAAGCACAGCACACACCACAAAGAAGCGCACCGACGCGCCCAGCATTTTGGAAATAAAGAATATCCACGCGCCGCTGCGGTAGCTTCGCTGACCAAAACGTTGACCCAGATAGCCATAGATTGACACCAGGTTACGCTTGTAAAACACCGGCACCAAAACCAGTGCTATAACAACATAGCCCACTATAAAGCCGAGAACCATCTGAAGGTAAGCGTGCCCCTTTGCGGCAACCATTCCGGGAACAGATATAAAGGTTACACCTGAAATAGATGCCCCTATCATTGCAAACGCCACCACCGCCCACGGAGCCTTGCGGTTGCCGGTAAAGAAAGTTGCGTTGTCGCCACCGCGTGATGCTATCGCCGAAATAGCCATCAAGAGAGCGAAATAAGCCGCGACAGTGATTATAACAGTTACAGGACTCATGATTCGGGATATAATAGATACGGTTTTCGCTTGGCTTTGAATGTCTTAACATTATCGCTCCAGGTGGCGCGAATCTGCTCGGCACTCGCTCCGCTCTCAATCATCTGTCTGATTTTTGCATTGCCGGCAAGCAGTTCAAAAAAAGATGTGAAGAAATTCTTAGGTCTGCCCATAGCGTTGTAAGCATCAATAACATACTCGAAATTAACCCCCTGTGCAATCATATCATCCTCGCTCATGGAGCGCAGATTGCGTCCACGGCATCTTTTGCCGAGCTGAGGGGGATTCTTGGCGCCGGGGCGGCTGTCGGGTGTAAAATAGTAATCCCCGGCTTTCATCTGCGGATGACCATAGACAGTAAAAGGAGTATCGGTTCCGCGACCCAGACTCACCGGAGTAGCCTCAAAATAGCAGGTGGAGGGGTACATATACACCGCCTTCATGTCCGGCAGATTGGGCGAAGGAGGCACCGGCAGACGGTAGCGGGTGGCATGAGTATAACCTGTGCATGGAATAACACTGAGTTTTACCTTCTTGCCATCTTTCAGCCAACCCTCACCGTTAGCCATCATAGCAAGTTCACCGAGAGTCATGCCGTGAAGCGTTGGAATCGGCAGCCGTCCCACTCCGCTGGCATATTTCATGTCAAGCACCGGGCCGTCAACGCTCATTCCATTGGGGTTAGGACGGTCAAGCACAATAAATTCCTTGCCATAGCGGGCAGCAGCGTTCATCAGATCGATCATCGTGCAGTAGTAGGTATAGAACCGCAAGCCAACATCCTGAATGTCAACTGCAATAACATCTATGTTATCCATCACGCTCTTTGCCGGCATACGGGTGCGCCCGTCATAAAGCGATGCTATGGGAATACCCGTTTTAACATCCTTGCCTCCTGCAACATGTTCGCCGGCATCTGCCGTGCCTCGGAAACCGTGCTCCGGTGAAAAGATTGTTGTCACATTCACCCCGTTGCGCAGCATCAGGTCCAGGGTGTGCTCATCTCCCACCATTCCAGTGTGGTTGCTCAACAACGCAACCCTTTTACCCTGCATAAGCGGCAGATAATCAGCGGTGCGAGCAGCACCCACTGTCACTTGCGCGTCGGCAGCAAGAGCCCACAGAATTGAGGCTAAATAAATCAGTAAATTATAGCAACGCATTGCAATTAATGATAATGAGATTGTAAAGGTAGAAAAAAATCACTCAACCCGTGCCTTTTTACCGCATCACAAATATAAAAAACGTTAATTATGAATTTCCGATAACTCAGTGCACTAAATTTGCCGGTCTTAACAAAAATTACCGACCGATGAATCTACTTGACAAGATAAAGCAACGCGCCCTGCAAGGCATACCCGCTACCGTTGAAGAAGCAATGCAGCTCCACGAGAGCTATACGCTTGACGAGCTATGCGATGCAGCGGACGAAGTGCGCGCTGCAAGAGAAGGAAATGTAATAGACACCTGCTCGATTGTCAACGCCCGTTCGGGACGTTGCCCAGAAAACTGCAAATGGTGCGCCCAGAGCATCCACCACAAAACCGGAGTGGAGGAGTATGACATAATTCCGGAAAAAGAACTGCTTGACATTGCCTGCGCTTACAACAACCACGGAGTGAAACGCTTCTCGCTGGTTACAAGCGGCAGAAAAGTCACCGCTGACAAGATAGACCGTTTTTGCGATCTCTACCGCAAAGTGGCGGAGAAAACAAACCTTTACCTCTGCGCCTCGATGGGTCTCCTGTCTAAAAACGAGCTGCAGAAACTCAAAGATGCCGGAGTGAAAAGATACCACTGCAATCTTGAAACATCATCATCTTACTTTCCAGAACTATGCACAACCCACACGTATGAGGACAAGCTGCGCACTATCCGCGCCGCACTTGAGGTCGGCATGGAAGTGTGTAGCGGCGGCATCATTGGTATGGGAGAAACTATGCGTCACCGCCTTGAGCTCGCTCAGGAAGCGCGTCAAGCCGGAGCCACTTCAATTCCAATAAACGTGCTCTCTCCAATAAAGGGGACACCTCTTGAAAATCAACCGCTTATAAGCGAAGAGGAGATAGCCCGCACAGTAGCGCTTATGCGCTTTGTAGCTCCGGACTGCACCTTGCGTTTTGCCGGAGGAAGAGCCCGGATGAGTCAAAAAATGACCGAACGGATTCTTCGTGGCGGCATGAACGGTGCAATGATAGGCGACCTACTCACCACCAGTGGCAACAACGTCAAGCAAGACTACGAACTCTTCACAGCCACCGGTTACACTCTACCCGACTCCACCCAAATCTCCGAATAGAAAACGCATCTGTCTATAGGGTACCTTATTGAAGATAAGGGCTCTATGCGTCCAGGCAGCCTCGGTTAGTACCCGAGGTTTGACCCCTTGATGCCGATTTACCGAAGTTCACGGTGCCTAAATTTGCCGAAATACCGAAGTTTGCACCCCTCAAAAATCCCGGAATACCGAAGTTTGTTATACCTAAATTTGCCGAAATACCGAAGTTTGCCTATCTTTGTGTCATTAAAACAAGACATTAATGGACTCATCAGTATTACTTGAAATATTACGAGACCAACGAGAGGAATTGGTTAACTTCAGTTCTCAAAGCTTTTGTAAACGGAAGGAAGAAGATTTGATAAAACTTGATAGCAAAAAGGCTCAAGTTGTAATAGGCGTACGTCGTAGTGGAAAATCGACACTGTGCTTCAACGTATTGCATAAAGCTCAGGTAAAGTTCGCTTATGTGAATTTTGATGATGAGCGTTTAATGCGTTTGTCAGCTGATGATTTAAACGACGTACTAAAGGGTCTATATCAGACTTATGGAGACTTTACTCACATATTTCTTGATGAGGCACAGAATGTAGAAGGATGGCATCTATTTGTCAACAGATTGCTCCGACAAGGAATAAAGGTTATCATTACCGGTAGCAATGCAAAACTACTTAGCAGCGAACTCTCCACATATCTCACCGGGCGCTATCATGAAATAGAATTGTACCCATTTTCGTTTGGAGAATTTTGCGAAATTGAGAAGGTTGAAACCACAAATCTATCTACCAAAACCGATGCTTTACTTCGCAGGGCATTTGACAGGTACATGGAGGTTGGTGGTTTTCCGGAAATAATCAGTGGTGAAGAAATCGCCGATGAATACGTAGATACACTGGTTTCAAATATCTTGGAAAGAGATATTGTGCAACGTTTTAAGGTGAGATACAAAGATGCATTTAAGTCATTATCTAATCATCTCATGAATAATGCTCCATGCGAGATTGTTTATGCAGCGTTGCAAAAGATTTTTAATTTCAAGAATGATAAAACAGTTGAAAATTATGTCAGTTATCTCTATCAAGCATATCTTCTGAAACAGTTGCGCAAATATTCACCCAAGAGCAGTGAGCGGATTCGTAATGCAAAATGCTACCCAATTGACGTTTCGCTTATGAATGCAAGGAAGGATGCATTTGCAAAAGACAATTTGGGATGGAGACTCGAGTCTTTAATTTATCTGGCATTGTGCAGAAAGTATGGATCAGGTTATGACATCTATTATCACAAAACTGATTCTTTCGAGGTGGATTTCGTGGTTTGTCATCGAGCAACAGTCATCGAATTAGTTCAAGTTTCCTATGATATATCATCTGAAAAAACACTCAATCGTGAGACCTCTGCTTTGGTAAAAGCCGGTATATCACTCAAGTGTGATAAACTAACTCTTGTAACGGCTTATGAAGAACGTGAGTTGGAGGTTGATGGGCACAACATAAATGTCAGTGCAGCATACAAATGGCTTCTGTCATAATATCTTGTCACCTCAATTTTTTTTGTAATTTTGTATAAATAACAATTGTAACCGCCTTATCCGGGATTATATAAAATATCAATTATGGGTTGACTCTAAATCGAGGGAATGAGCGGTTTATTAGTGGAAGGTTTGTCGGATAATTAACTTGTTTGTACTTTTACGGAGTATTTTACGAACAATGATTTTTTTGGCGTAAAAATGTAAAACGGGTAAAAATTATCAGATTAAGTGGATATAGAAAAGGATAACAGAGATACCGCGTCAGCCGGAGGAAAATCTCGATGGAGAAGGGTGTTGAAATGGGTACTTATATCTATAGGTATCGTTTTGTTTTTGTTAACCGCTCTGATAAGCATAGGGGTGTGGTTGCTCAGCCCTGATGAACTCACTCCTATGGTGAGTCAGTACTCAAGCAAGTACCTGAACGCTAATGTCACCGCAAGCAAGGTGGAGCTTAGTTTCTGGTCAACCTTTCCTAAGGTGTCGCTGAAGGTGGATGATCTCACTGTGGTGAGCAAGTCGCTGAATAACGTGCCGGACAGCGTGAGGCGTCAGCTTCCTGCAGATGCCGATACTCTGCTCACACTCAAACGATTTGATGGAGGAGTTAATATCTGGGCGCTCATGGGAGGCACAGTGATGCTGTATGATGTGACCTTCAGCAAGCCTGATATCAACATCGTGCAGGTTAATGACTCCACTGCCAACTATCTTATTGTTCCCCCGACCGAGGAGGACACTACCGAAACCAATATGCCCTATCTGGTTATCAATCGCTTTGTTATAGAGGGCGGTGCGCCGGTGCGACTATTCTCGCTTGCCGATTCCATAGACTTATCTGTAACAATCGCCGATGCAGCAATAGGGGGCACTGACGCTCCGGTATATACTTTGGATATAGACGGTTCCGGTGCTGGTGAGATAATGCCCGGACTGAGGCTCAGCGATATGAAATTCGGGGTTGACGGAAGGATAGACTGGAATCAGCGCAATCCTCATCATATTGGGCTACAGGATTTTAAGGTGAGCGCCAATAATATCGGTGTGACTGTTAATACTAATGTCAACTTTGAGAAATCGCCGGTGATAGAGAGTCTTGACATTACGGCAAAAGATATCAGTCTGGCGGAACTGATAGCCATGATTCCGGAGCAGTATGCCGGTGCCCTTAAAAAGATTGACACCGATGTGGCGGTGAATTTCAGCGGCGAATTGCTGCAGCCGTATAATCTTGATTCAAAGTCTCTTCCTGCACTGAAAGCGGCACTCAAAATAAGTGAGGGGCATTTGAACTACGACAGAATGGCTCTGAAATCGCTCAAAGCCGACATAGAGGCTGTTTTGCCCGAAGGAAATACTGATATGGCGGAAATAACCGTAAACAATCTCACTGTTAACGGACGGAGTTTACGCTTTTCACTTGATGGTAGAGTAAAAAATCTCACATCAAATGCTGCAGTGGAGGGTAATTTCCGTGGGCAGCTCAACACCTCGATGTTGCCACGTGAGTTGTGGCGCAAACTCAAGTGGCAGGCAAGCGGAGTGATTGGCGGCGAAGCCAAGCTGCGCTTCCGTCTCGATGACTTCACCCCCAAGCGTTTCCACAGAGTAAAGGCGAATGGCAAAATCACTCTGAGCGACTTTAGCTTGCTCTCTCAAGAAAATGATATAGCACTTGCCACCAGGAAAACGAGCATGGCTTTTGGTACTGATGCGCGGATGAGCATAGCAGATACCCTTCGCGTTGACTCACTGCTGCGGATAAGTCTGAAAACAGATACTCTGTCATATCGCGGTGAGGGAATAGACCTTAGCGCTTCAGATGCCGATTTTGTTATAGCTGCGCGTAATGTAGCCGGGAGCATGGACACCAACCGCATCAACCCTCTGGGCATTGCTATGAGAGCCGCACGAATTTCTCTGACTTCCGACAGCGATTCTGTAAAGGTTCGCCTGCGCGATGCTGCTGTTAAAGCAACTCTTAAGCGGTTTAACAACTCCGCCACCGCTCCGCTGCTGAGTCTTGACCTGTCTGCCGGCAGAGCGCGTTATCGTGACCCGTTGAACTCACTGTCACTGACAGATGCCTCGGCAAGCATGAGCCTCCATCCGGTTGCACGCAAACGCGCAGTTCGAAGCTCGGTGCGTGATTCAGTGCGAGACTCGGTGCGCATCAAAGCATTGCGCGAGCGAATCCACCGCTCCGACAGCATATCGCGCAGTTCCGGCAAAGAGAATATGGATTTCGGAGTGGACCGCAACCTGGTATCGCTTTTGAGAAAATGGAAAGCGGAAGGAAGCGTGAAAGCGCGACGCGGCAGGCTGGTGACACCTTTCTTCCCGGTGCGCAATATCCTGAGAAATCTCGACATGAGTTTTTCAACCGACAGCGTTGTGCTGCGAAACACATCATATACCCTCGGTAAAAGTAATTTCCTGATAAATGGCACTATAAGCAACATATCCCGCGCACTGACCTCGCGGAGAGGCTCACCGCTGAAAGTGGATTTCGACATTCAAAGCGACACAATAAACATAAATGATATTTATGAAGCTGTGAGCGCGGGCTCAACGTTTGCCGAGCGTCTTGCTAATGGACAGGTGAACCTGGTGCAGACCGATGACGAGGACGCCAGGCAGAAGGAGATAGAAAAAGAAACCGAAACGTATGAGCATCCGGCATTTGTGGTGCCGAGCAATCTTGACGCCAATCTGAACATGAGGGCTAAAGAGGTGCTTTACGCCGATATCTGGTTTCAGAAACTCAGGGGTAAGATAGCCATTCATGACGGAGCGGTGCATCTTGACCGGCTGGGAGGATACACACCCATAGGTTCGATGGATATGACCGCGCTCTACTCCGCTCCCACCAAAAAAGATATTCATTTTGCCGCCGGAGTTGTTGTGAGAAGTCTCCACCTGAAAGAGTTTCTGCAACTGCTGCCGCAGATTGACTCCGTGCTCCCACTGCTGCGAGAAGTTAACGGTATAATTACAGCCGATGTGGCTATGAGCACCCAGATTGACTCAATGATGAACCTTAAGTTCAACACCTTCAATCTGGTGATGAAGCTTGCCGGTGACAGCCTTGTGCTGGTAGATAACAAGACCTTCGAAAAAATGGCGAAGTGGCTGATGTTCAAGAAGAAAAACCGCAATCTCATCAACAGCATGAAGGTTGAGCTGATGATAAAGGACACCAAGCTCGATGTGTTCCCATTTGTGTTTGACTTTGACCGTTACCGCATCGGTGTGAGCGGCCATAATACCCTTGATATGGATTTGGACTACCATATCGCGGTGCTGAAATCACCGATACCGTTTAAGTTCGGAGTGAATATCACCGGCAGGCCGGGAAATCTGAAAGTGAGATTCGGCAAAGCAAACTTTGACGAGAATAAGATTGCTTTCAGCCACCAGCTCACAGACACCCTTAGAATGAATCTGGTGAACGAGATACGCGAGGTGTTTAAGTTCGGAGCGCGCACCGGCAAGCGCACGGATCTGATTCTCAAGAACCCCAAACAGACAGCCGCCGAATTCCAGGTATCAGATACCCTGACTCATGAGGACTCGCTGATATTCATTCAGGGCGGAGCCATAGAGGGTCCGGCGGCGCCTCCGTTTCCAATGACCGACAATCCTGCCAAGGACAAAAAGAAAGATAAGAAGAAAAAAAGGCACTGATGTTTGAGCAGCAGATAGAGCGATTTTTGAAGCGACATAGCTATAAGGTGATTGAGCCGCGCGCCGCCCTGATAGATATGGACGGCACTTTGTATGACTCCATGCCGCGTCACGCCCAGGCGTGGATGCGGATGGTGAGCGAGATAGGTATTCATGCCACCTTGGAAGAGTTTTTTCTATACGAAGGGCGCACCGGAGCATCAACTATCAACCTGTTGTTTAACAGAGAGTTTGGCAGAGATGCCACCGATGAGGAAATCAAGGACCTGTACCACCGCAAAACGGTGTATTTCACCGAATTGCCCGATGTAAGCCCCATGCCAGGTGCTCAGAAGATGATGCGCGAACTCGAAGCAGCCGGCTTGAAGCGCGTGCTTGTCACCGGATCGGGGCAGAGCTCGCTGATAAACCGGCTTGACGCCGATTTTCCCGGAGCCTTCGCACCCGATATGAGGATTACAGGCCGCGATGTGGTGAAAGGGAAGCCCGCCCCCGAGCCATACCTTGCCGCGATGAAAAAAGCGGCTGTGAGCCCGTGGCAAAGCATTGTGATTGAAAACGCTCCCTTAGGAGTAGAGGCGGGAGATGCGGCAGCAGCCTTCACCATTGGAGTGACCACCGGACCATTGTCTGGCAACGCTCTTGAAGAAGCCGGAGCGGCGATAGTATTCCCCGATATGCCCGCGCTGGCAGAGCAGATGCCGCAGCTGCTCGCGGAGTTATCCTCAGTGTCAAACCATTAAACCGACAGCCCCGATGTTATCACAGCAATCTCAGCAACTTATATTCACCAATGATGTCGCCCACGCCATAAACAAGTGGGTGGAAAGTGCCAAGCCCTCCAAGCTGTTCGTAATAGCGGACAGTAATACCGCCAAGCTATGTCTGCCTATGATAGAGCGAGGGAGCAAGGCGATTGCGGAAGCGCACAAGATAATCGTGCCGGCAGGCGAGACGCATAAGAATCTTGACACTCTTGCCGGTATTTGGCGCGAGTTGTGCGGCAACGGCGCAAGCCGGAGCGCCGCCGTGGTGAACCTTGGGGGTGGAGTTGTCACCGATATGGGAGGCTTTGCGGCAGCGACATTCAAGCGCGGAATACGGTTTGTGAATGTGCCGACAACTCTGCTGGGGGCTGTTGATGCTGCGGTGGGAGGAAAAACGGGAATCGACTTTAACGGCTTCAAGAACGAGATTGGCGCATTTTGCAGCGCCGATGCGGTGATTATCTCCACGCTGTTTTTCAGCACCTTGCCGCAGAGCGAACGCCTCAGCGGGTTTGCCGAGATGCTTAAACATTCGCTCATTGCCGGAGGGGATGCCTATAGCCGTCTCACCCGGAGCAAAGATGTGGATTTCACCTCCACAGAGTTCCTGGAGCTGCTGAAAGAGAGCGTGTTGGTCAAGAAAAACATTGTGGAGCAAGACCCTACTGAGATGGGGCTGAGAAAAGCCCTTAATCTGGGGCATACGGCGGGGCACGCTTTTGAATCGTGGGCGCTGGAGCAAGGAAAACCGGTGCCTCACGGCTATGCGGTTGCATGGGGACTGATTGTTGACCTTGTGCTGTCTCATCTTCAGCTCGGCTTTCCATCCGAGACCCTGCGCCAGGCAGCCGCGTTTATTGAGGAAAACTACGGCAGAATAGCCATTGAATGCGGTGATTACGACGCACTTATAGAGATAATGCGCCACGACAAGAAGAATGCGGGCGACGGCAGCATCAGCTTCACACTGCTGCGAGCTCCCGGTGCTGTTGATGTGAACCGAACCGCGTCTCCGGCGGAAATAGCGGCGGCTCTGGACATCTTCCGCGACCTCCTCCACATCTAACCCCCTGTGACATAGAAACAAAAAAAGCGCACGAAAAAACGTGCGCGCTGTCATTTATACCTGTGCTGTTACTTATACAAAATATATGTAACTGATATTTCTTGAAAAAAATCCGGTTCTGACATCACGTCTGTACCGGAACAGAATTATTAAAAGGAATTGTAAATTTGTAATAATTAGCTTCGTGTCAACTTAAATTTAATTAGTTGACCTATGCGATATAAATATCTGCAACTTTCAAACAGTATGTTTGATTTTATATTATTCTTTTTATAAGCCTTAAGATGATCTTTAATAATCTTTTTATGACTTGAAATGCCGGAGGACGATGCACCACCGGTTCGCATTGTAACAAAATCTACCGGAATATAGCGTATTGATATATTATTGATGTAAATCAAACGTAATAACTGTTCAAAATCAGCTGCTACTTTGAAAGTTGTATCAAAAAGCCCATATTGTTGATAGATTCTTCTATGGCAATAAAATGAAGGATGTGCAGGCATAAAGCCCATAATCATTTTCCAACGTCGGAAACTTTTTGAACTATATTTTCTTACCGATTTATTCAAATTATCCGAGTTAACATAGTGAATATCACCATAAACAGCATCAACATCAATTATATTAGTAGCTACTATTTTAAGAATATCAGTTGATGAAAAAAAATCATCGGAATTAAGAATTCCAACAATCTCTCCGGTTGCCATTTCTATGCCTTTATTCATTGCATCGTAAAGGCCGTTATCAGGCTCACTTATCCATTTTAAACGCCCTTGGAACCTGGGCTCGTATTCCTTTATGATGTCAATAGTTCCGTCTGTTGAAGCACCATCAATAACGATATATTCAATATTGTTGTATGTTTGAGACAGCACGCTCTCAAACGTGTCTCGAATAGTGTTTGCACTATTGTAAGTTGCTGTGATTATAGAAATTATCACTATAAGGATTTATAAATATCAATATATTGTTCCCCCATTTTTTTCCAAGAAAATCTTTTGGAATTTTCAATGCCATGATTTATGATATTATCCCTGAAATTAGGTATTCTTAATGTCTTATCTAATGATATGACCTCATTAATTGTTAGATTATTAAGCATGGGATAATCCTCTCCTATTATTTCTGGTATAGATGAGGCATTTAGAGAAACGACAGGACATCCGGCCTTTTGTGCCTCTATAACGGGTATCCCAAAGCCTTCGTATGATGATGGGTAAATAAGGGCAAAAACGGAGTTATAAAGCTTATTAAGTAGTTCATTGGTCGGACGATTAAATGAAATAAATCCGGATTCACCTAAATTAGTAATAAGTTTTTTTTTCTCAATATCATTTAATGGGTTACCACAAACTATGAGTCGATGTTTTGTAGATTTAGATGCCTCTATTGCAAAATCAAAGTTTTTGTATCCCTCACGAGCTCCTATGAATAAAAGGCAATCAGAATACTCTGAGTATGGGGGCGAAGATAGTTTCTTATAAGAGTTTGAAACCCCATTATAAATTACCGATATTTTATCAGAAGAAACTTCAGGGAAAAATTTCAAAAGGTCAGATTTTGTATGATTACTTACACATACTATCCTTTCAGAATTTCTGATTGCGTTAAACTTTTGCCATTTATGAATCCAAGCTCTCGGTCCATGATTGAAATATTCATAGGTAAAATCATGAACAGTAGTAATATTTTTTACCAGAGGGGAGTTTATAGTTCGGTAATATGAAGAATGGAAGATAGTTGGTGAATTAATCTTGATGGTTGGGCTGAAATATCTCCGAAAATCTAATGCTTTGTTACTTGAATTAATAATTCTGTCATCTGATATATTCAATTTATCTTGATATATATTTTTAGACGCGCCATATTCAATGCACTTGAAATCTATGCCATGTTGAGTAATATTGTTTATGAGATTAGCCCATACTACGGATATTCCCCCAGCTCGCTGCAATGAAAATATAATATTATCTAATAGTAGATTTTTCACGGGTATTATATTTTATTGTTATTCTGATAAAAACGAAAAGAAAAAGTGGAATTATCAGCATATTAAATAGTGCCATTTTGTTAACAATCGGAATGGCATCTCTGAAAAATTGGAAAGGTAGAATTCCACACACACAACAATAATATACTTGCCCATATATATTTCTCCAATTATACAGTATATGTGTTAGAATAAAACCTAATAGAAATAAAGCTAAACAGGCTCCTATTAAACCAAAATCAGCAAGTAAGGATGTTATTAAGTTTGTAGCACCTAGAGGAGAATCATAATTGCCATTAATAGGTTGAATGTATAAACCTTTTGAAGGGAACAGAAATCTTGGAATGAAGTTAAAAAATGAGGTAATGAAATTTTGTGGGAAAGCAAACATTTGAATATCATTACTTAGAAAATAGGAAATAGCACTAATCCATGTAAACAATGGTTCTGCACCTCCTATATATAGCAACAATGTCCAGTTCATGCCTTCAGAAGATATTCTCCATATTCCAATAGTTAGGAATATAAAAGCAACTATTAAAACTGTAAAGATCAATCTGCTGTTCAGCTTATTATAACGTAAGTAAGATACCATTAAAGCAATAATTGGAATCAAAACATACATTCTGGAACCAAGGCCTAATAACACAACAGAGAACTCAATCAAGGATAATTTACATAACTGTATAGCTCTTTTTCTCCAAATATTATCTGATTTAATATATTTCAAATATAAATATAAAACTAGGAATATAGTATTTATTGTAGCTATTGGTCCCATTGTATCTTCACCATGAGCGGCAGTGTAGCCTTTGAATAAGAATCCTCTGGCATTAAACACAATATATTGGCCATAAATAAAAAAAGGTAGGGACAGTAAAAAGATATCGCGTGGACTGATAAGTGTTGTACTTACTTTATTTACGGGTTTAATTTTTCTAAACCTTAGAGGTAATACCGATCCAATGATAAAAGAAATAACCAACAAAAAAATAATAAGAAGATATATACTTTCAACGTGCTGAAAATTATACTCATCAAGCAACTGTACACCAGGCATTCCCTCTAGTAAATTGCATTTCAAAATTACTAAAGGAAGTATCCAGTAGTAGAATGCACCAAAAATAAACAAATAAATGTGGAACGGGATATAGCTATTTGATGTATTCATTTGCCATATTTTTTCAGCTATATCATCTATTTATTGTGCATTAAAAATGGACTTCATAAGTGAGTAAATATCCACCGATTCATATAATTTTTTTGCCCCAACGGAGTATTGACTATAATCATTATTAATGGTTATAATCGCAGAGGCTATTTGTTGAGCGCTTAAAGGAATTGGAACAACCTCACCACATTGATACTCTTTAAAGGGATACTTTAACCCTGGAATGTTATTTCCAATCATGGGAATTCCGAAATAAGAATATTCAAATATTTTATTTGGAGCACAATAAATAGGATTTATGACATCAACAAAATTCTTTGAAAGTGGGAAATATGTCAATATTCCGATATTTGCTTTTTGAGTAATAAGTAAATGGTAAGGTGCAGGAAGATAATCTTCAAAAATTACATTTGGGTTTGCGTACCCTTTCTGTAATTCTTTTGAATAGGACGTCTCTTTACCCATAGCGACAAAAACATATTCATTGGGTAAATAATCTATAGCTTCGCAAAATTCATTAAGACGTCTCTCTTTTCCAGTAAAAGCACCTTGATATAGTATAATTTTTTTACCATCTGTTTTTCGATCAAATTTTTCAAGCCTATCCTTAATCCAATCAGGTATGTTTTCGAAAATATCTTTTGGGAATAATGGTTTATTGGGTAATACTAATGGTAATTGTTTTATTCCATACAATCCCATAGATATTTGTGCTCTATTATATTCACAATGAATTACTCTATAGGATTTTGCTAACGTATCTTCCATAGAGTAGAATGGATTTAACAATCTGTATTTCCAATTAAATGATTTGCCAACAAATTCAAAAAAGTGTAGAATTGTTTTATACTTAGAGACTATGTCGTCAAGAAGCATCATCGTTTCAAGATTAAAAATCCAAACATAATCCCCTTCTTTATAACGTTTTTTTAAAATTTGTTTAACTTCTCTTTTGTATTGAATTTGCTTATAAAGTTTGTCTATGAGATTGGATTTAGGATTATATTGGATTGTTGGAATATATTCCATACCTCTATTTTCATAGTATTTTCTTACTTCAATTTGATTAAATACACCAACAACAACTGGGGTTAGATTCATTTCCAGTAAATGATGCAAAATTGTAAGTATCGGAGGATATGTTGTAATCTCTGCCTTAATAACCAAAAATACTTTATTTTTCATCTCATTTTAGTGTTTCAACAATTCTTTTGCAGGCAAGTCCGTCACCGTAGGGATTTACTGCCTTACTCATTGATTCGTAATATGCGGTATCGTCAAGAAGACGTGATACTTCTGAAATGATTCTGTTATAGTCTGTTCCAACGAGTTTAACTGTTCCGGCAGATAGTGCTTCGGGGCGCTCGGTAGTATCTCGCATGACGAGTACCGGTTTACCAAGTCCCGGAGCTTCCTCCTGAATACCACCGCTATCGGTCAATACTATTGTGGACTTTTCCATTAAATAGACAAATGAGAGGTATTCGAGCGGTTCTATAAAGAACATATTCTCCAAATTTGAAAGGTCTTCCCCGAATACTTCATGAATTGGTTTGCGCACATTGGGATTAAGGTGCATCGGATAGACAAAATCAACATCGGGATATTTCTCCGTGAGGGTCTTTATCGCCTTACACATCGAAATAAAGCCTTCTCCAAAGTTTTCTCTCCTATGACCGGTAATAAGCACCATTCTTTTGCCGGTTGCAAGTCGTGCGGTGTCATAACCTGCATTCTTGAGTTCGTCAGCAAGTGAATTCTGTAATTCGGCTGATGAATTTATACGGTTAACGACCCAATATAGGGCATCTATAACAGTGTTCCCGGTTACAGTTATTTTCTTTTCGTTCACACCTTCAGCAAGAAGATTATCACGACTGAGAGGTGTCGGAGCGAAATTATATGTTGCAATGCGACCGGTTATTTGACGGTTCATTTCTTCAGGCCAAGGCGAGTAGATATTATGCGTACGCAGTCCTGCTTCAACATGACCTACCGGAATCTGCTGATAGAAAGCTGCTAAAGCTGCCGCAGTAGAGGTGGTGGTATCACCGTGTACAAGGACTATATCCGGTTTAGATACCGTAAGGACATCTCTCATGCCTATAAGCACTCGTGCCGTTACATCATATAGATCCTGCCCCTGCTTCATGATATTAAGGTCGAAATCAGGCGTAATATCAAAAATGTCAAGTACTTGATCAAGCATCTGACGGTGCTGACCTGTTACACAAACAATCGTTTTGAATTTATCTGGGTGTTTCTGAAACTCCTTTACAAGTGGAGCCATTTTAATAGCTTCCGGACGAGTTCCGAAAACAAGCATTACTGTTTTCATCTTGTGAGAAATTTTTTCAAGATCTTATATGATTTGTCCCCAATAAACTGCCGGAGTCTTGTCTTGACAAAAAGTTTATTGTAGTAAGGTGGTCTGAAAATTGTTTTGGCTATACGGTTATACCCATCTTTACGAATCAATTCAAATATTGAGGAACGGATAGGTGGCATTTCAGTATTGTGGACTAAATTGCCATTATAATGTGAAGCATCCTCGATATTTGATTTTTCAATAATCAATTCACTCTCGATGCTTTTGATTATTTCATTGCCTTTAGGTGTATTTATGGTAATTAGTGAAACTCCTTTAGAATTGTCTAATTCAGGGAAATAGACCTGTGCTCCCCAATAATCGGCAAGAGTAATATCCCCTTGACGCGGTATCTTTGCAAAAGGACAACTATAACAAGATATACGCATTGTCATCGAGTACATAAAGGAGTATAGATATGGAGACAGATCATAAGTAGGTAAAGTATGAATTTTAATCTTACCGGGTTTCTTTTCAATATAAACTTTTTCACAACCGCCCCAGCCTTTATTATCTCTGAATTTATAATCCACAACTTTACCTTTGTACTTATTTTCCAAATAAGCAATATGCTCATCAAATAGTTTTTGATTAGGCACCCCATGGCAAACAAGATCCGAGGTTAGTAGATTATCATAACTCTTAATCAAAAAAGATTTTAAGCCGGCGACCTGACAGCCAACACCGGTGAAATAAACCAATCTTCCAGCTCGAAGATGAGACCTTATTTCACGATAGGTGTCATTTAATGAACTTTGCACATATTTTGACCCTCTCAAAGGAGTTAATTCGGCAAGTGATTCCGCATGAGCATGATGCACTTTCATATTATCGTCTAATATGGCACCATACACAATTCCTCCCAGCTCAATAACCTTTTTTGCTATAAGGTAAAAGAGTCCTCCGCTTGAACTCTTAATCCTTTCTTCCGAAGACTTTGCCATAGTCGCATAAGCATCGGTGAGAGTATTATTATAGTTCGGTTTATCAAAAGGGCAAACCTTTTCACAGAGGCCGCAATTAACGCAGGTAGTCAAATCTTTGACTGGGAAAAGAAATCCATCTTCATCGGTCTGCATTGTGATAGAGCCATGTCCACAAATTTGCTGACAAGCAGTGCATCCCGAACATTCTGCTTTATTTCCGGTAAGTAAATACATCAGCCCAGTGCTTTTCTTAAGAAATCTATGCTTTTTTCGCGTTCTGCGTCAAGGAGTTTATTGACCTGAGAATAATTTATCTCAGGCAATGTGGTTATATCGGTATCATTACGAACCAAACGGCTACTAAGACCGACAAGTTCTATCAGACTCAGTATTCGTGTAGAGAATGCAGATGGTTGATAAACAATAAATTGCTTATTTAGATTGATGCTGAAAGCTGTGCCATGAAAAGAATTTGTTATAACAAAATCAGCATAATACATCAACGAAAGAAACTCTTCCGGTCGGGCATACCGGTATGTGTAATCCGCATATTTGTTCTTTCGATGAGTCCAAGAGAATGTAACGATTTTGAGTCCGTGTTCGTTAGCCATTTTTCTCGCAGCGCGATATATCAGTTCTTCGTCAACTATATTATATGGAGTATAAATAAGGAGATATGGGCTTTTCTCAATTCGTTCACCGGCAATTTTGAGCCATTGATCTTTATCGAGTAATAGCGTAGGATCCAAAACGAGTGTAGAATCTATTCCAATCGAGTTCAGAATTTTTACTGCACTACTCTCTCTTACGGAGACTGCTTTATATTGTGAGAGTCTCTCCTTGAATAGATGAAGCTCTTCATCATCAATTTTTTCTCTACCTATTGAAGATGCAAATGCAATTTTATTTGCTCCAGCTATACCATCATAGAAATAATGCCCGTCAAACCCCTCATTATGTATGCTGTTCCAGACCTGATCGCTACCAGTTATATATACATCTGCAACCGGGCATTTTGCCGCAAAATCATCCCCGGAGTAAATAGGCTGTGAGAGGTTGGTATGAGTAGCTAAAAAACCATTGTAAGCTGCTACGTTTTTTAAATGGAATGGAAAGTACAATACACGGCGTATTAGTTTTCTAAAATCCTTAAGCCCCTCTTTGAAATATCTTCGATATGTCACTCTATCCGGGATATAATTCACTATCGTAGGCATATATCCAAGTTCTTGAAGAACAACGGCTGTAGCAACGGTCTGCAAAACAGATCCGAAATTAAAACCGACATGTATGGTGATGATAGAAGCTTTCTTCATGAATGTTATTGTTTTTTATTTTTCAAGGTATTGATAAGATAGAACTCCATACAGCCTAAATAGAATGCGACTTTTAATGCAAATGTGCAGAGTGAGGGGAAGCGTCTATATTTTTTTGCAAAAGCTATCTGTCCATCAGTGAACATCTTTTTCTGACGGATTGCATCTGCTTCCTTATTGATGGTCAAGGAATGGTCATGAACATACCCTTCATTTAACAGCAGATAGTTTTTATACCCTCTGTCGTTAAGTTTCCGGAAAAGAAATCTCTCCTCACAAAACAAAAATGTATCTTCATCAAAATAGTTGAGATCTTTAAAGAGCTTGAAATTTATGAGAATAAAACATCCGGGAACGATGTCAACCATCATTAATGATGGGTTATCGGTGTTTGATTCATATTTACGCTTGCCTCTAAGTTTGGTCAGTAAAATTGACTGGCTGATAATATCTTCTATTATAGTATTGCAGCGTAGGGTTCCCATATAAGCAATTTCCTTGTTTGTATTAAGCTGCATAGGTGAAACAATTCCTACATTTTCCAATTTCTCGTATTGCTCAATACACTTAATAAGAGTGGGTTCATCAAACCAAACATCATTATTAAGAATCAATGCATAATCTGGAGAATACCTTTCTAAAAAACGAAGTCCGACATTATTACCTTTTGCATATCCTCCATTCTCCCCCGATGCAACCACATCAACGTAAGGATTATCAGCAAATGCCTTCTTCAATTCATCAAAAGATTCGTTTGGAGATTCATTATCAACAATAACGATATGGAAATGATCCTTAATGCTGAACTTTAAAAGGTCATTAGTCAGACGAATTGTATCACTATACGTCTTGTAATTAAGGATTACAATGCCAATGGTCTTGTTCATTAAGAGATATTTCAATAAATTATGCTCCGGTGATGTATTTATGGTAAGGTGCTTTATTGAGAAGCCAAGCTAATCCAGTTGCTCCAATGAAAGTGCTACACATCACACATATTATAATTATCGGCGATTGTGACAATAAATATAGGTATCTGGTCGCCACTGTATAAATCACCATATGGCATAAGTAAATTTGAAAACTGAGTTTTGATAAAAGGGATATAATTTTACCCCCCCCCCATTTTAATTTGCTGATTATTAGGAATATGGACGCTGCAGTGAGAATTGCTGGCAAACTATAAAATGACATATGGTAAGCAGTCATGATAAAACCTGTATGATTCACTAACATTCCGGAAAAGAATAAAACTATTCCCGTAATAAATACTGCGATACTTATTAAAATCAATCGTATGGAGGGTATATGAATATTAGATTCTCCTAAAATGCATCCTAAAATTAAATAGCCTAATAAACCTGAAAAATTAAGTAATACATCATAATTGTATGCAGTGGTACCACAAAGTAAAGTACTATCCCAATCTCTAAGGAATGTAAAAAAAGAGGCTATACACCATATTCCAATAAAAATAGAACTATAGTATCTATTAGTCCAAGTTTTAGGTGATAAGTAGGGTAAAAACAAATAAATACCTATCAGGGTGTATAGATACCATAAAATACCCCCTATTTCTTGTGGGTATCTGACAGGTAATAAAACCAATGTATAAATAAGCGTACTAAACTCTGCTTTATTATATGCATAAGCAAGAACGGCATAGATGACACCCCATATCAAAAGAGGGTATAGAACACGAGGAATACGTTTTTTCCAAAATAGTTCTGCATCTATCTCTGTTTTTTGTTTTCTTAAAAGGAGGAAACCGGTTATCATTAGGAATAACGGTACACATGGACGAGTTACGGCAATTACACAATAATATAGATAACGTGATTCGGTCGATAATTCTCCTGCGGGAAGCGAATGTAGGCATACAACCATGATACACGCTATTACACGGAGCCATTTTATCCAAGTTATTTCACCTTCTGAAGCACTTTCTTTAATAATGACCATGAATTGATTCCGATAAATTGAGACAATAAAAGAGCACTTATCAAGGTCGTTGCTATACAAAGAAGTATGTTAGGAATTGCAGCAAGGGGATATATATGTTTACTTAAAAGATAAATCCCAAATGATACTGTAATTATGAGAATATTATTACGAATTATTATTTTCAGTAGTTCTGTTGACCATGATTTGCCTTTACTCCACATTATTCCGCCAACAATAAGGTGAACCAGTCCAAGCGAGCAGGGAAAAATTGCGAGACCAGAGTATGATACAAAACCGAAATTAATTATAATTACAACTAATTGTGCCATAACCCCCCAAAATGCATAAATCTTCCCCTTTTCTGATGCTAACAATATATTCCCAAAAATAATATAGATTATTACTCCGAGGAAAGCTAATGCATAATATTGGCAAATCTGAGTAATATCCTGTATATCTTTCATTGTTACGTCTCCACGATGATAGAGAAAGTCACATATTGGGTAAGACGCACCAAATAAAAAAGGAATTGCCAATAACATTATCCCATAAATTACAGTGACATTCTGTTTTACAATCAGATTAAAGTCGCTTGTTTTCCCGGACATGTGGGATTTTGCAAGCAGAGGTACCATCAGGGTTGTTAAGACACTGCCAATAACAGTCTGTAAAATCACAGTGAAACGTCTAGAATAGTCCAGAATAGAAAGATTTCCAACTCCTAAAAGTGTTGCAAGCCATCTTTCTGTAAAATAATTGATCTGCCCGATGGCATAGGGGAAGAAGAATGGGAGAGCATAATATAGAAATGGTTTAACCAATTGAAATGATGGCTTCAAGAACCAACGTATTTGAAAAATGTGTTGTCGTCTAATATATACCAATAATACACATAAAAGGGTAATCGTGGAGATATATTGTCCTACAACAATAGAATATATTCCTATGAGTGGTGCAAGCCACAGTAAAACAACGATATATATGGCGGAGGTTATTGAACCAACTATTTCCGGTATGTAGAAAATATTATATGCATTAAGAATACTTGCCGAGATATTGTTGAGCTCATCAATGAGCAATGAAGGTAATAGAAATAGAAAGATTGAAAGAAACCACTCAATTCCACTTTTACCAAGGTCATGTGCTGAGAAATTGGCTATTAATGGGGCACATACTGCAAGTATAGTGATAAGAAAAAGTGTGATAATTATAATTCCACATAGAAGGGATGAAGAACTCTTCAATGCAATCATCTCCCCGTCATGTTCTTTTATGAATATAAATTTCGCTCTAAATGTTTCATTTATAGGACCCCATACCAGCAATGTTATGGAGGATATGAGGGCTATTACTAATAACCACGCATCTTTTTCTACAGAAACGCCAAAATATTTAGCTGTTAGTGACACTGTTATAAGTGACACTAACAGTTTGACGATCCTGAGAAAGAAGAGAATCGAACTTGTCCGCTTAACGTTTACGGAGGACATATTTTACAATCGGTTTTATCCTTTGTCCAACGGAAGATTGCTTTAATCTATTTATACGACGATCTTTTTTTGCTCTTCTAATCATAGAAGGCTTAAAGTTAATAGGTGGGCTCTGACGTCGAAGGTCTTGAATAATATCTTGAATCTTACCGGGCTTGAAAAACAGTTTATTCCACCCGGATTTTTTACCTAATGGATGACAATCACATATATAAGGGGCATTATACTTATTAACACTACGCCAAAACTCAAAATATGCATTAGTGTCAAAGTCTCGATTATGTCCCCAATTCTCAATTTTAAATTGGATTTCAGTTTCATCTCTACCCCAACTTTGATGTAGAACTATAAACGGAACTGTTAGCTTAATTTCATCTTTAGACGGATTGAAACGGCATCCACCAATGGATGCGACTGGGAAAAATACACTATTTGTATCTTCTGCTATAATAATTCCATCTTCCACCTTCCGAAATATAGTTACCAATTTCGGCATTACGGTAATCTTACCGGTATATGATTTTTCAAGTTTATGAAGAAAATCAACAAATCCTTTGAAGTCTATGAAATATTCATCAGAATCCAACTGAATATGCCAGGCATCTAAGTCTGATGATCCCATAAACTCGTACAATAACTGTCTTTCATGACAATCACATTGCATTGTTGTGAGTTCAGATACCGCAAAATCATCTTCATATACGGATATCTTATTTGCATAGTCTTTAGCTAGAACTGTTTGCAAGAACGATTCATCAAATTTATATTTCTCACCATTCCATGTTCGTCTGTTTTTATCAATGGCTAATGTTATTTTATCTGCATAGTCATAAATACATGAAATACAGGTGGGGAGATATTTGTAATCATACGACACAAGTATGCCAACATGAATTGCACGCATAACAAGAATAATCGATTATTAGGGTGTTGGGGAGAGTTTTGGGATTAGGCGAGTTGGATGTATTCGGGGGAGACTTCGACGGCGGCGGTTAGTATGCCGGGGAGGTCAACGAGGAGGCGTGGGGTGCGTGTGCCTCTGATGCTGAGGAGGGTGCCGGTGTAGCCTTCGAGGGGGCCTCCCACTATGAGGATTCTGCGTCCTATCATGGCTGGGGAGAGCTCGCCGGGGAGGTAGTATTTGGTATCGGGTGCGTTTGTCACTGCGGTGACGAAGGTGTTCATGTGGTCGTCTCTCACAGTGATTGGTTTTGCCTGTGCTCCTTTTGCGTAGCGGTACTGGAGGGTTGGCGTCGCTTGTACCTGTGGGTCAAGGTCGGCTTTAGTGGAGCGGACAAAGAGGAGGTCGGTGATGAAGGGTACCTGACGGCGTGTCTTTTTGCCTTTTATTGTTTCTGTGACCCATTTGAGGGGGGTGAAGACTGTGAAGCCTTTGTCGGTGAGGAGCTGCCATGCGTGGGTTTTGGCGTTGGGTCGCTTGAGGTCGCGCATGGCGAACCATTGTGATGGGTCTGTTTGGTCGCAGAGGTAATGGTTTGAGTCCTGCTTGGCGGTGTTTTCGGGTGATTGCCAGGCAGTTGCGCTGTTTGGTGGAATAGTTGGCTCGGTTGAGCTCTTGGTTTCCATGTGGTTATGTCCCGGGTGCCTTAGGCTTGTCTTTGTAGCCGTTTTCCTCGGGGTGGGTTATATGATTTTCACAAAAGTAGGGTTTGCGTTTGATTTTTCCAAATATGTGTGCGTGTTTTTTGAGGGGATAGAAAAAAAGAGGCACCAACCGGTGCCTCTTAGTTGTGGATATTTATTGGGTTATTCTGCTGTTGTGAGTGGGGATGGCTCTGTGTAGGTGCGTGCAGCAAGCTCGTTGTCAAGCATGTATATTCCCATTCCGTTGTCGCCAACAAGGGTGAATTTGTCAATGAGTGTGCGGCAGTTGTCCTCTTCTTCTACCTGCTCGCTCACGAACCACATGAGGCGGTCGCGTGTGGCGTAGTCTTTTTCCTGTTCTGCGAGTGAGAAAAGGTTGTTGATGAGTGCGGTGACTTTCTGTTCGTGCTCAAGGGTGGCTTTGAATGCGTCGAGTATGCTGGGCCATGTTGAGGGTACTGCATCGATAGGGGCGAGGGTTACTTTTCCGCCGCGCTGGTTGATGTAGTTCATGAAGATTTGTGCGTGTGCCTGCTCTTCTTTGAATTGGATTTCAAACCAGTTTGCCACTCCGCTTCTGCCTTCTGCTTTGAAGTGGAGCGCCATTGCAAGGTAGAGGTAGGCTGACCAGAACTCGGCGTTGATCTGGGCGTTTAGTGCGTCTTGAATTTTTTTGTTAAGCATTGGTTTTGTTTTTAGTATGTTATCTGCGGTTTTTGGCGCGCTGCTTTTCTTGCTCGCGGAGCATTGCCTGCTGTTTGCGCTGGGCTTCTTCGAGTCGTGCCATGAATCCGCTTTTCTTTTTGGGTTTGCGTGCGTTTTCTTTCATTGTGGCGCGCACTTTCTCTTCGTCAACTACTTTGCGGAAGATGTAGGTCTGTAGTATGGTGATGAGGAGTGACAGAAAGTAGTAGTAGCTGAGTCCTGACGCGTAGTTGTTGAAGAATACGAGGAACATTACCGGCATGAGGTACATCATCCATTTCATTCCGGGCATAGAGTTGCCTCCGGGCTGGCTCTGCATGTTTATCTTGGTGTAGATGATGTTGACAACTGTCATGAGTAGGCAGAAGAGGCTGATGTGGTTGCCGAATGTAGATGATATGAGTGGTATGTTTGTTGTCCAGGATATGATTGCATCCGGTGCGGAGAGGTCTTTTGCCCAGAGGAATGGCTCTCCGCGGAGTTCTATTGCGGATGGGAAGAAGTTGAACATCGCAATGAGTATCGGGAGCTGTAGGAGCATTGGTAGGCATCCTGAGAATGGGCTTGCTCCTGCCCGGGAGTATAGCGCCATTGTTTCCTGCTGGCGTTTCATTGCATTTTCGTTGCCCGGGTATTTGTCGTTTATTTCTTTGATTTCGGGGGCGAGTACTCTCATTTTCGCCTGGCTCATGTAGCTTTTGTAGGTGAAGGGGAAGAGTATTATTTTGATGAATATGGTGAGGATGAGTATTATGATGCCGTAGTTTGCGATGTATTTTCCGAGGAGGTCAAATACGGGGATTACAATGAGGGTGTTTATCCATCTGAAGAGTGCCCATCCGAGTGGTATGAGGTTTGTGAGGTGGAGGTTCTGCCCCGGGGCGATTTCGTCCTGGAGGTCGCTGAGCAGTGGGTAGGAGTTTGGTCCGAAGAAGAATGTGAATGATGCGGGTGTGGGGCTTGCGGATGAGTATTCGAGTGTTGCGTCGGTGGTCATCTGCTTGAGGTATCCGAGGTCGTGCTCAAGCACTTGGCTGTCAAAGTTGGCTGATGTGAAGTTTTGGTCTGCAACGAGGAGTGCGGTGAAGAATTGGTTTTTATATCCGATCCATTTGATACGTTCTTTTACTTCTTTTGTCTGTGAACTGTTTTCTTTGAGGTTTTCAACATCACCGTTGACAAACATGTAGTAGAGGGCGGAGTTTCTTTCTTCAAATACTTTCCCGGCTTCGTTTCTTGCCATTTTCTGGTGCCAGTTGAATTCCATTTCTGCTGCGCTATGTGGGATGATGGCTTGCATTCCGTTCTGGAGCAGCTCCATTTTCACGGTGTAGCCTTGTGAGGGGAGTGTGTAGCGTATCGCCCATGTTGCTCCGTCACCGAGGTTGAGCTGCATGGTTACTGTTGAGTCGCTTACCTCGGTGGGGGTGAAGTAGAATTCGGATGTGAGGAATCGCTGTGTGGGTGTCTGGAGTGTAAAGCTGTATGAGTCAACGTTTTTGTCCATCAGATTGACCGCAGTGGAGTCGTATCTGTTATAGTGGTTTAGCACTGCGGATGAAATTACTCCTCCGTGGGTTGATACTCCGATTGTGAGGTCGCTGTTTTTGAGTTCAACAGTGGTGTCTGTGCCGGTGAGGTATTTGGCGAAGCCTTTGTATCTTGCGGCTGAGGCGAGTGCCTGGCGCAGGGTGTTTACTGCCTGTTTGGCTGTTTCGGGACTAAGGTTGCCGTATGAGGCGGCGAGAATGTCGGCAACGGGTACTTGAGCTGCCGGTGTGGTGACTGTTCCGGCGGTGATCCCGTCTTTGGTCAGTGTGAGCGTTGCGTCCGGCATCTGTAGTGTGCGAGTGCCGGTAAGGGTGTCAAGGGTGCCGAGTTGCTGAATTGTTGAGGCAATCTGGGCTTTTTCGAGGTCGCTTACGCTGTCAATTGTCAGCACTGGCTGATTTTCGGCTGCTTGCTGGGCAAGGCGTGCCTGCTCTTCGGCTTGTTCTCTCTGTCGCTCGATTTCTTCTTTAGATGGCTGGTTGAGCCACATGAATCCGAGTATGACGGCTCCCATCAGGAGCACTCCGGTGAGTGTATTTTTATCCATATATTATTTAGTTCTTGTTTTCTGAGTGATTTTCCTTTGCTTTTTCCTGCTTGAAGGCTATTGCGGCTTTAATGAATGAGTTGAAGAGCGGATGGGGATTGAGTACGGTGCTTGAGTACTCGGGGTGATACTGAGTGCCTACCCACCACCGTTTTCCAGGAATTTCCACCACTTCAACAAGCTGAGCCGAGGGGTTTTCTCCAACGCATTTCATGCCTGCGTCTTCAAACCGTTTGCGATAAGCATTGTTGAATTCAAATCTGTGGCGGTGGCGCTCCGTGATATGTGTAGTGCCGTAAGCTCGCGCGGCTGTTGAGCCTGGCTTGAGCCGGCATTCGTAGGCTCCCAGACGCATTGTGCCTCCGAGGTTGCTTAGGTTTTTCTGTTCCTCCATAAGGTCTATCACGTTGTCCTTTGTGGAGGGATTCATCTCTGTGCTGTTGGCATCCTTAAGTCCGAGAACGTTTCTGGCGAACTCAATAACCATGCATTGCATTCCAAGGCAGATGCCGAATGTTGGCACATCATTGTTGCGGCACCATTCAAGGGCTGTGAGTTTACCTTCAACTCCTCTCTGTCCAAATCCCGGAGCAACAATCACTCCGTCCATGCCGTCAAGAAGTTCGCCAACATTTTCGGGGGTTATTTTCTCACTATGGATGCTGGTGAGGTTAAGTTTGTGGTCGCAGTGGGTAGCTGCATGAAACAAAGCTTCGTTAATGGATTTGTAAGCATCCTGGAGCTCAACGTATTTCCCGACCAGAGCAATGTTGACCGTCTCTGTCGCTTTGTGCATTTTGTCAAGGAATTGCATCCAAGGCTCCATGTGAGGTTCACCTTTGGGGATGATACCGGTTTTGCGGAGAACTATCTCGTCAAGATGCTGGGTGTGCATCATCACGGGTACCTCATATATCGATGAGCAGTCAATTGATTGCACCACAGCATCGGGAGACACATTGCAGAACCGTGCGATTTTGTGTCTCATGTCAGCCGGAATATCCTGCTCTGTGCGCAGAACAAGAATGTCAGGTTGCACTCCGGCTTCCTGCAGGAGTTTTACCGAGTGCTGTGTTGGCTTGGTTTTCAACTCTTTGGCGGCGTGAAGATATGGCACATAAGTTAGATGGATGCACAGGCTGTCCTGCCCGAGTTCCCATCTCAGCTGGCGCACGCTTTCAATAAATGGGAGCGATTCAATATCACCGATAGTACCCCCTATCTCGGTGATTATGAAATCAAAGTTGCCGGTATTGCCGAGCAGCATTATGTTACGTTTAATCTCATCAGTTATGTGAGGTATTATCTGCACGGTTTTGCCAAGATAGTCACCGCGGCGCTCTTTATCTATTACACTCTGGTATATTCTTCCGGTAGTTACATTGTTGGCCTTGGTTGTGTTGACATTAGTGAAGCGCTCATAGTGCCCGAGGTCGAGATCAGCCTCATGTCCATCAACAGTAACATAGCACTCGCCGTGCTCATACGGGTTGAGTGTGCCGGGGTCAATATTGATATACGGGTCAAACTTCTGTATTGTGACGCGATACCCCCGCGCTTTAAGCAGGCAGGCAAGCGATGCGGAAATAATTCCTTTTCCGAGTGATGAAACCACTCCGCCGGTAACAAAAATATACTTGGTATCCAAAGCTGTGAAAAAATATTTTTGAAAGCGCAAAAGTACAAAAAAAATTGGGATATACTGCGGGAATATATATTTTTGCCCCAATCAGTAACATTTATGGCATTATATGAAAAATCATCCTGAGATAGAACTTAAAAATCTGAGTATCGGCTATAAAGAGCGCCGAGGCGAGGCAACTGTTATTTCAGGCATTGAAGCATCGCTGTGTAGTGGGGAACTGACTTGTCTTTTAGGCCCTAACGGAGCGGGAAAATCAACTTTGTTGCGTACTCTATGCGGATTTCAGCCTCCTCTGGCTGGAGATGTGAGAGTTGCAGGAAGGAATATCATGGATTATTCAGAGAAAGAATTGTCAAAAATAATAGGCGTGGTGCTGACCGATAGGGTGATTCTGAATAATGTGACTGTGCGCCAGGTTGTTGAGATGGGAAGGAGCCCATACACAGGTTTCTGGGGACGGCTTGGAAGTGAGGATTGCGAATTGGTGGATGAGGCTATGGCACTTGTTGGAATCACGGAGTTACAGAATAAAGCGATGAGCTCCATAAGTGATGGTGAGAGGCAAAAAACAATGATAGCCAAAGCTCTGGCGCAGTCCACACCTGTAATAGTTCTCGACGAGCCGTCGGCGTTTCTGGACTATCCGAGCAAGGCAGATTTGATGAGACTTCTTGCCGAACTTGCAAGGAGCAAGGGCAAGACAATATTTCAATCAACCCATGATTTGGATATAGCGTTGCAGACCGCGGACAAGATTTGGCTGCTTGACAGGGACAAAGGACTTACTATCGGCACTCCGGATGAGTTAAGCGATAACGGAGAGCTCGGCAGATATTTTGACCGTGATGGGCTGGTTTTCAGGCAAGAGGATCGTAGGTTTGAAGTGACGGTTTAGTCGATTTCAAACAGAAGCGAGCATACATATTCTATGACTTTCAATCACCTCATTTATGGTGGTGCGCATTTTATGCTCAGGATTAGTTATTGATGATATAAAATCAACGAGCACAGCCTTGTCGGCTCCGGCATGGTAAGGCTGAGATGCTGCATCGGTGAAGTCATATACTCTTTCAGATCCCCTCAGAGGTATTACTTTAATAATTTTACCGTTACCGTGAATTTCGCCGCCTGTAAGTGAGATATGAGTGTCACGGTTATCTTCTGCCGTGAAAAGATTCATAGTCACTGTAGCCACAGCTCCGTTATCAAATGAAGCGGTAACGATCTGGCGGTCAACTGCAGTATTGTTGCAATTAAACACACATCTGCCATATTCACCGTTTTTGAGTTGTCTGTTTATTACAGTCTCAACTGTTTCACCATCATAGGGTATAAATCCTGAAATCCATTCTTTTCTGCGCTGATATAAATCAACGGCAGAAAATCGGCAACCGGTTTCAATAGGGCAGTAGATACATCTGTCAGCGGCATGGTCAGGGCGCTTCTCGTGAGTAAAAAAGTGTCTGCCGCCAATAGAATATACATCTCGTACCTTGCTACCGGTTATCGCAGCGATAATATCCAGGTCGTGACAGCCTTTTGACAGAATCATGGGAGAAGTTAGCTCAGGCATTCCCCAAGGACCGCGCACAAAGGTATGGGTGGCGCGGTCAATACCCACATCAAGCCTGTGGGTCACGCTTACCACCTCTCCCAGCGAGACATCATGGGCTAAATGGATAAGGGTTTCAAAATAAGGATGATACCGTAATATATGGCAAACTCCGGCAACAGCGCCCGTCTTATGCGCTTTTTCCGCAATCTGCTCGCATTGATTTATCGTTACAGCCAGAGGCTTCTCTATGAGAATGTTGATGCCCCTGTCGAGAAGTTGCATAGCCTGAGCGAAATGCTCACGCTCCGGGGTAGCGATAACAACTGCTCCAGGCGTTATTGTTTTTAACATATCCTCGCAAGAGGTGAAAATTTCAGGTTGCGGATATGAAAAACTCCTTAGAATGTTTGACGCGTTAGCGGCTCTGAGCCTATCAGGTTCCACGATCGCAGAAATACGCACCTGATCCTGCATTTCTGCAAGAAGTGTCAGATACTTGCTTCCTCGGTTACCGGCACCGATAACTGCTATTTCAATCTTTTTACTCATCAATGCGCCTCAAGCCAGTTTGTTCCGGTGCCGCTTGATACTGTCAGGGGGACTGCCGCTGAGAATGCGCCCTCCATATCGGTTGCTACAATCTTCTGCAGTTCAGGCAATTCCTCCGGTTTAACATTGAATACTAATTCATCGTGTACCTGAAGTATCATTTTTGATTTGAGCCCTGCCTCGTTAATGTGGCGGTCAATCTCAACCATAGCAAGTTTGATGATATCGGCAGCCGAACCCTGAATAGGGGCGTTAATGGCGTTACGCTCCGCATATCCTCTTACAACCGAACTGCGGCTATTGATATCGGGCAGCATTCTTTTCCTACCTTTCACGGTTGAGACATAACCGTTCTCTCTCGCCTGCTCTATGCTGCTGTTCATAAACTCCCTGATGCCGGGGTAAGTGCGGAAGTAACCATCTATAAGTTCTTTGGCTTCTGCGCGGGATATGCCTAATCTTTCGGACAAACCGAATGCCGATATGCCGTAAATTATTCCGAAGTTGGCGGTCTTGGCGTTGCGTCGCTGGGTTTCGGTGACATCCTCAAGTGTTTCGTGGTATATTTTCGCAGCGGTGGCACGATGAATATCCTCGCCGGACAAGAATGCATCGATCATATCCTTGTCACCGCTCATCACTGCCATCAGTCTCAGCTCTATCTGAGAGTAGTCGGCACTCATGATAAGATCTCCCGGGTCGGCAATGAATGCGCGCCTGATTTCTCTGCCGTCATCAGACCGTATGGGAATATTCTGTAGGTTAGGATTTGTTGAGGATATTCGTCCGGTTGCGGTAACGGTTTGATTGAAATATGTATGAATTTTGCCCGTGTTGGGATTTACCATCGCAGGCAGTGCACTCACATAAGTGGTTAGCAATTTTTTGAGCGCGCGGTATTTGAGAATCAGATCTACAATCGGATTTGCAGGGCGCAATTTTTCGAGAATCTCCTCAGTGGTGGAGTAACCGCCCTTTTTTGTGCGTTTCGCATTGCTGTCTATCTTCATGCGCTCAAACAGCACCTCGCCTACCTGCATCGGTGAACTGATATTGAAAGAACCGCCGGCAAGTTCAAAAATCTTGCTCTGCATCTCGTTCAGCCTTGTGGTGAAATCACTTTCAAGACGGGCAAGTTCTTTCACATCTATTCTAACTCCGTTCCACTCCATATCTGCGAGTACTCTTACAAGCGGCATCTCGATATTGGTGAGGAGTGGTTCGAGTCCCTGCAGCTTAATTGCTTCCGACAGTACGGAGTATAGCTGCAAAGATATATCCGCAATTTCTCCGAAACGAATAGCCGCATCTTCTCTCGACAAAACTTTCGGTTTAGCCTTAGGGGTAGTGGTTTCCTGCTCGATAACCGAATAGTCAAGATATTTGGCGGCAACAAATGTCAGATCATGCTTCATTTCAGGGTCTATCAGATAATGCGCCACCGAGGTGTCGTAGTAACCGCCTGAAATATTAATATTTTCCCTGCGCAGGATAATTAATTCACGCTTGACATTATGGCTTACTATCAGCGGGATTTTATCAAACAGAGGCTGCAATGCAATTGCAATTTCCTCCCGTTCTGTTTTATCATCCGGCATGGCTATATAAGTTGCTGTTCCCTTGAAGCTGCTTATAGCCAAACCTTCTATCCGTGCTGTCATGGCTGAGTCACCTTGAGCATTCACAGCTATGGCTATTTTGTTGGAATTAAGATAAGATTTAACAGCCTCGGCGGTTTCTGCCGGAGTGGTAATCAGCTTATAGTCATGGTTCTGTGATTTAATGGAGGCATTGGGCTTGGAGTCTTCCGATGCGGCTAAATCAAAAAGACTCCCCATCTCTCCTACAGCGGGAGCCGTTTTGGCTGCGGGAGTAGAGCTGACTCCGAGCCTGTTGAGGAACGTGCGGAATTCAAGCTCTTTATAAATCTCGGCAAGAGCATCCACATCAAGACTTTTTCGTATTAGCGAGTCCGGGGTGATATCACCGATAGGCACATCCGTCTTGATTGTGGCAAGAAACTTGGAGAACCGGATATTTTCTGCGTTATCAATAATTTTTTTCTGAAGCGCACCTTTAATATCCTCGGTGTGATTGAGCAGATTTTCAACGCTCCCCCAGGCACTGATAAGTTTGGCGGCGGTCTTTTCTCCTACCCCCGGACAGCCCGGTATATTGTCGCTCGCATCACCTTCAAGGGCGAGCATATCGATAACCTGTTCAGGGGTGTCAATCAAGTATTTGGCGCACACCTCTTTAGGACCTCTTATTTCAAACCCCTCTCCGCGGAGCGATGGACGGTACATGAAAACCTTGTCGGTTACCAGTTGCCCGTAGTCTTTGTCGGGAGTCATCATGTAGGTGATAAAACCCTCTTTTTCAGCGAGTCTTGAAAGGGTGCCGATAACATCATCAGCCTCATAACCCTCAACTTCCACTGCCGGTATGTTGTAAGCGGCGAGAATACGCTTGATATATGGAACGGAAGCGGTGATATCCTCCGGCTGTTTGTCGCGCTGAGCCTTGTACTCGGCGTAAGCTTCATGGCGGAAGGTTTTTCCCGCCGGATCGAAGCAAACGGCAATGTGAGTGGGATTTTCCTTGCGCAGCACCTCATCCAGAGTATTGCAGAAACCGAAAATAGCCGAGGTGTTAAATCCCTTCGTTGTTATTCTCGGAGACCTGATGAGGGCATAGTAAGCACGATATATGAGTGCGTAAGCATCAAGCAGAAAAAGTTTTTTCTGTTCCATATAGTATATTTTTCTGCTAAGGTAGTAATTTTTGGAAAAATAAAAACATTCCCGGCGGCATCTCTTTGACACCTCTGAGCCTCGTAGAGGCGATGCCGTGGCGGGGGGTGTGCGCCGGAAGGCGCCATTGTCGGAATAATCGGAGAATTCGGAAAATTCCGAGGAATCGGAGAGGGACGCGCTCTGCCGGCGCGTCTGATTTGTAAGCCCGGAGGGCTTTTGATTTTGTTAGCCGGGTACGTTTACGTGCCCGGAACCGGAGCCCCGTCCAACCCCCCCCCAACGCCGGAGGTGTTGAACTTGATCCCTGCCTGTATAATATAAAAAGAGTTCCGGAGAACAGTCGTTTCTCCGAAACTCCATTATTGTGGGTTATCGTGTATCCGCACTCGGTGTTACCTCCCTAAAGTGCAGACCGCTATTTCTCAGAGTTTTATTGTTGTGAGTTTTTTGTCAACTATCATCGCATCCTGCATCTTGGAGTTGAAGGTTCCTTTCTGACGGGCTACGAAGCGGATTATGAATAGGGTTTCATTGCCTGACACATCCGGCTTGTCGCCGATATTCACGAAAGTGGGATAGAGGGCTTTGACACTGTTGCTGTGCAACCTGTCGTTGGTGAGATTCTCCATACCTTTCACTGCAACCGGCTCTATTCCGACAAACTCCCATTTCTGCTGGTCGTAGGGGAGAGCGAAGCTGATTGCATTCACACTTTCAAGGTCAACTCCTTTAACCGTAATGCTGACTGTATCACCTTTGGCAACTATACCTTTGGGAATCTCCATTTCTATAGAACCGGCAAGCGGTTTGGCATAATCATTAGGTTCAACTCCGTCATCAAGGCGTGTGGCAACAGCCGAAATGTCGTATGCATCGATAAGACCGTTACGGTTTATATCTCCGGCACTCACATAATCGAAGTCGGAGTCAACGGTGCGAAGGCCGGTGTAGTTGGTGTAAGACATCAGATCATTTTCATCTATTTTACCGTCATTGTTGATATCTCCCGGTAGGTAACTTTCAGTTCCGGGCACTTTGAATACATAGATTTCTCTGCCTGAGCCGTAGTTGCCAACACCTTCTGTTACTGACAGGCGGATGTAGCGTGCTGTAGGACGTTCGCTGAATAAGAATGACTTAACCTCGCCATTGCGTTTCCATGTGAATGAATCCACCTCAGTCCAGTGTTCCTTGTCCATGCTCACAGCCACGCTTCCTTTGAGAATTGTGCCGTTGCCGCCATCCTGTCTCGGCAGGTAATCGAACCGGTCAAGAGTGTTGACACTCATAAGGTCAATGGTGAGGTCAAACGGAATAGCATTGGCACGGTATTTTGTGTGCCATGTATCACCGCTTTCCGCAAAGTCAAAGAGGCGGCTTACACCGAATCCTGCCTGAACAGGCACATTAACCTCACCCTGAATACCGCGGATAGCAAATTCGAGGGGATTATTTTTTGTGCGCACATTCACCTCTGTCCAGGGTGAAACACCGTCGGCATTTACGGCGCGAACCTTAACCGTGTAGTCTGTCTCCGGCCGCAGGTCTTCAAATATTAGCGAGTTAGAGCGGATATTGGTATAATTCAGTCCGTTGAATTCAATTTCGTAATAATCAGCGTTAGCTACCGGAGCCCATGACGGTGTGAGGGTATATGCCTCTATCGCCTCAGGAGCAACCTGCGCTACAGGTGCAGTCAGGCTACCATGTGCAGAGAGCAGGTTATTGGACGGCTCAAAACGGAATCCTTTCACCTCTACAGCAACGGAATTTTTGGTGATATCTGTCTTGGCAATCTTAATCATCAGCTGAGCGTTTTTCTTGATGCTGACATTTGACGCCTCAGAGCCGGGAGTAGAGAATCTGTTCAGTTCCGGTGCCGGGTTATAATAATAAACGTTCTCGTTGCTTTCAAATTCTGACTGAGAGGTCACTTTCTTAAGAGTAACTTTTGAATTTCCGATTCTGGCGGTCACAGCCTTAGGCTCTGAAGTAACATTGACTATTAACTCTGTGCTCTGGTCCGGAGTAAATCCTTCAAAAGAGCCCTCGGTGGGGGCAATATATATGTTAAGGAGTGATTTAGGCAGAACGGTAGAGGTGACGGTTGTGGTTGCAAATGATTTTCCGTCACGATAGCTTTCGGTAGTGCCGTCATCATCGTACAGGGTAAATTCAGACTTACCGTCGGGGTAAAATTCAAATATTCTGTTGGAGCGGTCAATCTGCATCGGATTGTTGTTCGGATTCACCATAGGAATTATTGCGCCGGCTTTAACAAATACCGGGAGTTTCCAGATAGGTGTTGCAAAGCTATTGAGCACAATATTTCCTTCATAACTGTCACCCGAGAAGTAGTCAATCCAGTTCCCTTCCGGAAGGTAGATGCCGTTTCTGATGTCGTTGCCGAGAGAATCAGCGGCTGTGTTCTGATAGATAGGTGCCACGAGAAAATCAGGCCCGTAAAGGAACTGATAGCGTGTGGCGGCGGAGTGGGTATAGTCGTTGGGATAATCGAGAAACATCGCTCTTATGAGCGGTTTGCCGTCAATAGCTTCGCGGGCATAAGTATATGCGTATGGAAGTAGCTGTGATTTGAGTTTAAGATAGTTTCGGTTGATTGACGCGGATGGTTCTCCTAAGGCGTGCGGATATTTTTCGTTTCTTCCCCAGCCGTCCATATTGAGCTGCATGGGGGAGAATGTTTTCCACTGGAAATCTCTTATGTTTACTGCCGGGTTAAGTCCGCCGAAAATACCGTCCATATCAGATGTGATATTGGGCTGTCCGCTAAGTCCAGAGCCTATATAGGTGGGAATATGGAAACGGATGTATTCCCATTCACCGCCGGTCTGGTCTCCGCTCCACACACCTGCGTAACGCTGGGTACCGGCCCAGCCGTCAAGAGAAATGATGAACGGACGGGCGTCATTGCCGTAATATGGCATAATCTCACCTACATCGGCAACTCCGTTAAGTCCGAATGAATATCCGGCTCCAACCCATGCAACGTCTGTTTTCAGCACTCTTACTCCGGCATCACGTACCTCTTTCACTATATCACGCTGAAGCAGGGCGCTCACTTCGGGGTTCGGGTGAAGATTGCTCTGAGTCCAAAGTCCTATTTCAACACCTTTTGAGCGTGCATAGTCACCGAATTGGCGAAGATTTTCAATGTTGCCGTCTAAAGTTTCTGTCTGTCCGTAACCGGCACCGTAGCCGTCGTTAGGCAGAACCCAGCCGAGCGGCATATCGTGGGCAGCATATCTGTCAACGACTGCACGGGCGGAGAATTGATAGTTATTCTTCTCGCCGTTGAGCGATTCTTTTATTCCGCCGTTGTCACGCTGGCTCTCTTTGTATCTCTTGCCGTCTTCAAAGAGAATGCCTTTTTCATCCTCTTTCCAGTAGTCACGGTTGTAAGCATTGAGATGACCTTCATAGAATCCGAATTTCGGTAGCAGTACAGGATTACCTGTCAGCTGATAGAAATCGTTAAGCAATCCGGCCGGAGTTGGACTTACCATTACAAATGCATCCAGATAATCGGTGTCATGGGTAAGTTTTACTGTTCCGGGGGTTTCACTTCCGAAATCGTACTTACCTTTGCCGAAAGTGTGAAACATAATGCCGTAGCCGTTGGTTGACCAGTAGTAGGGAGTTGGGGAAGCTACTCCTCCGTCGGTCCAGCTGTTCTGATTTTCTATGGCTATCGTTCTGCCTTTGTGCGAGAATCTGCCGTTCTGCACTCCACCACCGTAAAAGTATTCGTTCGGTTTCTCGGCGAGTGTCATGACCGTTTTACCTTTTTCAAACTTAACCGGTGAGGTTTCGCTGACAACCGTTTTGCCGGTAGTTCTGTCGGTAACACTCATAGTCGCGTCAGCCTTGTTCCACTCCACGGCGATTTTAGGGGTGGAAACGGTAATCTTGTCGTCCTGGTCATTGATATTGATTTCCCCGGTGTGCTTTCTGGGGTTTTTAACCAGAATATTAGCCGGAGGATTTGCAATAGGATTGCGTATAATTCCACCGTTGTCATCACGGAACAGTCGGAAGATATTGTCGCCGTAAAAGTCCATGACGAATCTTTTTCCATCAGACAGTTTAAGCTCAATCGTCGTGGGATTTATACGTGTAGCTCCGGTTATACTTATGGCATCCGGAGTGTGTTGTTCTGTCACAGAATTCGCTATGGAAGTTGTGGCGCCGGCATGTGATGTGGCTAATGCTACAGCAGCAAGGGCGGACAGATAGAAGCTGGATAGTTTCATGATATGGTTACGTTATTGAATTAATGTCAGCAAATTTATGTATTAATGGTGGAATTTCTGCTATTCGCAATCTATTCCGGCGGCATCAAGCGCTTGACGGCGTTCTATGCAGGTGGCGCATTTACCGCAATGGTGCGGAGTGCCTTTGTAGCAGGAATAGGTGTGAGAGTAGTCAACTCCGAGGCTTTTGCCGCGTCTGGCTATCTCGGCTTTAGTGATACCGGTGTATGGTGCAACAAGAGATATGTGGGCGTATGTACCTGCCTGAATCGCGCTGTTCATAGCCTCTACAAATTCAGGGCGGCAGTCGGGATAAACCGCGTGATCACCACCGTGGTTTGCCATCATCACTTTCTTGAGTCCGCGGCTTTCAGCGAGTCCCGCCGCAACAGATAGCATTATGCCGTTGCGGAAAGGCACTACTGTTGATGCCATATTCGAATCCTCGTAGCTTCCTTCAGGCACAGCTTCATCCCCTTCGAAGAGCGAGCTGCTGAAGTACCGCCCCATAAAGGCAAGATCAAGTTCTAAAAACTCCACACCGGCTACACGGCACTGCTCTTCGGCGCAAGCGCTCTCTCTCAGGTTTTGCTTGGCACCGTAGTTGAAATGAACGGCAAGTGCTATCGAGTCCTTATATTCATGAAGCAGAGTGGTGGAATCCATTCCGCCGGATAAAATAAGCAATGTATCTTTAGCCATACGTTGTATTGATTGGTTATAGCGGTTTGTTATACGTTGCAAAAGTAGTAACTTTGTGGCATGGGTAAGAATAAATTGAAAAAATTCAGCGAAATGGAGACAATGGATTTTGTTCTCCAGTATCCTTTTGGTGTGCTTCAGCGCGATGGTTTTCCTTATCGCGGCAAGTGGCACAGTGATTTTTTTCACAACAACAATCCTATTGTTCTTGAACTTGGATGTGGTAAAGGTGAATATACAGTAGGGCTTGCCAGACGCTATCCGGGCAAGAATTTCATAGGTATAGATATCAAAGGAGCTCGAATGTGGACAGGTGCTTGTGAGGCGCGTGATGAAAAGTTGAGCAACGTGGCATTTCTACGTACCGATATAGAGCTTCTTGATCGTTTTTTCGCACCCGGTGAAGTGGCAGAAATTTGGATTACTTTTCCGGACCCACAAATGAAAAAAGTGCGCAAAAGGCTCACAGGCACCAGGTTTTTGGAACTATACCGCAAGGTGCTGGAGCCGGGAGGTGTTATAAATCTGAAAACAGACAGCCCATTTCTCTATACCTATACCCGGATTATGGCGCAGCATAACAATCTGGATTTGATTGCAGACACAAGCGATTTGTACGGTGAGGGACGTGATGCCGCATCTGAGATTCTCGGTATTCGCACATACTACGAGCAGCAGTGGCTTGACCGCGGACTCACCATTAAATACCTTTCTTTCCGTCTGCCGGAGGAGGGAATGCTAACCGAGCCGGAAGTGGATATAGAATTTGATACTTACCGCAGTTTTTCACGCGGTGAAATTCAGCACACTGACCTCCGTCAGGCGGCTGTTAAACCTAAAGACTTAAATAAATAAGCATATAATGGAATCAAGACTTTACCCTAACTTAATTCTGGAAGCGCTCAAAAATGTGCGCTATCCCGGTAATGGTAAAAATATTGTGGAGCTCGGAATGGTAGCCGATGATATCAGAATTGACGGTAACAAGGTGTCATTCAGTATTAATTTTGACAAGCCGACCGATCCGTTTGCAAAATCTGTTGTCAAGGCTGCCGAGGTAGCGCTCAAAACATATATCAATGAATCGGTGGAGCCTACCGTAAGTGCAGTTTTTGCTAAACCGCAGCAAGTGGAATCGAAATTACTCCCCGGTGTAAAAAACATTATAGGTGTGAGCAGTGGAAAAGGGGGAGTAGGCAAAAGTACCGTTGCTTCCAATCTCGCTGTGGCTCTCGCACGTGAGGGTTATAAGGTAGGACTGCTTGACGCAGATATTTTCGGCCCGAGTGTTCCGAAAATGTTTGGAGTTGAGGATGAGCAGGTGTATATGCACGAGGTTAATGACCGTCCTCTCATTATACCGTTGGAAAAATATGGGGTAAAAATTCTGAGTATAGGTTTTCTTGTAGATAAAAACAGCGCGGTGCTTTGGCGTGGCGGTATGGCGAGCAATGCTCTCCGACAGCTTATCGCCGAGGCGGATTGGGGCGAACTGGATTATTTCCTCATCGATATGCCTCCCGGCACAAGCGACATTCATCTCACTTTGGTGCAGAGTCTCGCCATAACAGGTGTGGTGGTAGTGACTACACCTCAGGAGGTTGCGCTTGCAGATGCGCGTAAAGGAATTTCCATGTTTGTTGGAGATAAGGTAAATGTACCCGTGCTCGGACTCGTTGAGAATATGGCATGGTTCACGCCTGAAAAACATCCGGATGAAAAATACTATATTTTCGGTCGTGAAGGCGGATGCAAACTCGCAAAAGAGGCAGGTGTGCCCTTGCTTGCTCAGATTCCTCTTGTTGGAAGCGTGTGTGAGGGTGGTGACAACGGTACTCCAATAGCCCTTGAAGCTGACAGTATTACCGCTCATGCATTTGAACATCTCGCTCACGAGGTGATTGATGCGGTGGATAAGAGAAATAATTCTCTTCCTCCCACACAAAAAGTTGATGTTTCCAAACACTGATAGGACACACAAAATATTAGGAGTATATTAATTAGGCTGTGCAAATAGGCGCAGCCTATTTTTTACCCTTAAAGACCTTAGAGACCCTAAAGACTTTAATATCCTTAATGCCAGCTGTTTGCGTCACGCTGTAACAATCCTGTAACGGATTTAACTTCTGTTAACTTTATAATTCTTGCAACGGATATTTTTGCTATACCTTTGCATCATCAAACTAAACCAACTGCTAACAACAAACTATTAAAACTTACTACAAT
>JAAVFD010000037.1 GCA_014800945.1 Barnesiella sp. | reverse complement strand
CCCTAAGATTTCAAATTGCTCCGGGCAATATTTATCAAGGAATGTGATGGGAACGCCAATAGCGCCATCGTAGTCGGAGGGTATCGCATCAGTGAAAGGCACCTCGATTGCATCGTAGTTATCGTAATGTTGATATCCTTTTCCGCGGATTTCCTTATGTTTTGAGTACATAACATTTTCCTCCATCGTCATCAACGAAAGTGGTTGGTGGCGACGGCCATGCTCCATATTGGTAAACCAACAAGAATTACCCAGTCTGGTGTAATTACCAACGTATCCCATTTTCTCAGCTTTTCTCTTGTATGCCTCAGGTACAATTGTGCCTTCTGGAACACCGAATACCATATCAGTAGAAAATCCTGTAGCTCCGAGCCATAGCTTATTATCCTTAATAAGAGGGAAAACTTCTTTATAGGTAATGGCGTTTGTGTTTCCTATTATAAGAAGTTTTTTGTTTGCTTCGACAATCCATGCAAGAAACTCGCGGAAAAGAGAAAAAGGAGGGTTGGTGACGATGATGTCGGCTTTGTCACGCAGGGCTGTGACTTCTGAGCTACGGAAGTCTCCGTCTCCATCAAGATACTGCCATTCTATATCATGAAAATCAATAACACCATCTCCGCTACGGTCATGGTCAAGTACAAATATTTTACCGCGCACTGAAGTTTTGGACGGGTCGAATTGTGGTGCGTCCTGCTCAAAGAGTGACGGTTGCCATGCAGTCTTGTATTTCTTGCTGTCAGGAGCGTATGATGTAGAAATCATTTTTTTTAGGCCGAGTGTCTGAAAATGCTGTGCAAAGTAGAGCGTGAAGTTGCTCCACTCCGGGTCGTCGCATGGCAACAGAACGGTCTTGCCTCGGAATACATTTGGATTAAATTCGAGGTAGGCATTTATTTCACGCTCAATATCGTAGTATTGAGTGTAGAACTCATCGTTTTTAGCGGCCTTAGCCGCCGAAAGGGATTCATTTGCCATTGTGATTATTATTTGGAATCTATCCTAAGCAAAATTAGTAATTATTCTGAGATTACAGCTATAAATCAGTCGGAAATTATTGAGCGCAAATTGCTGTATAAGGAGAGGTCGGGAGGGTTGCGTCAGAATTGAAACTCAAAGGCCCGATATCAGTGTTTTACTTTTGTTTAGGGATTGTTATGTTGGGACGTAGATTGTTAAGCCCAGTTGGTTATGCTACTTATCAGGTAGAGGGCTAGTAAGGCTATGGCGAGGGAGGCGATGATGGATTTGAGCCATTGGAGGTTTCCTGTCCTGAAAGCCCTGATAATTGAATCGAGATTGAAATAGCTTTTATTTTCAGAGTTTCCGTTTTTATCATGACGGTTGATTGTAAGGAGAGCGTAACGGTGAGTTAGTTTTTCTTCTATGAATTTCAGACGCGTTTCAAGAGACTTCTTGTAGTCCTTGAAGGTATCGGCAGAGAGGAACTTTTGCTCTGTTGATTTGCGGAAGCTCTCGAACTCTTGTCTGTCTGGAAATATTGTTGGTAGCTGCTGGGGGTGCGGACTTTTTTATTTTTGCTAATTTTGCATGGTTTTTTAGATAGGCGATATCAAAAATGTATTTTTTATGGCGATGACAAAGGATAGGGTAATCGGATTTATCTGGCAGCATTTTCTGCTGATTATGTCAATGTTTTTCATGACTTTCGGTGTGGCTCTGTGCGTGAGGTCTAATCTTGGGAGCGGTGTGATTTCATCAATTCCAATGTCTTTTTCTCTTGCAGGTGAAGCGGGCATTACTCCGGGATGGACGATAGGTGGCTACACTAATATTATGAATATAATTCTGGTGGCTGCTCAAGTAGCTGTTCTGGGTCGGAAATTTGAACCGATTCAGTTGTTTCAGCTTCTTATAGGTTTTGTGTTTGGTTGCCTGCTTGACGTGAATATGTGGATTACATCTTATTTCTCAGATTATCAGTCTTTGGCGGCTCAAATTATTGCTCAGTTTATGGGTGCTACAATTCTTGGGTGTGCGGTTGCCGCTGAAATAAGATGTGGGTCGGTTACGATGCCTGGCGAGGGTATTCAGGTTGCTATATCGCGTGTATCGAGGAAACCATTTCCTGTGATAAAGATAATCGTGGATACTGTTCTGGTGGTATTGGCGGTAGTTTCGGGTTTCTGCTTCTTTGGCTGCTGGCCTTGGACAGTTGTTGGTGCCGGTACTTTGTTTGCAATGTTTTATGTGGGTTATGTTGTAAAGCTCATAAGTCCACATTTAGGTTGGTTTGACCGTCTTCTTGACTATCGTCCGGGGTTTCGCCGCTACATTTACGGGCTGGCACGGTTTATTTATCCCCGTGGAGAAGGGTGAGTCAGGTGCTTTGCCATTTAGCTCGTCTGTTGCAGTATTCCGAAGGGGTCTCCCCTGTTATTCTTTTGAATGTGCGTGAGAAATGCTGTGGGTATTCATAACCTAATGAGTATGCTACTTCAGATGAGTTCAGTCCTGAAATGAGTCTGTTTTTGGCAAGCTGGATAATGAATTTCTTGATGTACTGGTTTGCCGTGTCGCCGGTCGTACGCTTTACAACATCGCTGAAATAGCTTGGTGACATAAAGAGCTTTTCTGCACAGTAGCTGACGGTGGGTACTCCGGATATGTGCTGCTGTCCTGCTTCAAAATAGTCTTTAAGAAGGATTTCAAACCTTGCGAGAATATCATTGTTAGTTATGTTGCGTGTTTCAAACTGCCGGTTATAGAATCGCTGGGCATATCTAAGCAATAGGTTTATAAAGCCTACAATTATGCGGTTCTGCACGGAGTCTCTTTCAAACTTAAGCTCCCGGTTCAACTGTCTGATAATACCGACCATCACGTCTCTCTCTTCAGGTGTCATTCTCAGAGCTTCGTTGATGCGGTAATCAAAGAATGGAAAGGTATTTATTTCTTTTTCAAGTGCGGTGCCCTGCAATATGTCGGGATGGAAAAGAACCGCCCATCCTGACAGGGTTATGAATTCGCCGTTGTCCTCTTTGCCGCCAATCTGTCCCGGAGCAACACATATAAGTGTGTCTTGGGAAAATTCATATTTTCCGGTTCCATATACAAGTTCAAATCCGGACTCCTTGCCTTGAAGAAACAGTCCATATACCTCATAGCGATTGAGACTGAAGCGTATCGGCGACACTTCACTGAAGTTGACAACTGTAATCAGCTCGTGTGGGTCTGACTGCCCTAACCAAGCACTATAGTCAGCTGGGATATTTACCTTAAGAATATTGCTCATATAAGCTCCGGGGAATTGATTGCGGAATGTAAAGTTACAAAAAAATGGTTTGCTTTCAGGAAAATCTGTTTTATTTTTTGATGAGTTCTCTAATACTTTTGCACTGTGAAAAGTGTTTTTTATCATTGTTTAATTTGAATCAAATAAGTTTTAGCTATCGGCTTATGAACAAGTTGCTATTATGTACAATCATTCTCTTTTTGTCTGTATCACCAATAAATTCTCAAGATATGAATAATCCTAACACCATTACTAAAATTGCTCCAACCCAGGAGCTTTCACTGACCCAGGAATGGGATAAAGTTTTTCCTAAAAGCGATAAGGTAAACCACAAAAAGGTAACTTTTGTAAACCGCTACGGAATCACTTTAGCTGCCGATATGTTCATTCCCAAGAATGCTTCGGAGAAACTTTCTGCCATTGCGGTGAGCGGTCCTTTTGGTGCGGTAAAGGAACAAAGTTCGGGCTTGTACGCTCAGCAGCTTGCAGAAAGAGGGTATCTCACTATTGCCTTCGATCCGTCCTTTACCGGAGAGAGCGGTGGAATGCCCCGCAGAGTTGCATCACCCGACATCAACACCGAGGACTTTTCGGCAGCTGTTGACTATTTGTCCTCTCTGCCGGAGGTTGATTCTGACAAAATCGGCATTCTCGGAGTGTGCGGCTGGGGTGGAATAGCCATTCAGTCAGCCATCAATGATCCGCGCATCAAGGCTACCGTTGCGTCAACCATGTATGATATGACCAGAGTGACCGCCAACGGCTATTTTGACGCAGACAATTCCAAAGAGAAGCGCAATGCCAATAGAGCTGCTTTAGCACAGCAACGAACAGAGGACTACCGAAAGGGTGAATACTCACGCGCTGGCGGCGTGGTTGACCCGCTGCCTGATGATGCTCCGGAATTTGTAAAGGATTATTACGCATATTATAAAACACCCCGTGGTTTTCATCCCCGCTCCGGGAACTCAACTGACGGCTGGAACAGCAGTTCAGCTCTCCCCTTCATGAATTTTAAGTTTTTTGAGTATGCAGACGAACTTGAGGGGGCTGTGCTGATAGTGCATGGAGACAAGGCACATTCATACTATTTCGGCAAAGATACTTTTGCAAAACTTAAAGGGGACAACAAGCAGATGCTTACTATTAAAGGTGCGTCTCATTGCGATCTTTATGACCGGCTTGACATAATACCCTTTGATGAAATTGCCGCTTTCTATAAAGAGTATCTGAAATGACTACAGCAGAATTCATCGGCATCATGGAGTCGGGCAATGTCATTGAAGCAGGGTCTGAGGTTCATGCAAAAATGCATGAGCTAAGTCAGGAGGCTATACGAATAACAATGGAAATCAATAACGCCTATCATAACCATGCTGAGATTGTTGCCTTGATGTCAGAGTTGACCGGCACTGAGATTCATGAGAGTTTCGGTCTGTTTCCACCTTTCTACACCGACTGTGGCAAAAATATAAAAATTGGCAAACGTGTGTTTATCAATGCAGGCTGCAAGTTTCAGGACCAGGGTGGCATAACGATTGGAGATGATGTTCTTATCGGACATAATTGCGTAATCGCTACCCTAAACCACTCTATGGATCCTGATAAGCGTGCTGATATGACTGCTGCCCCGGTGAAAATATGCGATAAGGTTTGGATAGGTGCCAATGTGACTATACTTCAGAGTGTAACAATTGGAGAAGGTGCCATTGTAGCCGCTGGAGCTGTTGTAAACAAAGATGTGCCGGCGCGAACTGTTGTCGGTGGAATTCCGGCTAAGGTATTGAAAACACTATAAGTGTCTGTCTATTTATAAAAAGATGGTGTGTCGTATTTTTTGCGACACACCATCTTTTTCTGCTTAATATTTCCTTTTTATTTCTGAATTATTTCAAAAATACGCACCGGACCTTCGAGAAGAAGATTTTTTGCTTCTGGTGCAAAGGTAATGTTTGTATAAGGGGTATCAATCTTGCGTGTTTCAATTACCTCTCCTTTATCGTTGAGCTGCTTGAGAAGCACATCAGCGGTGAGGGTATCGAAAAGGAAGATGGCAGAATTGGAATCGGGTTTGCGACTGAATTTTACAGAGCCTTTACTTGTGTAAGCTGTAGAGGGATTATTGTCGAAGGCGAGAAGCGCTGTTGCCGGATTTTCAGCGTCAATCTTGATGCCGATATTTTTCTCAGTAACGGGGTTTACTCTGAAAGAACGTATAGCCGCCCAGTTTGACTTCTTGCTCTCAAGCTTGCGCAGGCGGACATATCTCGCTTTAACAGGCTTACCTTTCCAATTAATAAAATACTGACCTTCAAATTCATCAGTAAGCGGCTGCCATTCCTTTCCATCAACAGATGCCTCTACAACCGCTTTGTCGAAGAAGTCCACATCACCGTCTTTACGTCCCTGATAAATAACGATATCCTCTACATCAGTAGGCTGCCCAAGGTCAAGCCCAATCCAGTGTCCGGTTCTTTGACCGTTTCCTGAATGATAGAATGTTGTTGTGTCATTATCAAGCATCAGTTTGCCCTGAGGTGAAGAAAGATTTTTATAAGAACCTATCGGACGGTGGATACCGGGTAATGAACCGGTAACACTTTTGTAAAAGGCATAAAGCATATCGTCCATAGCGTTTTCATAGAACGGCTGCAGCTTCATTGTGCCTACTTTGTGTGCCTGATATGCCTGAAGATCCTCGGGAGACATCAGATTCTGCACATAAGCAGCCCAGAATTCAGCCGGATTCTCACCTTCAAAAGTTTTGATAAGGTCGAGCGTTTTATTTCCTCTTTCACCAAGTTTACCAAATTCGGTAAGCCACGGATTGATTTCAGCCAAAAGTCCTTTGTTTGAAATGGTCTGCATCTGCTCCGGCACTTTAGTGATTTTGTTAAATTCCTTGCGAAGAGCCTCAAACTGCTCAGGAGTATAGTTATTGTAAGGGAATGTGGTTGTTTCCCACGATTCATCACGACGATAACCGGTTTGTGTGTCAGCAGAGTGAATGGCAAAAAGTCTGTAAGCCTCAGCAGCTTCAGGCGCAATGTTTACAAGGCCGCGCTCCCAGTTGTCAATAGGATTATAGTCCGCAATATTCCAAGCATAGTCAGCCACACCGTAAAGTGCTAGCTTACTTGCTTCGCCATGTTCCATCGGATTGCTCTCAATACCGGCAACATCCTTAGCCGTGAGATTAGTGTCAAGTCCATAGACCGGTCCCTGAAGAAGGATATTACGGCAGTAGTCTGTAACCGGGAAGTTCCACCAGAAAAGAGCCGGGCGTTTGATTCTTGAATTCACGAATTCAAGAGTAGAAGGTGTCAAATCGCTACAAACAACTTTTCCGGTCCAGAATACCTCTACATCCGGATTAAGCTTTTCACCATAAACAGTCAGCTGACCTGTGGGTTTTGGGTTAGCCCAAAGTTCAGTGTAGTCTGTAGGACAAATCATAAGGTTTGTAACATCACCTTTTGCTTTCACAAAGTCGGCGGTGAGATCATTGAGGAGCTGAGCCTGCATATTAGAGTCAGTGCCTTTGCCGCTGATGTCGTCAAAGAAAATAGCGAAAGAACGCACACCGAGGTCATACATCATATTGAGTTTACCTACAAGGCTGTCATAATCAGCCTTGTCCCAGCGAATATCCTGTCCCGGATGGATAGCCCACACGAAATTTACATGGTTTTTCTTACACGCTTCAACAAGCTCCTTAATTTTATTAGCTTGATCTTCGGGATAAGGGAGACGCCAATAAGGTGAGCTGTGGTAGGGATCGTCTTTAGGACCGAAAATGTAATCGGTCATCTTATTTTTTCCATAGAAATCAATAAGAGAGAGACGAACCTCATGGCTCCAGGGGTTGCCATAGAATCCCTCGACCACACCTCTGTAAGGCAGGTCGGGATAGTCATTAATAGAAATTGCCGGAATAGAGCCAGTCTTTGCAATGGGGCTGTCAAGAATCTGACGCAAAGTCTGGAGCGCGTAGAAAACGCCTGACTTATCATAAGCAGAAATCTTGACGTCATTCTTGCCGACATTAAGCGAGTATGCGCCTTTTACCGCTTTTACTCCTGCCTTAGCGGCAGCTTTTTCACCATAATCCGCCTTAATTTTAAGCCCTTTAGGAGAGCCCGGAATATTCAAAGTGGTAAAATCGCCTGCAAAATCAGCGAGAAATTTAGAATCGGGTTTGAAACCTGCCGCAACATTCACCGTTGTTGTGGAATCAACAGCGAGAGTATGTGGTGTTGGATTAATAATAATACCCTTGTGGTCAACTTTATGACCCGGGACCTTCAGATAGCTCTGCACCTCTTTCCGCTGCGAGTTCAAATCTACCTGAGCGGCAACGTGAACAGCGTTAAGAGTCAATGCTGCCGCTACCGTGATAAAAATTTGTTTGAAATTCATGGTTATTTATCTGTTATTTATTTGAATTGCACTGTTATGCGACAAAGTTAAGCTATAAACACATAAAAAACAAGTGCCCGCAATTCGATAGAACCGCAGACACTGTTTAGTATTTTGCATAACAAGGTTTATCAAGCCTTGATACGTTCAACGTATGAACCGTCGCGAGTGTCGATTTTTACTTTGTCACCGATGTTGCAGAAAAGGGGAACACGCACTTCAGCGCCGGTTTCGAGAGTAGCGGGCTTAAGAGTGTTTGTAGCTGTGTCGCCTTTGATACCGGGTTCGGTGTAGGTAATTTCAAGAACAACGCTTGTGGGCATCTCGCAAGTAAGAATTGTATCGGTTGCAGCATGAACCATAGCTTCGCAAATGTCGCCTTCCTTGAGGAACTGAACCCCTTCAATGCTTTCACCGGGAAGTGCAACCTGCTCAAATGTTTCAGTGTGCATAAAGTTGTAGCCCATGTCATCTTTGTAAAGGTACTGATAAGGACGACGCTCAATGCGAACTTCCTCAACTTTCACACCGCTATTCCATGTTTTGTCAATGACACGACCGGTTTTAACATTTTTCAGTTTTGTACGCACAAAAGCCGGGCCTTTACCGGGCTTAACATGAAGGAACTCAACGATAAAGAAATAGTTGCCATCGATATCGAGGCACATTCCGTTTTTAAAATCAGCAGTTGTAGCCATAAAAAATATTGTGATTTCTTATATAAATTTCAGATTGACAGTAAATAAATTGAGTCAATAACGCTGCAAAAGTACAAAAATTCCATGATTTACCAAAAAAGCACAATCCTTCAATGACAGAACTCATGAAGTTAACATAGATGATCAGTTATCTTACAAAATAAGAAACTGTGCCGTGGCTAAACGACACAGTCTCTTAAATAGATTTTTAATGTGCGGGAATTCCTTATTTCATTTCTGTGTAAGAAACCTTATCCATATCACCATAATCAAGGTTTTCTCCACCCATGCCCCAGATGAACATATAGTTTGAAGTTCCGGCAGCAGCATGGATAGACCACTCGGGCGCCATTACAGCCTGTTCGTTGTGCAGCCATATAAGACGTTCCTGCTGAGGTTCACCCATAAGATGACAAATAGCATTACCATCAGGCACGTTGAAATAGAAATATGCTTCCACTCTACGGTCGTGAGTATGAGCAGGCATGGTGTTCCAAACAGATCCGGGCTTTAGCTCAGTGAGACCCATCTGCAACTGGCACGGTCCTTCCTGAAGAACATTTGCTACAATGAGTTGATTTATAACTCTGTCATTACTATCCTCCATTTTACCGGCAGCAAAGCTGTTTGCCTTTAACGAACCTTTTCTTCCGTCAATAGTGATAAGCTGAGTCTTGTATTCTTTATGCGCCGGCGTTGAATTGATATAGAATTTTGCAGGGTTTGCCGGATTCTTTGAACGGAATGTAACGTTTTTATTACCTCTGCCAACATAAAGCGCATCCTTAAAGTGAAGTTCATAATCTTTACCGTCAACAGATACTATTCCGTCACCACCGATATTGATTACACCAAGCTCACGACGCTCAAGAAAATATTCAGCCTTAAGAGGATCTATTGTTTCAAGAACTACTGTTTTGTTTACAGGAATTGTTCCGCCGAAGATAAGACGGTCATACATCGAGTATGTAAGATTTATCTTGTCTTCTTCCATAACTTTAGGCATCATGAAATGAGAACGCAACTGGTCGGTATCATACTTTTTCACATCATCCGGATGACAAGCACGCATCACGGTGTAAGATGTCTGTGCACCGGCAGCAATAGCAGCCACACTAATGGCTATGGACATAATTACTTTTTTCATTTCTTTATCAGGGATATTAGATTGAACGAATACTTACATTTTTCGGTTATATATTGCCAGTCACCGGCAAGCACCTTTTCTTTTGGAAATAGTTTGGATCCCATACCCACACAGAATGCTCCCGCCTTAAACCATGCCGTAAGATTCTCTTCAGTGGGTTCGACTCCTCCGGTAACCATAAGCCTGCTCCAAGGCATTGGCGCGAGCAGACCCTTAACGAATTTCGGACTGAGCACATCGCCGGGGAATACCTTACAAACATCACATCCCACTTCCTGAGCAGCACCTACTTCAGACACACTACCACAACCGGGTACATAAGGAACTCCCCTACGATTGCACACGGCTGCCACTGCAGGATTAAACAGGGGCCCAACAACAAAGCAAGCACCGTTTTGCATATACAGAGCGGCTGTTGCCGGTTCAACAACCGACCCAACACCTATCGCCATGTCCGGGCACTCCTTTGCAGCAAATTTAACCACCTGTGCAAATACTTCCTGTGCAAAGTCTCCACGGTTTGTAAACTCAAATACTCTGACTCCTCCTTCGTAACAAGCTTTAACCACATTGCAAGCAACCTCAGCCTCACTGTGATAAAATACCGGTACCATAGGTGCCTGAGCCATTTTATTCAGAACTGCAATTTTATCAAATTTTGCCATAGTAACATCTTTATAATTAACGCTGAACCCTTCCGTTAGCCGAACCACCGGCAAGAGCTTTAACTTCGTCGGCAGTTACAAGATTGAAATCTCCGGGAATAGTCTGCTTCAACGCTGAAGCCGCTACCGCAAACTCCAAAGCTTCACCCTGAGTACTCATTGTCAGCAAACCGTGAATAAGTCCTCCCGAGAAAGAGTCACCGCCTCCAACTCTGTCAATTATGGGATTGATATCATAACGCTTGCTTTCATAAAACTCCTCGCCATTGAAAATCATAGCTTTCCATCCGTTATGAGTTGCCGAGAAGGATTCCCGGAGAGTTGATGCGACATACTTGAAACCGAATTCAGCAGCCATTGCTTTGAATATTTCTTTATAACCGGAAGCATCTGTCACACCGTTCTCAATATCGGCAGCCGGTTTGAATCCGAGACACAATTCAGCATCCTCCTCATTACCGATACACACGTCAACATATTGCATAAGGGGACGCATGATGCTCTGCGCTTTTTCCTTCGTCCACAATTTTTTACGGAAATTAAGGTCACAGCTCACAGTTACTCCCTTGCGCTTTGCCGCCTCACATGCAAGACGCGTTAACTCTGCCGCCTTATCACTGATTGCCGGAGTGATTCCGCTCCAATGAAACCAGTCAGCACCTTCCATTATCGCATCAAAATCAAAATCCTCAGGATTTGCTTCTGCAATAGCTGAATTGGCGCGATCGTATATCACTTTAGAGGGGCGCATAGAAGCACCTGTTTCACAATAATAAATTCCCACACGATTACCACCACGGGCTATATAATCTGTACAAACACCGTATCTACGCAGTGCACTTACTGCCGCCTGCCCGATTGCATGAGTTGGTAGCTTGCTGACAAAGAAAGCGTCATGCCCGTAGTTTGCGCAACTCACTGCTACATTGGCTTCTCCACCACCCCATATCACATCAAAACTGTCAACCTGCACAAATCGGTTACAACCTGCGGGTGACAATCTAAGCATTATTTCTCCAAGAGTTATTATTTTGCTCATTACTTCTCTATTATTCATTATTAATACTTTCCATCAGCTTAACAGCATCTACATAGCGTGCAATTCCTTCTGCAACAAGCTTGGCATCACGCATAGCATGAACAACTGTTGCCGGACGGTTGGTAACATCGCCTCCTGCAAACACACCTTTTCGGCTCGTCATACCATAAGGACTTTCTCTTGTAAGCACATAGCCTTTGTTATCCACCTCAATTCCATCTGTTGATGAAACGATTCTTGATGCCGGTGCACTACCTATAGCCATAATCACATGATCTGCGGGAAGCACTGTTTCCTTGCCGTCAATATTCAGAGTCACTTCTTTAATACGCTTATCATCCAGTGCTTGAATACTCACAAGATTTGTTTTCCAGAAAAAATTAACGCCTTCCTTAACAGCATCGTCGTACTCCGCACGCAGTGCATTCATATTGTCAACAGTCCGGTGATATATCACATTCACCTCTTTACTACCCATTCTGAGAGCTGTGCGTGCTGCATCAATGGCTGTGTTGCCGCAACCAATCACAAACACCCTGTCACCATTGCCGACAATAACCTCATCTCTTGACATCCAACCACTTTCAAACAGACTAACGCGCCTTAGAAAACGGATTGCCTGACGAACTGCCGGGTGATTTATACCGGGAATATCCAGTCTTTTGGGTACACCGGTGCCTGTTCCCATAAATATTGCATCAAAACCTTTGGCAAACAGGTCATCTATTGTAAAATTCTCTCCTATGGTGGTATTCAAATGAAATATTACCCCGAGATTTTCAATTTTCTTGATTTCCCGGCGAACCACTTCCTTCGGCAAGCGATACTCAGGAATGCCGTACATGAGCACACCGCCCGGTTCCGGCTCCATTTCGAAAATTTCAACAGCAAAACCTTGTCTTGACAAATCACCTGCAATAGTCAGACCCGCCGGTCCACTTCCTATCACCGCCACCTTTCCGCGGTGTTTTTCCGGGATAGCCTCATGGCTGAGATCTGCCTCCGAGTCAAAATCAGCTACAAAGCGTTCAAGCTTACCAATATTTATATGCTGTCCTTTTTTGGCAAGAACGCAGTTACCCTCGCACTGTCTCTCATGACCACACACTCTACCGCAAACGGCAGGCAAATTGCTGCGCTCATTGATAATGGACATGGCATTACCGAAATTGCCTTTGGCAAGTTCAGCAATCCATTCGGGAATATCATTGTTTATGGGACATCCCTTTTTGCATGAGGGAACTTTACAATGAAGACATCTCTGCGCCTCGCGTATAGCTTCAGGCAGAGAATAGCGTTCATTTACTTCAGTAAAATCTTCTGTCATTAATTTAATAGCTTATTCTGTTGTCTGTATCCTGTCGGAATTCGCTTTTATCATAGCCTGCTGATTGCGAATGATGTGAACCCTGTTCCACCACATCATCACCATGGTAATAAGCACAAGCGCACCTGCACCAATCCATTTCAGATTTTCGGTACACTGGTAAATAACCCAAGCCAAAGGTGAGGATGCGAAGTCGAGGCTTCCGCCTTCAAATCCATCAGGTATTGCCACCGCAGCATCTCCCGTTACAGCATAAACATCTTTAGCCGCCAGAGTAAATGCGGGTGCAAGGTTTGTAACCATATAGAGTCCGGCTGTGAGAACCACGAGACCGACAATGAAAGTTTTCACAACATTACCCTTTGTGAACGGAAGCACAAGAGGGAACACATAAAACATACCGGCAAGGGAGGCAAGAGGCAGGAACTGATTTCCCGGAAGCAATACTGCCAAAACCAAAGTAACCGGAATAAGAAGGAGAGACACTACAAGAGTGGTAGGATGACCGATTACCAGAGCCGGGCTCATGCCGATATTTAGCCCGTCGGCTCCCTTGAATCTGCGTGCAATCAAACTTCGGGTTGCATCGCTTATCGGTTTAAGTCCTTCAATAAACAGCACTGTGACTCTCGGAATCAACTCCATCACAGCGCCCATTTTGATGCCTAAACCCAGTATATAAGGAATTTTATCTACGATCTCACCCCATGAAGAGCAAGTGAGACATCCGATAACTACACCTACAACCACTCCGAGAAACAGGGGTTCGCCAAGTAATCCGAATTTCTTCTTCATACCCTCGGCATCAATTTCTATCTTTTCAATTCCGGGAATTTTATCAAGACCTTTATTTATAGCCCACGCAAATGGCGCAAATCCGGCACAGAAAGGCTGAGGAATGGATATTCCATCCATGTCCTTATAGAAATCCTGAAACTTCTTAGCTGTCATATCCGCAAGAATGAGGGTGAAGATATAGCAAATAATCGCTCCAAAAAATCCCCACGCAAGAGAATCGCTTGCAAAGAAAATAACGGCACCTATAAATGCGAAATGCCAGTAGTTCCACAGGTCGATATTCACAGTTCTGGTGGTTTTGGTGATAAGCATAAGTATATTGACACCAAGACATACCGGAATTATAAATGCACCCACAGCTGTATTGTAAGCAACTGATGCCGCTGCAGGCCACCCCATGTCAAACACCTTGAGCTGCAAGTGATAAATATCTACTACTGAATTAAGCGCAGGTCCGAGAGCGGAAGTCAGCAGTGCGGTAACTATTGAAAGCCCTACAAAACCTACACCGACTTTAAGTCCACTCTTTAGAGCATCGCCTAATCTGATACCGATACAGAGCCCGAGCACCGTGAAAATCACAGGCATCATCACAGCAGCGCCGAGTCCTATTATATAACTGAAAACCGCTTCCATTATTTAGGCTGTTTTCCGATATATGCGAGAATACCTCCGTCCACGTATAGAATGTGACCGTTTACAAAGTTAGATGCATCCGATGCAAGGAATACAGCCGGACCCATCAAATCTTCCGGAACACCCCAACGAGCAGCAGGAGTTTTTGATATAATAAACGAATCAAAAGGATGGCGGCTACCATCCGGCTGTAACTCGCGGAGAGGTGCGGTCTGTTCTGTAGCAATGTAGCCCGGACCTATTGCATTACACTGGATATTATGCTCTCCATACTCGGAGCAGATGTTGCGTGTGAGCATCTTGAGACCACCCTTAGCCGATGCGTATGCACTCACTGTTTCTCTGCCAAGCTCGCTCATCATCGAGCAAATGTTGATAATTTTGCCATGACCCTTCTTTATCATTCCGGGTATAACAGCCTTAGCACAGATGAATGGACCTACAAGATCAATATCAATTACTTTGCGGAAATCATCCACAGCCATTTCCTCCATTGGAATACGCTTGATAATACCGGCATTATTTACAAGGATATCTACGGTGCCTATTGTAGCCTCAATATCAGCTATCATAGCCTTTACGGCAGCCTCGTCAGTTACATCACATAAGTAACCTTTAGCTTCTATTCCGAGGTCTTTATAAGCTTTGAGTCCGCGATCAACTGTCTCCTGGCGTGAGCAGTTAAAAACGATTTTAGCCCCTGCCTCAGCGAGTGCCTGTGCGATAGCAAGACCTATACCATAAGCTCCGCCTGTTACGAGAGCCACTTTCCCATCAAGTGAAAAATTTACCATATTACCTTTTTTATTTTAATATTCAACGTGTTACTTTTACTTCAAGCGGTGACTCCAGGCGGGTTTGAAAATCCTTAACCTGAGCTATCCAGTTATTGAAAGTCAAGGTTCTACCTTTGCTCCAGGACGAGCCCCAGTAGTAAGAGAATTCTTTTCCGGGAGAGTAAGGTGCCGTTGTGAGCAGATGTCCTACTGCTGTACCTTTCTCCTTACTCAGAGGTTTATAGTATGCACCACCCTTGGCAGGGTTTATCACACCTATATATATATTTCCGTATCCTCTTCCGGGTCCGGTTGTAGGATCAGAGTATGCAGCAAATCCATCTCCTAAAAGGTAGTCTTCAGTCGCCGGTTTGTGAACCACGATTCCGGCTGCTATTGAATCAGCATCTATATTTTCTATTCGGCATACAGAGTGATTGAAAGGTGAGCCGGCATCCAGCGTGATTGTGCGTATATCTTTACCGCCACCATACTCATATACCAGTTCAAAAGTAGTGCGAAGAGGTCCGTTATCCAAAATTCTCCATTGCGAGAAAGCTCCGGGAAATATTAGATTTCCACTCTTATCCAAAGGAGCGGAAGCACCTCCGCCAAGAGTAGCACCTACATCATACTGATCCATACCGTCACCATGGTCTATATGATAGGACACTTTCTGAACAAGCTCTTTGAAATATCTTTCAGGCACCACCGGACGTGTTGTCGATTTAGTGAACACATCATATCCGGAGACTCCGCCTCCTGAAGCCGCTCCGTAAGCTCTGTAAGCCGCAAAATCATTTTCCCACGCAAAATCATCAACACGTTCAGGATAAAAAGCGGCATAAACAATATTGTCAATTGCAGTCGGTTTACCCTCCTTAACTATGAACATATCTGTTGAAGCAGGTGCCACTGATGCCGGAAAAATAACTTTGTTATCGTAAGTGCGCTGCCATGGTACTTCGATACCGTTATTATCTGTAATCACAAAATTGCCTTCGGGTAGCTTTGAGGCATCCACCTCTACCATCTCGGTTCGCCATTGAGGCAATTTATTGCTTACACAAATTTTTGCCAATGGCTTGGCGGCAAAACCGGCTGCTACAGAAAGCAAAGCTGCACACAAACAAAAAATGCGTCGATTGGTCATAAACTCTGTGAAATAATTAGCATTTACCCTACAAAAGTATGTTGATAATGCTTTTTTCAGCCTACAAAATTATCCATATCTTTTTATAAAATTGTCCACAACCCCCTCTAATTTTATCAACTCTATTAATTACGGGGTATTTCTTGATTGATTTTTTATTATTTTTGCAATGCCAATACACCTGTTAGATTCATCCATGAAAATATGCATAAAATCCGCCAAATTCAACTATATATATATATATATATAGCGGTTATAATTACCATTCTTTTTACCCCTGTTTCGGCTAAAGCTGAATATTTTAGGCATCTGACTATCGGAGACGGTTTGAGTCAGCCATCCGTCATGGCAATATCCCAGGACCCGTTGGGTCGTATCTGGCTCGGTACAAGAGAGGGCATCAATATATATGACGGAAGCAGGATAACGGCATACAAAGGATGGGTGCCATCCGGCTCGGAGGGAGAGAAGTTATGGATTGGGAATGAGGTTAGCTCCATAGTCAGCGATTCAAACGACAATGTTTTTATCCATATTGATCATGATTTGGTTAAGTATGACATCCGCACCGGAGTTTTCAGTCACCCTTATCAGCATGATAATATTACGGCACTCGCGGCTAACAATGGCGAGATTGTATTTGCTGCCGGTGATTCACTCTTTGTTAAAAAGACGAATACTGACGAAGCCCAATTCGCACTCACTATTCCAAATACCAAATCACTGACACATCTGTCGGTTGACAACACCAATTTCTATATTTCCACAGAAAACGGACTCCATGTTTTCAACCGAAACACCGGCAAGCATTCGGTTTTACTGCCGGGAACTGATGTTTATTCATCACTTATCGCTAAAGACGGCACCCTATGGATTACCTCACTTAACAAAGGTCTTTACAGGTATGGCAGCGGAGATTCAACTCCCAAACTGGTATCGGTGCCATACGCTCCTGAAGGGGTAATGGGAGCAGCTCAATGCCGCCACGCCATCGAGGATCATAGGGGAAACATCTGGTATGGTTCTTTCAACGGACTATTCTGCTATAGTCCTTCCACAGGTGATACTCGTCATATCAAAATACCTATGAATATTGGAGGTCTCACTCACTCTTCGGTGTTTGGGATGTATCGTGATAGAAAAGGCAACCTTTGGGTTGGAACATATTATGGAGGGGTTAACTATTTTTACCCTGAAAACGACAAATACCTGAATTTTGACTACTACGGATTCGGTCAGGAGAATCTGTCAAACTCTTTTGTAAAGGATATGGTGGTGGACAAAGATGGCAATCTTTGGTTCGCCACAGACGGTGCGGGTGTTGGATGTCTTGATGCGAACTGGAATATGACTACCCACCTTTATAGCGGAAACAGCGCCAATACTCTCCGGCAAAACAATGTAAGAAGTATTGAATATGATAAAGAGTCCAACCGACTGTTTATAGGCACCCACCTTGGCGGACTTTCCATATACGATCTCGGCCGGAAGGCTATGACGAATCTCATTGATGTGCCCGGCTATCAGTCTATTCCCGGGAATGTGATTCATCAACTGAAGATTCATGACGGCAAACTCTTCATTGCGTCACGAACAGGATTGTCATGGATGAACTTGTCAACCGGTGAAATCAAAGCTGTGAAATCAAATATCAAGCCTACATTTTTTGATTTTGACAAGGAGGGTAACATATATTGCAGCTCACCTACTTTACACAATCTTTACAAAATCACCGCTCCAACATCAGATAAACCTTCTCTGTCAAAAATATATGATGCCGATTTCAAGATTGTACCGTCTCACCTATGCACTACCGACAGAGGTATTCTGATGTCAACCCTTGGCAACGGATTGCTTTATTTTCCCTATGATTCTGACGAAGTTCATCACTTCAACACAATTAACAGCAAACTGCCTGATGATTATTGTTATGCGGTAAGTGCCGGACCCGGTTCCGATGTTTATTTTACTACCGGTGCAAATGTAGTAAAGCTCAATCTTTATGACAATTCGGTGCAGAGTGTCAGCTTTTCAGATTTCTTCCCTGAATCGTATATAATTAATGAGTGCGCTCTTTTAAGAATCGGTGATGACATTCTTGTGGGTAGCACCAAAGGAATAACCCGGCTCAACCGATCAGATTTCGAAGGTTCCGGCACTGCCGATATGTCTCCCGGGATATATTTCTCAAAACTGATTATGCAGAACAAGGATATAAATCCTGAGGACGGTTCCGGAATAATGGAACAGGCTCTCCCCTATTCCAAACAGATTAAATTACCCAGCGATAATAACGGGTTCTCTATTATTATAGGTGTAAGCGATTATCTTGCAACCACAGGCACCCACAGTATAGAATACCGTTTGGATGGTATGGATTCCCAATGGCAGACGGCAACAAACAATGAGGTGAAATATAAGAATCTACCCATCGGATCTTACAAATTAAGGGCAAGATTAGCCAACGGAAAAGAAATATCGCTCAATGTAATAGTGCCTGCACCATGGTACAGGTCGTGGTGGGCATGGTTGATTTACTCGGCAATAGTTATTGCCATAGCTTGGTTTATCATTCATAAAAATCTGGTGGCACACAAGCTCAACATTTCGCTTAAAAAAGAGAAGACTGAAAGAGCCCAGATTGAAAAACTCAATCAGGAACGTTTTGTTTTCTTCACAAACATCAGCCATGAATTCCAAACGCCGCTCACCCTGATTATTAGCTACGTAGATAATCTGATTTCAAGATATAAGCGTCATCCCAAACTAACAGAGAGCCTGCTGCGTGTGCGCACACATTCCGAGCAGATGAGCCATCTTGTTACTCAGCTACTGGAATTCAGGAAATTACAGCAAAATCAGCAGGTTCTGCGCATTGGGCTTCATAACGCAAATGAATTTTTGCTTGAAACAGCTACTCCTTTCTGCGACTATGCTGAAAGACGAGGCATTTCATTTTCAATAAACACACCCGATTCAGATGTTATCGGTGCGTTTGACCCCGCACTGTTAAATCGTGTGCTTGTCAATCTTTTGTCAAATGCCTTCAAATACACAACGGACAACGGCATCATTTCATGTCTTGTTAAAACTGATGATAACGGTGAGGTTGTTTTTGAAGTGAAGGATAACGGTCGCGGAATAGCTCAAAAAGATTTGCCGTTCATTTTTGACCGGTTCTATAACGGTACGGCAGACGAGCAGAAAAATCTCAGTGTTGATTACCACAGCACCGGAATTGGTCTTGCATTTGCAAAATCTATTGTGGATAAACACCACGGGGCTATAAGTGTTGAGAGCCGTGAGGGTGAGGGCTCTGTGTTCTGCGTTGTCATTCCGGCAAATCTTGATGATTTCTCAGGAGACAACAACGTTGTGTTTGACACCCGTTCATTATTGACTGACGAATCACCGGAAGAAAGCACTGTAAACACAACAGCTACTCACGGGGAAAACGAGCCAAACGATAATGCTGAAACAGATGAAGATAACAACTCTGACAGACCTCTTCTTCTTATTGTGGAGGATAATGAGGAGCTGAGAAAAAATCTTGTTGAATTCTTCTCTTCATATTTCCGAATAGCGGAAGCAGACAACGGAGAAGACGGACTGACCAAGACAAGAGAACTTACTCCCGATATAATTATATCCGATGTCATGATGCCGAAAATGAGCGGTACAGATATGTGCAGGATTATAAAAGCGGATATAGACCTATGTCATATTCCGGTGATTCTGCTCACAGCTCTGAGTGCATCTGAGTCTAAACTTGAAGGACTTAACACCAATGCCGATGACTATGTGACCAAGCCATTTGAATCAACACTTTTGCTGGCTCGTGTGGATAATCTGTTGCGTCTGCGAAGAATATTGAGAAAACAATTTGAAAAACAGCCTATCGCTGAGGTTGATATGTCAATCGTCAATCCAATGGACCGCGACCTGCTTAAACGAACCACTGAGGCAATTGAAAAGCATATCGATGACCTTGAGTTTGATATACCTGCTCTTTGCCGGGAGGTGGGAGTGTCTCGCTCGCTGTTCTTTAACAAATTCAAGACTCTCACAGGAATGACTCCTAACTCATTCATTCTCAACTACCGCTTAAAATATGCGGCCGCGCTTCTAACAGCGCAGCCGCATCTTAGTATTGCCGATGTTGCTGATAAATCCGGGTTTGCTACCCCTATCTATTTCAGCCGTTGTTTCAGAAAACAATTCGGTGTTTCACCGCTCGCCTATCGTAAAGGCACTACCGATTCTGAACCCATCGGAGAATGATAAACCTTAATCTAACTATAAAACCTAATTTATATCTTAACCTATTATTTACTTTTTCAATGACACATGTCCGTCAATAGGAATTGTACCTCCTGTCCATGCTCGTTTCTGTGTCCAAGGCTCTGCGGGGTCAGTCCAGAACGGATGATCTGCAGGTAAGCCTAAAGGAAGAAACATAGTAGATGTGATGTACAAGCTACCGTTATTTGTATAGCTATTGCTCAATTCCGGCTGATGACCTACAAACCCAAGGGCAAGATAACCGTTGGGGGTAAAATTACCGGGCACATTGAACATATTTTCCATAACGGCGGTAAGAGCAGAACGTACTGACCCGTTTGTCAGCCCCTTAGGCATACCATACTTCCATGCAGCCATAGCAAGTGTCTGGAAAGCTCCGAGACGATACACCACAGATCTGCCGAATGCCGGATAAGTGCCTTCAGGAGAAATGAGACGTTCGATAAACTGATTGTAACGTTGCATTCTTTTTACTGCCAGCTCCGATTTAATATTACCTACCCATCTGTTGCTCGGAGTGGGATTCTGCTCCACTGTTTCAAGCATTTCAATGTACATAGGGTGAATAACGTATGAATTGTAATTATCCAGAGCCAGTTCCGGTCCGTCACCGTACATTCCATCGCCAAGATACCACTCATCAATCTTACGACCTACTGTGGTAAATATGAAATTATCAGCGCTTTCCGGTTCAGCCATAAGAATAAAAGCCTCTATTAATCCACGGAAAAGCAACCAGTTATTGTAAGCGGGACGATGCTTGCGCATACCTTTGAAGCAGTCAAGGTACCGGCGCTGTGTCACACTGTCAAGTTGCTGCCAAGTTGCCTCTGGCGCACGGAGAAAACTTTCAGCCACATAAGCGGCATCAACAAGCGGCTGAGGGTGTGAGCCACCCCAGAGTAAACAGTCGGGGCTTTCGGGATCAACCGCATTTTTATATGCCGCAAGTGCCCACTCGCGCAATTGTTTACGCTTCGCGCCCTCTTCCGTGTCATCATCAGGCAGTGCCAACCAGGGAGTAATACCTGCCATCAGGCGTCCGAAACACTCCATATATGAAACTTTCGGGTCGCGTCCATCCCAGTTCGGACTCAGTTCAAGCTCCATATTTTTCTGGAGCTCACCTCGACTCATATTCTCAAGAACCGGTGCGGCTATATTGTAGCATACCTCCACCCATTTCTCTCGGTCGGTTTTTTCCGGAGCCTTCTTTTTCTTAGCAGCGAAACCGACAAGAGAAACAGATACGAGAAGTGTAGCTAAAATCAGTTTTTTCATAACCACAATAAATTATCAGTTGTTCTCAATATCGCGTTTCCGCTTTAGCGCTTCGAGGAAATAATAGTCCGCATAATTCAGAGGCACATCAATCTCGCTGTTGTGGGGAATTGAACCGGTAGAGTGTTTAAGTATAAATCTTCCGTTCTCACCGGGTTTAGCTGTATATTCGTCAGATGCGAGAGATGCCATGATTTCATCGGCATATTCCTTATATGACCGGGGATTTTCTACAGGATAACCGGACAGTTCATAAAGTGCTGAAGCGATAATAGCAGCGCTTGACGCATCACGAGGTTCGTTTGGAACATCAGGAGCATCCATATCCCAGTAAGGAATCTTGTCTGCCGGCATGTTCTTGTGATTGCGCATGAAATCAAATGTCTTGACAGCCTGATCGAGATATCGCTTGTCACCGGTTTCACGGTAGCACATTGTGTAACCGTAAATAGCCCAAGCCTGTCCGCGAGCCCATGATGACTCATCGGCATAACCTTGACCGGTCATACGGTGAAGCACTTCACCGGTCTCGGGATTGTAATCGATAACATGGTAGCAGCTTCCATCAGGACGGAAGTGTTCTTTCATAGTTGTATTGGCATGATTGACAGCAACGTTATAGAAAGTTGAGTCACCGCTGATTTTGGTAGCCTCGAAAAGAAGCTCAAGATTCATCATATTATCAATGATGACAGGACATGTCCATCCTTTGCTCGCTTGCCATGAACCGGGGCTTGTGTTCCAGCTCTGGATTATACCTGCACCGGGGCGATAACGGGTGCAAAGGCTCTTGGCTGCTGTTACAAGAACTGAATCATATTCTGCTTTCTTTACAAAACGTCTTCCGTTCCCATATGAACAGTTGATGATGAAACCTATATCATGATGACTTGTAAGATGCTGAGCCTCAGCAATAGCTTCGGTATATTTCTCTGCAAGAGGTACAAGGGTAGAATCTCCGGTGAGTTCGTATAAATACCATACGGAACCGGGGAAGAATCCGCTGCGCCAATCTGCATATCCACAGTAAGATGTGCTGAATCTGTTACGCTTAACAGTCACCGGATTAAGCACCTTTGAAGAAGTGTCAGCCTCTATAGCCTCAATCTGGAGAGCCATCTGCTCCGAAGCATTTTTCACTGCACCGTCAAACCACTCCGCCGATTGTGCATTTTTTCCGGAATTGGCGCAACCGGTAAGTACCAGCGCTGCAATTCCACTTATCCAAAAACTATTTTTCATACAGTATGTGATTATTGATTATTTTTCAGCTTTTATAGTGTAAGTATATGTACCTTTTTTGGTGGGATTCTTATCAGTCAGTGAAATTCTGCTGATTTTCGGTCCCCATACATTGCTTAGACGTGTATCGGGAAGATCCTTATCGGTAACTGTTGCATTAAAACGGGATGCATCATATGTAAGGGTAGCTTTATGACCATTAGCATTGATTTTTACAACTCCCGGCTTTGATGCGTCAATGTCACCCCAGCTCAGGAAATTAACCACATTGGGTGTATTAACCTCCTTAATATCAAATTTGTCAGTAACCTTCACTTCGCGTCCCTTCACATTATAAGCCCTTGTCCAGTTATTAATACCGGCCTCAGCAGGATAAGCGTCTGTAAGATTCAGCTCAATGCTGTTTTTACCAGCCTTAACATCCTTAGCTTTGAATTTTCTACCGTGAGGCTGTTCAAAACCGTTGATTACAGGGAGGTTGTGCCAGCCACTCTGCATTGTCCATATTGAATACCGCTCCTTACTGAATGTCTGGCGCGTATAAGTTCCCACTCCGGCATCAATAATGATAGGATAATTATCTGCCCATACAGAGAAAGTTCCGGCATCATTATGGTTATGGCTTTCGTCGTTGAATCCACCTTTTGTTGCAAAGAAAAGATTCTGAGGAGTGGAAATGTAGCAGAATTCGGTTTCCGGATACCATGTGTAAGCGGGACGTTTGAACTCCGCTTTATATTCCTTAAGTTCGGGAGCGATTTCAAACGCAGCGAATGTGCGGTAAATATCACGTCCGTTCTGGGGAGCCTTATCTTCTTTGAGCATTAGAGCTGCGAAACTTTTCAGAAGGTCCGAATCAACTGCCTTGCCATACCGGTAAACAAGATAAGGATCACCACCGCCGCGAGCACTTGCATCGGCAAAGTTAACTACCCATCCATCACCAACGTATGAGCGGGCTATATACTCACCCATATCCTTGATGAGTTTTTCGTCGCTCATATCAAGTTTTCCGCCTGTAGCGAGCGAGAGCATATCAACATAGTCGAGAGTCTTACCCGCAGCATGCCCCCAGTAAGATGGTCCTTCTTCACAAGCTCCATCACCTTTTATATAATTAAGGAATTTGTCAACACCGAGCATGGTGTAATAAACAATATCGGTATATCTATCCTTATCATCCTCCATAAGCATAGCTGTCATAAGCACATTGCTAAGACACCATGGATTCCAGTTGTTTAACATTCTGCCGTTATAGTTACGGCTACCGTCCCACCACCATTTATCATACTCCAGATAGGGATCAAGCACTCTGGTTTTGAGTTCATGACGCAGACGGCGTGAAATTTCCGGATTGATTTTATCGAACTCGGGCTGCATGAAATAGTACACCCATGAATAAAGATTTCCCATGTCACCGGCAACGAGGTCAATTACCGGTTTGTCGTATGGCTGAATGGAACGTCCCGGCTTGATTGCGGGAATGTGTGCGCTCAATGCCCATGATGTCATTTCTGAGGCTGCATACACACCATTGATAAGTTGGTCAATAAATCTGCCTTTGCCTTCAGCAAGTTCAGCAAGAAGGAGGTCCGCAACAGCCTTATTATTCGCATCCAATGGGTCTTCCATAATCTTACGGTTACCGCTACGCTCATATTCAAGGTAGTCTGTAGCCTTTACTCTCGGCCAGTCATGCGAAAGAGCCTTTTCACCTCTTTTTATATAATACTCCTTATTGTCACCTAAGAGTGAATCCCAAGCAGCTCTATCGGAATAAGCCGGAAGGTTTACCCATTTCTGATCCGTCACGAGCATTTCCTTCAATTCAGCCTTATTAGCTCTTGAAGCTATAAGGTTTCGTTCAGTGTAGGCTGATGCGCTTAAAACAATTAGCGAAGCAGCAGCAAATGCGAATAGTTTTTTCATGATGTTAAAATGATTTTGCCGTGAAATTACTCTCTTTAATTATAAATGCAATACAATTTAATCCAAAATACCATGCACAATAATCCACTTACGCAAAATTCAGTATTTCAATAAGATTGCACAATTAGTGTAAGTAATTAGGACAATTTTAGCGTATGCCACAACCGTGGCGTCTGTAACTTTACCCCCGCTAAAAGGGCACAGACCCTCCAAACGAAATTCAAGAAAATATTTATTAACTATTTTTTTAATCTTAAATTAAACCAGCTTATGATTCACAAGGCAACACAGAACAAAGCTGCTGCAAACCGCTCTCTTATAAATAAGGTGTCGGCTGTAGCGGCTATGGCTGCTCTCTGTGCATTCCCCATGGTGGGTACACAGACTGCCTATGCAGCTCCTTCGCCCTACGCGGTGAGCGCTGCCGAGAACCTGGTAACAGTCAAAGGACAGGTTTTCGACTCTTCCGGCGAGCCTCTGACAGGTGCAACTGTCAAGGTGCAAGGCAATGCCAAAATCGGTACAATGACCGATATTGATGGTAACTACACTCTTCAAGTGCCAGAAGGATGTGTACTTGAGTTCTCATGCATCGGCGTTCTTCCTAAAAACGTCAAGACATCAAAAGGCGCTACCGTTTACAATGTAACCCTTGAAGATGACGAAACTTCACTTGAAGAAGTTGTTGTTGTGGGTTACGGTCAGCAGAAAAAAGTTAACCTTACCGGTTCTGTTTCATCAATCAATGTTGAAAAGATTGCTGAGAACCGACCTATTTCAAACGTGTCCCAGGCCCTTGCAGGTCTTGCTGCAGGTGTAAACGTCACCTCCGCCGCCAACCAGCCCGGTGCCAACGATGCAACAATACGTGTGCGTGGTGTCGGAACACTTAATACCGCTTCTCCCCTTGTAATTATCGATGGTGTTGAAGCCGGTATCAATACTGTAAACCCTGCCGACATCGAATCAATGTCTGTACTTAAAGATGCGGCTTCAGCAGCTATCTACGGTTCCCGTGCTGCTAACGGTGTTATCCTCATCACCACCAAGAGAGGTACCGCCGGCTCAATAAAAGTGAACTACCACGGTTATGTATCATTCCAGTCAATCCGCAAAACCCTTACCCCGGTAAGCAACTATGCAGATTATATGGAACTTGTTAATGAAGGTATGGAAAATACTTACGGAAGTAAGAACTATACTTTCAGTGATGCCATTATTGAAGAATGGAGAGCTAACACCAACGATCCGCTCAAATATCCTAACACAGACTGGATTGACGCTACTTTCAAATCTTCTGTAGCTACAAACCATGTGGTGTCTATGAGCGGTGGTACAGATAAAATCCGTTTCTACAGTTCATTCGGCTATAACTACAACCCCGGTGTAATGCCTAACGCAGGCTACACTCAGTATAACGGCCGCGTAAATGTAGAAGCAGATGTCAAGAAATGGCTTACTCTCGGAACCAATGCCAGCGGTTATGTTGGTATTACCGAGGCCGGTGCACGCGCCGTAAGTGACATCTTCACATACGCATCCGCAACAACCCCCGGTATGGTATTCCAGGCTCCTGACGGCCGTTTCGGTGCTATGAACAATCCCGAGGATGACAGCCAGTGTGCGGTAAACAACCCGATTTCCCGTGCCAACCGCATTCAGGGTGACAATAGAAAGAATAATATCCGCGCTAAATTCTACGGTACATTACGCCCCTACGAAGGACTTTCTTTCACAGCAAGCTACAACTATCAGATGACTGATACCGAGCAACGCAATAAACCGAAAGTTACCCAGGGTTGGAACTTCCTCACCGATCAGATAACATACGACAGCACCGGTAAAATCTCTGTCAGCAACTCTGACGGCAAGGTAGAACGTTATTTCTATGACTTTGTTGGTCGCTACGATAAGAAATTCTTTGACAACCTCCAGCTCAATCTCATGGTTGGTGCTTCAAACGAGTTGTATCGTTCAAAGAGCTTCTCTGCTTCAAAACAGGATCTTATCGATATCAACCTATGGGCTCTCAGTGCCTGCACAGGTGATGCAAGCGCAAGCGGAAGCTCAACAGAATGGTCAATGCGCAGCTTCTTCGGCCGTATCAACCTTAACTGGGCTGAAAAATATCTCGTTGAATTCAACCTGCGCCGTGACGGTTCAAGCCGTTTTGCAAAAGAGCGCCGTTGGGGCACATTCCCCTCAGGTTCAATAGGCTGGCGTCTTGAGCAGGAGCCCTTCATGCAGGGTATTGTTGACAAGGGTCTTAACTCATTCAAGCTCCGTGCAAGCTATGGTGAACTCGGCAACAACTCTATCGGCAACTATGACTATCAGGCACTTTACACCAACTCAGGCATGAGCTATGTACTTGGCAACGCTCTTGCAACCGGTATGGCAATGAGCGCAATTCCTAATTCGCTTGTTACTTGGGAGAAAACCAAAGTATTTGACGTAGGTGTTGACTTCAGCCTGTTCCGCAACCGCTTCACAGCAGTTGTTGACTACTTCAACAAAAAGACTTCAAACATTCTTATCTCACTCCCCGCTCCAGCTGTTCACGGAACAACTTCACTTCCAAAACTCAACAGCGCAGGTGTAACCAACCAGGGCTTTGAACTTACCGCTACATGGAATGACAATATCGGTGATTTCAGATATGGTATCAGCGCCAACGCTACATACGTAACCAATGTTGTTGACAAATTCCGTGGAAAAGATAAAGACGGTATGTCTATTTCAGGCGCTAACCTTATATGGGAAGGCCACTCAATCAACTCACAGTACCTCCTGAAAGTTGACCGTATTCTTCAGACAGAAGAGGATATGAAAATTGTTCAGGATATGATTGACAACGCACCCCTCGGAAGCAACGGTAAGAAAGTGAATCCTTTCGCGTCTTATGGCACACCTCAGCTCGGTGACTTCCTCTATAAAGACACCAATGGTGACGGTATCATCAACGCTGACGACCGTGTGATTGTGTCTGACGGTCCCAACCCCAAATGGTATATGGGTCTTACTCTCAACGCAAGCTGGAAAGGCATTGACTTCAGCATGCTCATGCAGTCACAGCTCGGTGCAAAACGCTACTGGCAGTCCACTGCATACAACACTCCGACTGTTCGCTACGGTTATCAGATCAACAAAGAGGTGGCTGACGGTCGCTGGTATCCCGGCAGAACAGACGCCACATATCCCCGTCTTCTCCAGTACCAGACTACAATAAACCAGCAGGCAAGTGACTTCTATCTCCAGAACCTTGCTTTCCTCAAGATACGTAACATTGAGCTTGGTTACACACTTCCTTCCAAATGGACAGATGCTTGCCAGCTCAGCAAAGTGCGTATTTATGGCACACTTGAAAACTTCTTCACATTCACAAGCTTCAAAGGCTTTGACCCCGAAGTTTCCGGCATGAACTATCCCACCATGCGTCAGGCTGTGCTCGGTATAAATGTTACATTCTAATATCGAAAGAGCAATATGAAATTCAATAAAATACTAATAGCAGCAGCGACTATTTCCACATTATCGCTCTCAAGCTGCTACGATCTCGATCGCTACCCTGACAACCAGTTGAGTTCGGGTACCTTCTTCAAGACCGAATCTCACGCCAAGCAGGCTATGATGGGTGTTTACAGCCAGATGCACAGCACCGCTACTTTTGGCATGTACTTTTCGTTTGATTGTCTGGGCGGAGTATCATTTGGATATGACAACCCCTCTTATCAGACAATTCAGCGTGGTACAGTTGCTGTTAATGCAGCCTACTTCTCCAATACCTGGACATATACCTACGAGGGTATCGCACGCGCAAACAATGTGCTTCAGAACATCGACAATGTAGATATGACTGACCAGTTAAAAGCGCAGTACAAAGGAGAAGCTAAATTCATGAGAGCCTTGTTCTACTTCAATCTGTTGAATCTTTATGGCGGTGTACCCATTTATGATGAGACCACCATTATTGCCGAAGAATTTACTCAGATGTTGAAACCCCGTAACACTGAAGAGGAAGTGCGCAACTTCATTATCGCTGACCTTAAGGATGCTGAAACAACCCTTCCGGCATCATGGGATGCAGCTAATGCAGGCAGAGCGACCTCAGGCGCGGCTACTGCTCTCAAGGGAAAGGTTTATCTCTACGCCAAGCAGTATCAGGCAGCATCCGATTGTTTCAAAAATATCATTGACTCAGGCAAATATGCCCTCTACTCCAATTATGCCAATCTGTTCAAACCAGCCGGAGACGAAAGTTCTGAGATGATTTTCGCCATTCAGAATCTCGGTGGTGTTGGCCAGGACATAGGTATGCCGATGTGTTTCTATCTTGGCGCGCGTGCTGCATACGGTTCTTGCTGGAACAATGTAATGCCTGCTACTACATTCGTTGATTCATACGAATGGGCTGATGGCAGACCTTTTGACTGGGATGAAGTGGTACCGGGTTATAACAGCAGCAATACAATCAAACAGGAGGTATGGTATTCCAAACCTAATACCACAAAAACAGCGATTGAGGAATACACCCCCTATAAAGAACAACTTCTTCAGATGTATTCTCAGCGTGACCCACGCATGGCTGCTTCAATCATCCTGCCTTATACAACTTATGCCGGTTGGTCCAAAAACGCCAACAAAACTTTTGAATTCGCTATCTTCAAGGGTATGGGTATTCCAAACGATGGTGCTTTCATCAATGTTAACGGCAACCATGAGGCTTATCTTTGGCGTAAATTCGTACCGGAAGGTAATATGAACGGTGCAATCAACAACCGTGAAGATACTCCTATCAACTTCCCTCTCATCCGCTATGCAGATGTGCTTCTTATGCAAGCTGAATGCTTGAACGAGCTTGGTGATCAGACCGGTGCGGTAGCTCTTATCAATCAGGTGCGCACACGTGCCGGAATGCCCGGAATCAACAGTGGACCCGCTTTCTTGAGTGCTAACTCTAAAGACGAGGTGTTCTCACGCATCCGTCATGAGCGCGCAGTTGAACTCGCCTGCGAAGGACAGAGCTACTTCGACATGAAGCGTTGGGGGCTTCTTGAAACACTCAACAGTAAGAAAGAGATGTATATCACCGGTTCCAAGAGCCTCTACACACGCTCTGTTTCAGACCGTGACTATCTCTGGCCTATTCCAAGCGGTGAAATTGACAAGAACCCGGATCTGACCCAGAACCCCGGTTGGCAATAAACTTGAACTTTTCACATAATCTTTATTGTGAAGGCAATGGTGAGTCTCAATAGCTTCCATTGTCTTCACTCTTTCTAAAAAAACACAGAGTAAGATGCAACATATTCTCACTGGTGTGTTGTCTCTATCAGCAACTCTTGCTGTGGCAAAGGCACCAAATGTTATTTATGTTTTTCCTGACCAGATGCGCAACCATGCCATGGGATTCTGGAGTGAGGACGGATTTCGCGACTCAGTAAACTTTACAGGTGACCCGGTTGTAACACCGAATCTTAACGGTTTTGCGAAACAGGCGAAAGTACTTACCTCATGCCAGAGTAATTTCCCGTTAAGTTCACCTCACCGCGGAATGCTTCTCACCGGAATGTTCAGCAACAATTCCGGGATAAGCACCAACTGCGTTGCAAACCGCCCGGTGAGTGATTTGCGAGACGATGCCATGTGCATAAGCGACGTGTTCCACAACGCAGGGTATAACTGCGCTTACATAGGTAAACTTCATGCAAATCATCCCACTCCAAATGACCCCGAAAATCCGGGACACTATGTTGAGACTCAGGTTCCTGCCTGGGATGCTTACACTCCACCCGAAAAACGGCACGGCTTTGATTACTGGTACAGCTACGGCACATTCGATGTGCACAAGCATCCCCATTACTGGGATACAGAAGGACATCGCTATGACATCAACCAATGGTCACCCGAACATGAAACGGACAAGGCTATCGATTACATGACCAACAAGGATAATGTGCGCGACCCTGAGAAACCATTCTTTATGATGGTGAGCTATAACCCTCCTCATAGCCCGTACCGCTCCACAGAGGATTGCCCTGAAGAGGATTATGCGCTGTATGCTGACAAGGCTTTAAGTGAACTGTATGTGCGCCCGAATGCCGACACGACTATGGCTAAAGCTCCAAGTATAAGATACTATTTTGCCTCAGTAACAGGTGTTGACCGTCAGTTCGGACGAATACTCCACGCTCTTGACAGCCTTGGACTCGCAGACAACACATTGGTAATATTTTCGTCAGACCACGGTGAAACAATGTGTAGCCAAGGCACTAATGACCCCAAAAATTCACCTTACGCAGAAAGCATGAATGTGCCTATGCTCGTGAGACTCCCCGGCAAAATAACCCCCGGCATTGATACTGAGCTGATTATGTCGAGCCCGGATATCATGCCTACCATCCTCGGTATTGCAGGACTTGCTGATTCAATACCCGCAGAGATTGAGGGACGCGATTACTCCGGCAGATTTCTCGGAACAAGCAATGTCACTCCATTACGCAAGGGAGCTCTATATATTAAAAACAGTGACGGCAACCGCGATTCACTCGGCAACGTTATCAGCTATTTCCCTGTGTCGCGTGGCATAAAGACAGACAGATATACTCTGGCACTAACGATTGACAAAAAAACAGGCAAACTTAAAAGCTCACTCCTTTTTGATGATGTGGCAGACCCTTATCAGATGAACAATCTTTCTTTGGAAAAACATAAGGATATCGTGTCGGAACTCTGCGCAGAAATGGTGCCCTTGCTCAAAGAAGCGGATGATCCATGGTACACTCAGAAGATATTATCTGAAATGATTCCCTACTGAAAATAAAAGTTCTCCAATTGGGCTAAAATGCCTTACTATTCCCCCGATTTTACCAAAAATCGGGGGTTTTAATTTACTTTTTACTAATTTTGTGGAAATTTTCGAGTATGATTGTCAATTTCTCCATACGAAGAATAACCACACTACTGTTTGCAGCAATCGCTACATTTTTTGTAGCTGAGGCAAAGTTTACCGTAATCATTGATCCTGGTCATGGCGATCAAGATCATGGGGCAATAGGAAAAATATCGAGTGAGAAAGATATCAACCTTGCTGTAGCCCTGAGGGTAGGAGAAATGATAAAAAAGAATATGCCTGATGTAAAGATTGTTTTTACACGAGACGATGACACTTTTGTGCCATTGCAGGGGCGTGCAGATATTGCAAACAAAGCTAAAGGTGATCTTTTCATTTCAATTCACACCAATTCTGTTGACAAGAAATCAAAAAATTACCGAACAGTGCAAGGAGCGTCGGTTTACACTCTCGGGTTCAAGAAGAGCAATGAAAACCTTGCGGTTGCAATGCGCGAAAACGCTGTTATGAAACTTGAAAGCGACTACTCCACTACTTATGAAGGATTTGACCCATCATCCACAGAATCCTACATTATTTTTGAGATGAGCCAGAATCTTCACATGGTTCAGAGCATAGAGGCGGCAAATGAAATTCAGAAAGAGCTTGTAACTACAGCCGGCAGATATGACAGAGGTGTTAGGCAGGCTAATTTCTGGGTTCTTTTCAAAACCAGTATGCCGGCTATTCTTGTTGAATTAGATTTTATCTGCAATCCTGAGATGGAACGTTTCATGAATTCATCAGAAGGCAAGGAAAAACTCGCTACCGCTATATATAACGGATTTGCACGCTATAAAATTCTTGCAGATAAGAGAAATGGAATTATTTCCGCCCCCGCTAAGATTCTATCCGCTCCCAAAGAAAGCAAAACTGACTCTGTCAACGAGCGAGCACAAGAACATAAACAAGATAAAGACGCGACTCCAGATAAGGATGAATCTGTGAACCCAATAGCAGTTGAGGATACACCTATTATATATAAGGTGCAGTTTTGCACATCTCCTACCAAATTACCGAAAAATTCTCCGGCGTTGAAAGGTATTACAAATGTTGAATACTATAAAGACGGAAACATTCTGAAATACACCACCGGACAGTTCACCGACAGCCGGGATGCCGCAAAAAGACTCAATGAAGTGAAACGGAAATTTCCGGATGCGTTTATAATAAAAACCCGCGGAGGCAAGCGGATTAAATGACAATAGAATAATACTCATATCAAACGGTCATATGAAAAAGACATTTTCTAAAGAACTACTTATCGGGCTATGCGTTCTTGCAACTTTGCTGATTTTATTCTTCGGCATTGACTACCTGAAAGGAATCAATGTTTTCAAAGCGGCAAACTACTATTACGCCTCATATACTGATGTTGCCGGACTCGCACAATCAGCCCCCGTAACTGTTAACGGCTACAAAGTGGGACTTGTGCGCGAGATAGAGTATGAATATGACAATCCCGGACATGTGAAAGTTGAACTGAGTCTTGACCGAAAACTCAAAGTGCCTGCCGGAACAGAAGCTGTTCTTGTCACTGATATGCTCGGCACATCATCTATTGAACTTAAAATGGCTTCCGGAAAAGAGTATCATGCAGTAGGTGACAAACTTATCGGTGTGAATTCCAAAGGACTTATGGATAATGTGAGTAACGAAATTCTTCCGGCTGTGGGAAACATGGTTCCGAAAATTGACTCTCTGCTCACAGCTGTAACCGCACTCGTCACAAATCCGGCAATGACATCTTCGGTAAAACGTCTTGACAACATTATGGCAAATCTGGAAACAAGTACCCGACAGCTAAGTGCGGTTATGGCTTCGGTGCCCAATATTGCCGGTGATGCAAAAGTTACCATGGGTAATGTCAGGGAAATATCTCAGAATCTCACAGGACTGAGCGCTGATCTAAGTGCCGCAGCTGCGGAATTGAAGAAAATGCCGCTGGACTCCACTCTAAACAATGTTTATCGTATAACGGCAAATCTGGAATACATTACACGACAGCTCAACTCTAAGAATTCGTCCGCGGGTCTTCTCCTAACAGATCCGACCCTGTACAACAACCTGGTTAATGCTACTGCCTCAGTTGATTCCCTCCTCATTGATATAAAGAAAAATCCGAAGAGGTACATAAGTATTAAATTACTGTAACATTCTTATTTGGAATAATTACAAATAGCAGCATTTTATATGGTCCCACATATTTTCTCTTGAAAACGTGTGGGACTGCTGTTTTCAGCACTAAACGGTACATGAACCAATTATACTTTACGGTAATAGTATAGCATAGGATATCCCTAATAATCACCGCATTACGCCATAATAAGCCGTGAAATGTTAAACTAATTTATTAACATTTCTTTAAGTCACTGAAACACAACACCCTTAATATCTTACTATATTTTCCAAATAAAAAAGCATTTTATTATAACAAAAAAAAAGCAGAATTTTGTATCGGAAAGTATAGCCTACAACAAAGTATTTTTATGGAGCAAAACCACACAATTTTGTGGGAGAAATGTCTCGCTATATTCCGTGACATTCTTCCTGAAGAACAATTTGACGCATGGTTTAAGCCTGTCAGCTCTATCAGCTATCAGGATAACAAACTCAATGTGCTCGTACCTTCGCCGTTCTTTGTAGAGCAGCTGGATGAGCGCTACATCAAACTCATTACATCCACTCTCCACAGAGTATATGGTCCTGATGTGAAGTTGTTCTACCACTTCAATCAGGTAAAGGAAGATCCACAGACCGGTGTTACCATAGAAAGTGATCGTCGTAGCCAGGATGTATCCCCTATACGTGGAGCTACATCCAATCCGTTCACCCGTCAGGAAGACACTGCAGATATCGATGCTCAGCTCAACCCTCGCTATACTTTTGAAAACTATTGCAACAGTGTTAGCAATCGCGTTGCCCGCTCCATAGGCGAAGCCATTGCTACAGACCCAAAATGCAAGACATTCAACCCTTTGTTTGTTTTCGGTGCCCCGGGAGTAGGTAAGACTCACCTTATTCAAGCTATAGGTATCCGCATCAAAGAGCGTAATCCTCGCGCACGAGTATTATATGTAACAGCAAGATTGTTTGAAAGCCAGTTCACCACTGCTATGAAAAACAATCGCATCAATGATTTCATAAACTTCTATCAAAGCATTGACACCCTGATTCTGGATGATATTCAGGATCTGATAGGCAAAACCTCAACTCAGCGCACATTCTTCCATATCTTCAACCATCTTCAGCTTAATCAAAAGCAGATAATTCTTTCAAGCGACACCAAACCGTCGCTGATGGAGGGAATGGAGCAAAGAATGCTGGATCGTTTCAAATGGGGCATGACAGCTGAATTGGAGAAACCGGATTATGAACTGCGCCGCAACGTTTTGGAGCTTAAGGCAAAACAGGAAGGACTTAATCTGCCCGATGATGTTTTGGACTACATTGCGGGAAATGTCACCGAAAGTATCCGCGAACTTGAAGGTATTATGGTGTCACTTGTAGCACATGCCACAGTGCTCAATATGGATATTAATATTGACCTTGCACGACGAGTACTTTCAAATGCGGTCAAAATTAATCTGCGTCAAATCAACTTCGAGATAATCACTCAGGAAGTAAGCAGTTACTATAATATTGAGCCCGATCAACTTTTCACTAAATCAAGAAAAAGAGAGATTAGTGACGCGCGCCAAATGGTAATGTTCCTTGCCAAGAAGCACACCAAGATGCCGCTGAAAGCGATAGGTACAAGACTTGACCGCACTCACGCCACTGTGCTATACGCTTGCAAGAACATAGAAGAGCGCCTGCCGCTTGAAAAGAAACTACAAGAGGATGTGAATGCAATAGAAAGCACGCTGCTCTCTTAATCAAGACGCAATATTTTTTATTACAGATAAAAAAATCCGGTTTCATTCAAAACCGGATTTTTTCGTTACATATCATTCAGGCATAGCGTAGCCCTGACTGACTATGAAATCATAATACACTTTTGAGAAGTGCTCATTCGCTTCTTTAGTATAACGGACATCTGTGAAAACCTGCGCAAGATTTTTCTTATTGTTTTCCTCAACAAAACGTTTACTATCTTCACGTCCCTCTTTTTCGGAATAAAGATCAATAATCTCTTCATCGGTATAATCGTGATACTGCTCCAGATGGAGTACCGCACTCACCGGAAGACGACCGACATCTACACCCGGGTCTGCCGGATAGCCGAGAGTCAGGGTTGTCACTGGAACCACAAGAGAAGGCAATCTCAAAATTTCAGCAATCATGGGAGCATTATAAGTGGTGGTACCCAGATAGCAGCAACCAAGTCCTCTCATTTCAGCCGCTGTACAAAACTGTTGCGCAAATATTGAAGTATCCAAAAGAGCGGTTACAAACGACTGAAAATTATCATATCCGGGATTTGCCTCATTTAGAACACACCAGCGTGAAAATCTACTGAAGTCTGCACAAAAAGTTAGTACCACGTCACACTCCTTTACTGACGGTTGATCGAAATGGCAAGGCGAAAGCATCTCCTTGATATCCTTTGAACGGGTTGCAATAACGCTGTAAAGTTGCATATTTCCAGTCGTGGGTGCATGTGATGCCTCTTTCACAATCTCAGCCAGCATTTCGTCCTCAATATGCCTTGGAGCATACCTGCGTATAGTCCTTCTGTCTTCAAAAAATTTTTTATTCGTCATATCAACATATTTATCTTGCGTCAAAATTAACAATTACATTATGTAATCACAATACAAATAATATTTTTTTGGAAACTTTTCACCAATCCCATTTTTCCTTTTACATTGTATTTCAGCAATCTAATTTTATAATTCAGAAAACTTATCAACATTGGCTAAAAAAAATCACCGCCTATTTGTACAATTGAAAAAAAATAACAAATTTTGCGCTCAGCTATGAAATACTTCTTTTGAAGGATATACTTTCCTTTTTTTATTCCTTCGCATAATTAACTAATAGTTCAATTTTTACTAAAGTGGACAACACTACCTACAGTCATGATGAGGCTAATGAAGCTTCATTGAAATATTTTGACGGCGATGAACTCGCTGCAAGAGTATGGGTGAGCAAATACGCTCTTAAGGATTCCTATGGCAATTTATATGAAAAAACTCCTGCTGACATGCACCGCCGTCTCGCAAGAGAAATTGCTCGAATTGAGAACAACTACAAGAACCCAATGAGTGAACAGGAGATTTTCAACCTTCTTGATAAATTCAAATACATTGTTCCTCAGGGAAGCCCTATGACCGGTATCGGTAATGATTACCAGGTTGCATCGCTTAGCAACTGCTTTGTTATCGGGCTTGATGGTAAGCCTGATTCTTACGGAGGTATCATCAAGATTGATGAAGAGCAGGTGCAACTCATGAAACGAAGAGGCGGTGTTGGTCACGACCTGTCACATATACGTCCCAAAGGTACACCGGTGAAAAATTCTGCCCTCACCTCCACCGGACTTGTTCCCTTTATGGAACGATTTTCAAATTCCACACGTGAGGTAGCTCAGGATGGACGTCGCGGTGCTCTCATGCTAAGCGTAAGCATCAAGCATCCGGATTCAGAATCATTTATCGATGCCAAGATGACAGAGGGAAAAGTCACGGGAGCCAATGTTTCGGTTAGAATCGATGACGAATTCATGAATGCTGCCACCAGTGATTCAAAATATCTACAACAATTTCCCACTACTTCAGCCAATCCTGACATTACCAAGGAGATAGAAGCGAAACCGCTTTGGGAGAAAATTGTGCACAATGCATGGAAAAGCGCTGAACCGGGTGTGCTGTTCTGGGACACTATCATCCGTGAATCCGTTCCAGATTGCTATGCGGACCTTGGATTCCAGACAATCTCAACAAACCCTTGCGGAGAGATTCCTCTTTGCCCTTACGACAGCTGCCGATTACTCGCTGTCAACCTTTACAGCTACGTAAAGAATCCATTTACTCCGCAAGCTGAATTCGACTTCACGCTTTTTGCCGATCATATTCGTAAGGCTCAGCGAATAATGGATGACATTATTGATCTTGAAGCCGAGAAAATTGATAAAATTATCGCTAAAGTTGAATCGGATCCTGAAACTGAAGAAGTTAAACAGACCGAGCTTAACCTCTGGCACAAAATACGCACAAAAACACTTCTCGGTAGAAGAACAGGAGTTGGTACCACCGGTGAGGGTGATATGCTTGCATCTCTCGGACTCAGATACGGAACACCGGAAGCTACCGACTTTTCCGAAAAGGTGCATCGTGCGCTCGCACTTGCCGCTTATCGCGAATCAGTAGAACTTGCCCGTCAAAGAGGTGCATTCCAGATTTACGATGCCACCCGCGAACAGAACAATCCTTATATCAACCGTATTAAAGAAGCAGATCCGGAACTTTATGAGGATATGAAAAAATACGGTAGAAGAAACATTGCTTGTCTAACGATCGCGCCCACCGGCACTACAAGCCTGATGACCCGCACTACCAGTGGAATAGAACCGGTATTTATGCCGGTTTACAAACGCCGCAGAAAAATCAATCCGGGAGACACAGATGTAAGAATTGACTTCGTTGATGAAAACGGGGATGCATTTGAGGAATATATCGTTTATCATCCTAAATTCATCACTTGGATGGAAACCAACGGAATAGAGGTTAGACAAGATTACACTCAGGAGCAGATTGACGAGCTCGTTGCCAAATCACCTTATTATAAAGCCACTTCAAATGATGTTGACTGGCTTGAAAAAGTGAGAATGCAAGGTAGGGTACAGAAATGGGTTGACCATTCTATCTCTGTCACCATCAATCTTCCCGCGGATGTAACCGAAGATCTCGTCAATAAATTATATGTGGAAGCATGGAAGAGCGGATGCAAAGGATGTACCGTTTACCGCGATGGCAGCCGTTCAGGTGTTCTTGTTTCCATATCCAAGAAAAAAGACTATACTGCATTTGATGCCGAGCAGCATGTTATCAAACGCCCCAACGAGCTTGAAGCAGATGTTGTCCGCTTCCAGAATAATAAGGAAAAATGGATTGCATTTGTAGGACTCATCAACGACAAGCCTTATGAAATATTCACAGGTCTTGCTGATGATGAAGACGGCATATTCTGCCCGAAAAGCGTGACTCACGGTAAAATCATCAAGGCAGTTGATGAGAAAGGTAACAAGCGCTATGACTTCCAGTTTATAAACAAGCGTGGTTACAAAACTACCATTGAAGGACTCAGTGACAAATTCAACCCTGAGTACTGGAACTACGCAAAGCTTATTTCCGGAGTGCTCAGATATGGCATGCCAATCGACCAGGTACTAAAACTGGTTGGTGGACTTGAACTGGACAGCCAAAGTATCAACACATGGAAAATGGGTGTTGAGCGTGCGCTGAAAAAGTATCTGCCCAACGGCACTCAGGCTAAGGGACAGAAGTGTCCTAACTGCGGCAACGAGACACTTATTTATCAGGAAGGATGCCTTATCTGCACCTCATGCGGAACATCTAAATGCGGATAAACCAAGACTAAGGTCATGACTATCGGATTTCATATAGAGTATCATACTGCCTGGGGAGAGAGAATTTGCATCCTCGGTTCATCAGCATCTTTGGGTAATAATAACGAAGAGAATGCGCTCGAGATGCAAACCGTTGATGGCAAATACTGGTATCTTACCGTTGATACTAATCCAGGAGAGGAATTCACCTATTCTTATCTCCTGAAAAACGATTCAGGAGTAATCAGGCGGGAATGGGGAAAACATCGCACTATCAATCCGGGATACCGTCCAACATCTATTGAAATCATAGACATTTGGCATGACCGACCCCAAAACAGTCCCTTCTATTCAAGCGCATTCAGCAGCTGTATTTTCAAAAGAAATAAAACTGAAAAAGTCTATATAGAACCACATCCGGGAATGCTTACCCTTGTTGTGGAAGCCCCGATGATATCACCGGAACAATCAGTATTGATTTGCGGTAATACTGAAGAACTTGGCAACTGGAATCTGGATTTGGCGGCAGAGATGACACCCATCGATTTCCCGCTATGGAAAATTGACATACCCATTCCAAACATTTCACTCGAATATAAATTCCTTGTGAAAGACAATGCGGGCAACAAGATTTGGGAGCATAGAGATCACCGGACCTTTCACCCTACCGGATTCCCTTCTTCAACTGCAATTATAAACCATTGTGGAGGCATGGCTAATCCTATGCCGCTCTGGAGGGGTGCCGGCGTTGCCATTCCTGTATTTTCGCTACGCAGCGATGACGATATGGGTATAGGTGATTTTGCAGACTTAAAATTGATAATAGACTGGGCTGCGGCTACCGGACAAAAAATTGTACAGATTCTTCCGGTTAATGATACTACTACAAACGGAGACTGGGGTGACTCATATCCTTACAGTGCAATTTCCACATTTGCACTTAACCCTATATACCTGAGATTGCAGCAAGTAGGAATGTTTGCAGAAAAGAAGAAAAGGGATCATTTCACCACACTTGCCCGCCAACTCAATTCTTTTCCGCAAATTGATTATCCTGCTGTTTTTTCAGCCAAAATGGAGTATCTCCACGGCATATTTGACGAGCAGGGAGCTAAAACACTTAAAAGCGAACAATACAAAAGGTTTGTTGATAGAAATGCCCACTGGCTTACACCATATACCGCATTCTGTATTCTTAGAGATAAGTTCGGCACTACCGATATGAATAGTTGGGGTGATTTCACACATTATTCACCCGAAAAAGCGCAAAAGGTAATAACCGCCAATAAAAAAGCGGCTGACTTTTACCGCTTTCTACAATATCATCTTGACGCACAGCTTCGCGAGGCAAGAGACCATGGAATCTGCCAGGGAGTAACCCTCAAGGGTGACATTCCTATCGGTGTGAACAGAACAAGCGTGGATGCTTGGATTAATCCGGATCTCTTCAATCTTGACGCCAGTGCCGGAGCACCACCGGACGCATTTGCCGTTAACGGTCAGAACTGGGGCTTTCCTACTTACAACTGGGATAATATGAGTAAGGACGGATTTGCCTGGTGGAAAGCGAGATTCGGAAAAATGGCAGACTATTTTGACGCTTACCGCATTGACCACCTTCTCGGATTCTTCAGAATCTGGCAAATACCTCTGTCGGCGGTTCACGGATTACTCGGCATATTCAATTCAGCACTCCCATTCACTCCGGAAGAAATGAAATATGACTATGATTTCAATTTCGACCGCAGTCTCCATGCTGTGCCATATATCACTGATGAAATCATTGAGCAACTTTTCGGAAATTTTGCTGAAGAAGTGCGCGCTGAATTCTTTACAGGTTATTATGGCAACCGCTATCAGCTCAGAAGTGAATATGATACTCAGCATAAAATTGCTAAGGCATTTGAGTGCCGCGAGCAATCGGTGAGCAATCACTTGATTCGTGAAGGGCTTTTCACTATTGCCGAGAATGTTTTATTCATCGAAGACCCTTACAGACCCAATCATTGGCATCCACGTATTTCGGCTGATAATACATTTGCTTTTCATGCTCTCTCTCAATATGAAAGAGATAGATATTACGCACTTTATCACGACTTTTTCTTTAACAGAAACAACTCATACTGGCGCGAGAAAGCAATGTGGAAACTTCCACCGCTAATTGACTCAACAGGAATGCTGTGTTGCGGAGAAGACCTTGGAATGATTCCTGCCTGCGTTCCCTCAGTAATGGAGGAACTTGAAATACTGTCGCTTAAGGTTCAGAGAATGCCGGATGAACCTTTTAAGGAGTTCGCTGACACTCGTAAATACCCCTATTATTGTGTTGCCACAATAGGCACCCATGACATGTGTGGATTCCGTCAATGGTGGGAAGATGACAACCAAAGAGCTCAGCGTTTTTATAATGATGGGTTAGGCTTAAAAGGTGAGGCTCCTGCTAAAGCTGAGACATGGATTTGCGACAGAGTGGTCACTGACCACCTCACAAGCCCTGCCATGCTCTGCATTCTACCACTACAGGATTGGCTCGCACTTGATGATAAACTCAGAAGAGATAATCCACTTGAGGAGCAAATCAATAATCCGGCAGATCCAAACAACCGCTGGAACTACCGTATGCACCTTACCCTACAGAAACTACTTAAGGCAAAAGAATTTAATTCCTATCTCAAAAAAAAGAACGAAACCTCCGGCAGACAATAATTTTTCTTAATTATGTGGTTAGGAAATGTAAAAAATCCCGTTTAATTTCGGGATTTACTTAACTTTGCATCATATTCTATATTAAAATGAAAAATTATTTATCAGATACCTATAGAGCACTATCACCGAACAAACGCAAAATAATCAACGCATTGTGGATTACGTTTGGTGTTGGTGTAATCCTCATCATTACCATATTAGTACTTGCATATAACGGTGCTATCGGCTATATGCCTCCCGTCGAGGAACTTAAGAACCCTAATGACAGATTTGCCTCAGTAATCTACTCTGCTGACGGAGAGGAACTCGGCAGATATTTCAGAAACACAGGTAACAGGGTTTACGCTGATTACGATGAAATCAGCTCTCATGTTGTGGATGCACTCATATCGACAGAGGATAGTCGTTTTGAAGACCACTCCGGTATTGATGTACGAGCGTTAGCACGCGTTGCATTCAAAACATTCCTTATGGGACAAAGAAATAGCGGAGGCGGCTCCACTATTACTCAGCAGCTTGCCAAACAGCTATATTCACCCGAATCTAACGGAATTGCTTCACGAATCATTCAGAAACCTATCGAATGGATGATCGCAGTGAAACTTGAACGCTTTTATAGTAAAGATGAGATTCTGAAAATGTATCTCAACCAGTTTGACTTTCTATATAATGCGGTAGGTATTAAAAGTGCCGCCAACGTTTATTTTGGCAAACAGTCGGAGGATCTTACCATTGAGGAAGCGGCTACTCTTGTCGGAATGGTTAAAAACCCGGCACATTACAATCCGGTTCGTCATCCTGAACGTACTCGTCTCAGAAGAAATGTGGTACTTGAGCAGATGTATAAAAACGACAAAATCACAAAAGAGGAACTTGATTCGCTTAAAGAACTGCCTCTTGTTCTTGATTTCCACAGAGTTGACCATAAAGAAGGCCCGGCTCCTTACTTCCGCGAGGAATTGCGCAGAATGCTTAAAGCCAAGCGGCCTAATAAGAGCGATTACCGCGAATGGGAAAAACAGCAGTATGTTGATGACTCCATTGCCTGGGCAACAAATCCACTCTATGGCTGGATTGAGAAAAATCCCAAGCCCGACGGCTCTAAATATGATATTTACGAAGATGGGCTGAAAATATACACAACCATTGACTCCAGAATGCAGCGCTATGCAGAAGAAGCGGTTCATGATCACATGAGCAAAACATTGCAGCCGGCATTCTTTAAGGAGAAACGAAACACTAATTTCGCACCTTACTCTACCAATCGCCAGGAGGTAAGTCTCAAACAAATTCAGCAACTTATCAACTTTGCCATTAAAAACTCCGACCGATATCGCACAATGAAAAGAGCCGGACACACTGAAGCTGAAATTCAGAAGGCATTTGACACTCGAACTGAAATGAAAGTGTTCTCATATTCCGGTGAAATTGACACCATTATGACACCTCGCGATTCAATTCTATATACAAAGCACTTCCTTCGCACCGGATTTATGGCTATGAATCCGGTAACCGGTCATGTCAAAGCATATGTTGGTGGCCCGGACTTCACTCATTTCCAGTACGATATGGTCAGCACAGGCAGACGCCAAATCGGTTCAACCGGTAAGCCATTCCTTTATACCTATGCCATGGAGGAAGGCTACACTCCTTGTGATGAATTTCTTAATGAACAACCGATTCTAACAGATGAAAGCGGCAGAGAATGGGCACCAAGAAACACCGGAACGTCACGTATCGGTGAGATGGTTACCCTCCGCTGGGCTCTGACAAACTCCAATAACTGGATTAGTGCAAGACTCATGAATGAGCTTTCTCCTGCATCACTTGTGAGAACAATGCACAATTTCGGCATAACAAGTCATCTTGACCCGGTACTCTCGCTTTGCCTCGGCACCCCTGACATTTCCCTAAAGGAAATGGTTGGTGCATACTCCGCATTTGCAAACAACGGTATGCGAGTTGACCCGATGTATGTAACAGCTATCGCTGATTCAAACGGTAATATTATTTCAGAATTCACACCGAGACACACCGAAGTTATTTCTGAAGTTGCTTATTGGAAAATACTATCCATGCTCCTAAATGTTGTTGACGGTGGTACAGGTAGCCGACTCCGCCGTCCGCCATACAACCTCACTGCACAGACTGGAGGTAAAACCGGTACAACAAACTCCAACTCCGATGGATGGTTCATGGCATTCACCCCGCAGATTGTTGCCGGAGCGTGGGTTGGCGGTGATGAAAAATTCATTCACTTCAATAGCGGTGCCATTGGTCAGGGCGCATCTGCCGCACTACCGATTTACGGTAACTTTATGAAGAAAGTATATGCCGACCCGACTCTACCGTACTCACAGGATGTCAGATTCACTTTCCCCGGTATTGATTTGTGTGAAAAAGAGTTTTACGGTGCATCAGTTGATTATGACAATGATGCCGAAGAAACATCAATGGAGGGTGTGTTTGACTAAGGTGAATGTATCCCGTCATATTTGATACTCCTGCCGGCACTTTGGCTGTTGGAGCTTACCGTGGCAAGCTGATGCTTTGTGATTGGATCAACTCCCGTCACTACAATTCTCATGTTAACCAATTAAAAAACTTTGACCTTGACCAGGATTATACACTCAATGTAATATCTCAGATTAAGGAGTATTTTGCCGGAAACAGGAAATATTTTGATGTGAATGTAGCACCCATTGGCACTAATTTCCGGTTAAAGGTTTGGACTGAGCTTGCGGGCGTAAGTTATGGAACCACCGCAAGCTATTCGGATATTGCTGAAAAAATCGGAAATAAATCAGCAGCAAGAAGCGTGGCAAACGCCATTTCGCAAAACCCGATAAGCATTATCATCCCTTGCCACAGAATTATTGGTTCCACGGGAACCCTAAACGGCTATGCCGGTGGATTAGAAGCAAAAAAATTTTATTAAGGTTAGAAAATCCGGTTTTTAGAGTCTGAATGAGATAGGCATTATACAATAGACCGGCACACTCGTTCCATTAATCTTACCTGCAACCCACTTCGGCATCCGGGATATTATTCTCAGCGCCTCCTTATTCAACGGTTCATACTCTCCTTTTATCACCTCTGCATTTGATATGGAGCCGTCTGCATTCACAATAAAACTACACAGCACTCTGCCTTCTATTCCTGCCGCGTAAGCAGTGTGAGGATATTTACGTTCTCTGTTTATAAATTTTGTCATTGCTCCGTCTCCACCGGGAAAATGAGGCTGCTCATCAACCGAGTCATACGTAAAAGCCTCAAGTTCAACCATTCGGTTGCCTGAAACAACCGTCTGATAAGTAACAACACGCCTGAATTGAGCCTGTGCTTCAGCAGCAAAAGCTATTGATGCCAAGGCTACAAGCAAGCGAGCTAATCGGAAAGAGATATGATAAAATTTATACAATATAATATTCTTTTTTATTAACTTCCTCCTCAGAGGTATTAAACTAAGGTATTGACAAAATTACCTCTTGAATCCGAAATTTTCAAAAGCTAAACCTCTATTTTGAGAATGATTATTATTGTTTTATCTTTGTTGACAATTTTGTGATACCGGATTTTATCCACTCCTTATATAATAGTGCAGCCAAATTACACGTTATTAAGTGGAGAAAATTACATTCATGAATATTATCAGACACATAATAACTGCCGGTATGCTGGCATTTGCCTATATCTGTGCTTGTGGTGCAGACAGCAGCCCCGCATACAACTTCCTTAATATCACATCATCACCGAAAATTTACGGTCTCGGAGGTGTTAATATCTCATCAACCGATGCCGGATTGCTTGCTACTGAACAAAATCCGGCTCTGCTCGGACAGGAGCACAGCACTCGGCTCGCGCTAAGCTATATGAGATACATATCCGATAGCAATTTTGCTTCAATAGCCTACTCACACTCTGTCAGCGAAAGAGGAGCCTGGGCTGCATCGCTACATTATTTCGGTTACGGGGAGATAGATAGAACGGATGCTTCAGGAGTTAGCATGGGCACTTTCTCACCAAAGGATCTGGCTATTTCAGGTCTATACTCTCATGATTTCACTGAACGCTTGCGTGGCGGTTTCGCAATCAAAGCCTTATATAGCGCCTATGATTCTTACACAGCTTTTGCACTCGGAGTGGACTTAGGACTGAATTACTACGATGCCGAGCGGGATCTTTCACTTAGTGCAGTGGCTGTAAACCTTGGCGGACAGATTAAAAGATTCAATGAAAGCTATGACCGGCTGCCGGTTGATTTAAGGCTTGGCTGGACGCAGTCTTTTCCGGGATTCCCTGTTAGATTCTCAATTACCGCATGGAATCTGACCAAGTGGAATCTCCCCTACTACCATACCGGTGACGGCACTATTGACGATAAACCGGAACTTAAATCATCGTTTGCTTCAAACCTTTTAAGACACCTTATTTTCGGAGCCGACATAATTCCTTCCGACAAATTCTATATTTCACTCGGATATAACTACAAAACCCGCACGGATATGAGTACTTATAATAGGAATTTGCTCAGCGGATGGTCGCTCGGTGCAGGGCTTGATATCGGCACCTGGGGCGTAGGACTCGCATTTGCGCAACCTCACACGGGAGCCACGACACTGATGGTAAGCCTAAGCGCAGGCATTTCAGACTTGATTGGCAAATAATTAAATCTCTCAGTATATGACAACTTCAAGACACAAAATAATTGTTGCCATTGACGGCTACTCCTCATCAGGAAAAAGCACTATGGCTAAGAAACTTGCCTCAGACCTCGGTTACAGATACATTGACAGCGGGGCAATGTACCGAGCGGTAACTCTTTACGCTATGGAGCATGGAATGATTTCAGACTCCGGTGTTGTTAATGAAAAGGCTCTCTCCGAAGCCCTGAAAAATATCCGGATAGACTTTGCCGTAACGCCCCAGGGACAGCACACCCTGCTTAACGGTAAGGATGTTGAGCATCTCATCCGTTCACTTCAGGTTAGCAATCATGTTTCTCCGGTGGCTGCGATTCATTCTGTAAGAAAAGCGCTCACAGCCCAGCAGCAACGTTTTGGAGCAGAAAAAGGTATCGTTATGGATGGCAGAGATATTGGCACAACTGTGTTTCCTCAAGCTGAAATGAAAGTTTTTGTAACCGCTTCGCCTGAAAAAAGAGCGCACAGAAGATACATTGAACTTCAGCAAAACGGCACACCATCCAGCTATGAGGATGTTTTGGCTAATGTTATTGAGCGAGATCATATTGACGAGACAAGAACAGAGAGTCCCTTGAGAAAAGCTGACGATGCTGTTGTGCTTGACAATTCAGATATGTCGCTGCCACAACAGGAAAAATGGCTGATGGACTTGTTTAATCGAATTGAAAAAGATATTAATGAGTGCAACGGTTGAAATAGATTCCGAATCCGGATTTTGCTTCGGTGTTGTCACTGCAATCCGAAAAGCGGAGGAGGTGCTTGACAAATGTGGCACCCTTTACTGCCTCGGAGATATTGTACACAATAGTGATGAAGTGGAACGGCTGCGTAGCAGAGGACTCATTACCATTACCCACGATGAACTTGCCAAACTGAAAAATGTCAAGGTGCTCCTGAGAGCTCACGGAGAACCTCCGTCAACCTACCGGATTGCAAAAGAAAACAATATTGAAATAATTGATGCAACCTGTCCGGTTGTTCTTAAACTCCAACAGCGCATCAAGCATACTTTTGACAATGACTCCGACACTCAGATTGTTATTTACGGCAAAAACGGTCATGCCGAAGTGAACGGTCTCGTAGGGCAGACAGACGGAAAAGCTATTGTTGCAGAGAGCATATCAGACCTTGATAAAGTTGATTTTTCAAGAGGAATAAGTCTTTATTCCCAAACCACCAAGTCACCTCAAGGTTTCCACGGTATGATTGATGAGATTAACCGACGCAAAGACAAAGATACCCGGTTTGAACATTTCGACACCATTTGCCGGCAGGTAAGCGGCAGAGCCGGAAGCCTTCGCGAATTTGCTGCCGCTCATGATGTGATTCTCTTTGTAAGCGGTGCGAAGAGCAGCAACGGCAAAGTACTGTGCGCTGAATGTGCCGGAGTAAATCCGAGAACTCATCTGATTGCAAACCCTGAAGATATTGATCCGGCATGGCTCACTGACGCCGGAAAAATTGGAATATGCGGTGCAACATCCACCCCGAGGTGGCTTATGGAAAATGTCCGCACTAAAGTTCTGGAGATTAATAAAAGCTCAACTGCAGACGAACCCAATGGATAATTTCGTTGCCATAGATGTAGAAACCGCAAACAATCACCCCACAAGCATCTGTGCTATAGGAGCTGTAAAAGTGGAAAACGGTACCATTACCGGAAAATTCTACGAGTTGGTGAAACCTGAACCGGAATACTATTTCAGGCATTTCACCGAAAACATTCATGGCATTGGAAAAAGCGACACGGAAAATGCAAGACTATTTTGCGATGTTTGGACAGATTTGTCGAAATTCATCGGCAATCTTCCTCTTGTTGCACACAATAAACGTTTTGATGAAAGCTGCATCAAAGCTGCTTGCAGATGCTATGGAATTGATTATCCGGACTATCCGTTTTATTGCACACTTGAAAAGGCTCGTAAAACAATCCCCCGCTCCTTGTGCTCTTCATTTTCACTTCCTAATCTCGCCGATTTTTTAGGAATACCATTTTACAATCATCACAACGCTGAGGCAGATGCTGAATGTTGTGCTAAAATAGCAATGTCACTCTTATGACTATCAATTGATTATCCACTATTATCGACTCCTTCATTATTTACATGGTCTTTTTTAATAGAAAAAATTTTGTGATTTAAGTCAATTCAATTAACTTTGCAGTCGCAAACGCAGCTTAGGCTGTCGGAGCATGGCTCCTTAGCTCAACTGAATAGAGCATCTGACTACGGATCAGAAGGTTACAGGTTTGAATCCTGTAGGAGTCACAACTTATTATCGTAAGACAAAATTCTATTAAGGCTCCTTAGCTCAACTGAATAGAGCATCTGACTACGGATCAGAAGGTTACAGGTTTGAATCCTGTAGGAGTCACAAAGAGGT
>JAAVFD010000036.1 GCA_014800945.1 Barnesiella sp. | reverse complement strand
TACAATAGGGACAGCTAAATTATATTTGAGAGGATTAAAAACAGACTCTGTACATATAAAATATTGTGGTGGAGGAAGTATAGATTGTGGTATAAATAAAGACCTCTATGCCTGTGGTGTAGGATCAACCAAAATTAGTTTTCTTGGACAACCTCAGATTAAACGAAAAGGTAGTGCTAAACCTCAGCAAATTATTAATTAGACTAAACTAGTGATATTATGGTATAAATATAAATCAAACTAAAACATTTAACAAACTATGAGTTAACAATGAACAAAGTATTAATTTTAGACAATTCCGAATCAGATCGTCGGCTTATATCAGGTTTGCTCACACTTGTTTATTTTGCTTGACAATTCAAAATGAAAGAGAATCACTTTCAATTAATTGAAAATTACGTCCACAAGCTTTACAGCATCGTCTTTCTTTTGATTGATGATTTTTGCGTTCATTCTGCTCGGTTTCTGACTCAAAATGAGCGGATTGGTTAAAAGTAAATTAGGCCGTAACCTCTGTTTTTAACAGAACGTTACGACCTAATTATATCTGGATTAAGTATTAAACTTTAATCTTCGACTACCAGAAATTGAAGGATCTCTTCGGAATTACCCTCGAAACGGAAGTTGAAATAGATGGCGGTTAATTGCTATAAAACAGTTACCCAAATCTGCGGTGATAAAATATATTAAAATATGAGATTTGCAACTTGGATATTTGGTAAGTTAATGAAATAATATTAAATTTGCGATATGGAACCTACCGCGCCTCTCAACGATGCGAAACTGGTAGGTCATTTTTTTATCCCCATATGAAGACTCAATATCAGAAAGAACCAACATCTGTGTCTGAGTAGATTGATCTCCTTGAAAGTAAGGGTATGGACATATCAGATAGAGCAAATGCCTATCACATACTGTCGATAATAGTTACCGATTTAGCGGATATGCTTATCCATTCAGGAATGAGTCAGACAACAGTAGTTTTTCTTTGGTCTTACCAACCCACGCACCGGCAAATACTACGAGTTCAACCACTGGACTGAATCAGTTACCGCTTATTACTCGAAAGTTCAATACCGCTATTACGGTGGTAACTATCTACTGTGGTTACGAGAAATAGGCTATGCCGAAGATAAAGGCTATATCCGTGCGATTATCAAAGTATTGAAACGCTATAGCTATGAATTTGTCATAAAGTTTTGTGGTGTAAGAAATTCGTTATAACTTTGTATTACCAAAAAATGTAGAAATCTACAACTTTTAGTAATATGATAATCCCACGACCTATATATCTTCAACAGTTAATAGCTTCAAAAGGCAACCGCATGATAAAGGTAATCACCGGAATACGCCGATGTGGAAAGTCATTTCTGTTGTTTGATATTTTTCATGAATATCTTGTCTCAATCGGGGTTGATGAAGAACATATTATAGAGGTGGCTCTTGACGACCGTACTAATGCTGAATTGCGTGATCCGGACAAGATCCTTGATTATATAAAGAGCCGGATAAAAGACAGGGATCAATACTATGTGCTTTTGGACGAAGTGCAGATGATCGATGATTTTCCGAGTGTGATGAACAGTATCCTTCATATGCGTAATGTTGATGCTTATGTAACCGGCAGTAATTCAAAATTCTTATCCAAGGACGTGGTTACGGAGTTCCGGGGCAGAGGACAGGATATACACATGTATCCGTTGTCCTTTTCGGAATACTATTCAGCTGTGGGAGGTGAGTTGTCCAGATGTTGGCGCGACTATTTCACCTATGGAGGTTTACCTCAAACGCTGCTGCTGCCTGACGCAAAGGCTAAGAGAGATTATCTGACTCACCTTGCTGACACAGTTTACATCGCAGATGTTGTGGAAAGACATAAGGTTAGGAACAAGCCTGAACTTGACGAATTATTGCAAATCCTTGCATCCTCGATAGGCTCACCCTGTAATCCTTTGAAATTATCCAACACTTTCAAAAGTCTGAAGAAAGTAATCATCTCCAATAAGACAATATCAAAATACCTCGGGTATTTTTGTGATGCGTTCCTTATTGAAAAAGCATTACGTTTTAATATCAAGGGGAAGAAATATATCAATACCTTGGCTAAATATTACTTTACAGATATTGGTATCCGTAACGCCTTGTTGGAATTCCGTCAGCTTGAGCAGACTCACCTTATGGAGAACATCATCTACAATGAATTGCTTTACCGTGGATATTCAGTTGATGTAGGAGTGGTAGAAGCCGTCAAGAAGGATGAAAACGGCAAATCGGTAAGAAAGCAATTTGAGGTGGATTTCGTGGCTAATAATTCTGATTCACGATATTACATACAGTCAGCATACTCAATTCCGGATGAAGAGAAGATGCTTCAGGAAACCAACTCGTTCCGCAATATAAATGATACCTTCAAGCGTGTCCTTATTGTAAAGGATGATGCGACTCCATATCGTAATGACGAAGGTATTCTGGTTATAGGTCTATATGATTTTTTATTAGACCCGGATTTGATTATAAAAGGTTAAAACAAAAAATATGCCATACATATCTATCGAAAGCGGCACGCTGACCGCCGAACAGAAAAAGCAGTTGATTGAGCGACTGACCGCTACTGCCTCCGAGATAACCCATATCCCTGAGCGGTTCTTTACAGTAACTATAAAGGAAATTCCGGACGAAAACTTTGGAATCGGAGGGAGGTCCATTGACGAGATAAAACGGAACTATAAAGGGTGAGTAAGCGATTGCAAGATATGACATTGGAGGAACTTTGGGAGTTATTTCCTATTGTTCTTACTCCTCATAATCCCCAATTTAGTTATTTGGCGAATGCGGAAATACAATTATTGTATTCTCTGCTTGCTGACTACAAGCCTATCATAAATCATATTGGAAGCACGGCAATTCCTGATATACAGACGAAACCCATTGTTGATATTCTTGTTGAATTATCCACTGACATTAGATTTCTTGATATTAGAGAAATTCTTGAATCCAACGGCTATATATGTATGACGGAGTCAGATAGTCGCATAAGTTTCAACAAAGGCTATACCTCAGAAGGATATGCCGAAAAGGTTTTTCATATCCACGTTCACAGACAAGGAGACAATGATGAAATAGCCTTTCGGGATTATTTGATTTCACATCCTGATATAGCAAAGGAATATGAGAAATTAAAGCTGTCACTTTTGCCTAAATTCCGACATAATCGAGATGGATATACGGAGGCTAAAACTGAATTTGTAAGAAAAATTGTAGAGTTAGTAAGGCAAAGATAAGACCACAAGGAGCAAAGGATAGATCGCGTAGTAGCTATATTTGGCGACTGTGCCTTTGATGTGTTCGCGTGTGCCGTCATAGAGGAAGATCAGTATCGATGCGAGAATTGCTCCGGCTACACCGTAGTGTGACATTAAGGGGAATGTGAAGAGGATTTGACGGACTGCTTGAGCTGGATAGTTGATAGAATTGCAGTCAGCTCAAGGTTTGATGGTTTGTCGCCGCAGGGTATAAAAGATAATAATCATCAGCAAACCTAGCCAGTTGTAATCAACCTCCGCTCCAATATGCTCTCAACATGGGGTCTCAATACTCTCAACATTTGCGTTCATTCTGCTCGGAAAATAATTCAAAATGAGCGGATGAGTTAAAAGTAAATAAGGTCGTAACCTCTGATTTAACAGAACGTTACGACCTAACTTAAAAGTTATCAGACTATATGACTTAGTCCTCTATCGCTGCTTGCGCCGCTGCTACGCGTGCGATGGGCACACGGTAGGGTGAGCAGCTTACGTAGTTCATTCCGAGTTTTGCGCAGAATTTAACAGATGAGGGTTCGCCACCGTGCTCGCCGCAGATACCTACCTTGAGGTCGGGGTTTGTAGCACGTCCTTTTTCAACACCCATCTTGACGAGCTGTCCAACGCCTTCCTGGTCGAGGACTTCGAAGGGGTCTGTCTTGATGATGCCGTGTTCCTTGTAGAATTTGAGGAATTTGGGCGCGTCATCACGGCTGAAGCCGAATGTCATCTGTGTAAGGTCGTTTGTGCCGAATGAGAAGAATTCAGCCACCTGAGCAATCTGGTTGGCAACGAGAGCAGCACGGGGCACTTCAATCATTGTTCCTACTTTATAGAGAATGGTCTGACCTTTTTCCTCAAATACTTTGGCTGCGGTCAGGTGAATAACGTCTGCCTGGTTCTGGATTTCCTTGAGTGAGCCTACAAGGGGAATCATGATTTCGGGGTGAACGTCAATACCACGTGCCTTCACAGCGAGGGCTGCTTCGATGATGGCGCGTGTCTGCATTTCGGTGATTTCCGGATATGTGATACCGAGACGGCAGCCACGGTGACCGAGCATGGGGTTGAATTCTTCAAGTGAGTCAACTTTTGCTTTGACTTCTTCAAGAGAAATACCCATTTCTTCAGCCATAACTTTCTGGGTAGCTGTCTGATGAGGAACAAATTCGTGCAACGGGGGGTCGAGAAGGCGGATAGTTACTCCAAATCCATCCATAGCTTCGAAGATTCCTTCAAAGTCTCCACGCTGCATGGGTAGAAGTTTGGCAAGTGCTGCTCGACGTCCTTCAACATCTGAAGCGAGAATCATTTCGCGTACAGCCTTGATTCTGTCTCCTTCAAAGAACATGTGCTCTGTGCGGCAGAGTCCGATGCCCTGAGCTCCGAGTTCGCGAGCTTTTTTTGCGTCGCGGGGTGAGTCGGCGTTTGTGCGCACGAGAGTCTTGGTGTATTTTGAAGCGAGGTTCATAACTGCACCGAAGTCACCGTCAAGTTTGGGGTCAACAGTCGGAACTTGACCGTCATAAACATCACCGGTAGAACCGTTGAGTGAAATCCAGTCACCTTCGTTATATACTTTGCCGCTCATTTCAACGGTCTTGGCTTTGTAGTCAACTTTGATTTCTCCAGCACCGGAAACGCAGCATTTACCCATGCCGCGGGCAACCACAGCAGCGTGGCTGGTCATGCCGCCGCGCATAGTGAGGATACCTTGTGCAACAGCCATACCGCGAAGATCCTCAGGTGAGGTTTCGATACGCACGAGCACAACTTTGCGTTTTTTCTCAGCCCATGCTTCTGCGTCGTCAGCAGCGAATACAATCTGACCACAGGCGGCACCGGGAGATGCGGGAAGACCTTTGGCAACAACTTTAGCGCGTTTCAAAGCGTCTTTGTCAAATACCGGGTGGAGAAGTTCGTCAAGTTTCTGTGGTTCCATTCTTGTGAGAACGGTCTTTTCGTCAATTTCGCCGGCACGGAGCAGATCCATTGCGATTTTCACCATGGCAGCACCGGTGCGCTTACCGTTACGGGTCTGGAGCATCCAGAGTTTGCCGTCCTGGATAGTGAACTCCATGTCCTGCATATCTTTGTAATATGACTCAAGTTTGTGAGCGATGTCAATGAGTTCGGCAGCACAAACGGGCATAGATTCTTCAAGTGAAGGATATTTAGATGCGCGTTCCTCTTCGCTGATACCCTGAAGTGCAGCCCAGCGGCGTGAGCCTTCAACAGTGATTTGCTGAGGTGTGCGGATACCGGCAACCACGTCTTCACCCTGAGCGTTGATAAGATACTCTCCGTTGAAGATATTTTCGCCTGTAGCAGCATCGCGGCTGAATGCCACACCTGTTGCAGAGTTGTTGCCCATGTTGCCGTAAACCATAGCCTGAACGTTAACGGCTGTACCCCATTCTTCGGGAATCTGGTTCATTCTGCGATAAAGGATTGCGCGTTCGTTCATCCAGCTGTCAAATACAGCGCAGATGCCGCCCCAGAGCTGTTCCCATGCGCTGTCAGGGAAGTCCTTGCCGGTGTAATCTTTAACAGCGGCTTTGAAGAGTTTGACGAGGTTTTTGAGGTCCTCAACATCAAGTTCTGTGTCAAGTTTAACACCCTTTTCGGCTTTCACTTTTTCCATGATTTCCTCGAAGGGGTCGATATCGTTTTTGCTCTTGGGTTTCATGCCTAAAACCACGTCGCCATACATCTGCACGAAGCGGCGGTAGCTGTCCCAAGCAAATCTGGGGTTGCCGCTTTTTTCTGCGAGTGAAGCAACAGTAGCGTCATTCATACCGAGGTTAAGCACGGTATCCATCATGCCGGGCATAGAAGCTCTGGCACCTGAACGAACTGAAACAAGTAGTGGGTTAGTGGGGTCGTTGAATTTTTTGCCGGTTAACTGCTCAACGTGAGCTATAGCTGCTTCAACATCTTTAGTAAGGCGTTTTACAACTTCATCTTTACCAAACTGGGTGTATTCTGTGCAGACTTCGGTTGTGATAGTGAAGCCGGGGGGCACAGGCATACCGAGCAGGTTCATTTCGGCAAGGTTAGCGCCTTTACCGCCAAGGAGATTGCGCATTGAGGCATTGCCTTCTGCTTTACCGTCTCCAAAGGTGTAGACTCTTTTCATTTTGTTTCTATTATAATTAGTAAATATTGAATTTTGATATTTCTATGTTCGCGCCCCCGTTAAAATGAGGTGTTATTCATGGTGGGGGTATGCAAAAGTAAGTAATATATCTCACTGAAGGAAATTATTTAAAAGATTTTATTAAAGGTGCCGCACATTTTTCTTTTATTGAGTAGCTTTGCAGAAAATTATATAAAATTGCAATACTATAACCCTATGGCAAGGAAAAGAAAAGAGCTGCCTCTTATAGAAGGTGTTGAGATAACGGATGTGGCTGCGGAGGGTAATTCGATAGCCAGAGTAAACGATATGGTTGTGTTTGTGCCTTTTGGTGCTCCGGGTGATATAGCGGATGTTAAAATCGACCGCAAAAAGAAATCGTATGCAGAAGGTCATATTGAGAAGCTGATTACAGAATCACCGTTTAGGGTAAAGCCTCGCTGTTCTCATTTCACCGTGTGTGGCGGATGCCGCTGGCAGCACCTTCCTTACGAATTTCAGCTTAAGTGCAAGCAGAAACAGGTCACAGATGCCCTTGAGCGAATCGCCAAGGTGCCGTTGCCTGAAATAAGTCCTATTTTGGGCGCTGATCCAATTTGGGAGTATCGTAATAAAATGGAATATACCTTTTCCAATAAATGCTGGCTCACTTTTGAGCAGCTTAGAAGCGGTGAAGAGTTTCCGGATAGGGATGCCGCCGGTTTTCATATACCGGGAGCTTTCGACAAAGTGCTTGACATAGACAGATGTTATCTTCAGGATGATTTTTCAAACCAACTCCGTAAGTTCATCAAACAGTTTGGAAAGAATCATGGCTACAGCTTTTATGACCTGAAAGCTCAGTGTGGTTTTTTGCGAACTCTGATGGTGCGCATCGCTTCTACGGGTCAGATAATGGCTCTTTTGGCTGTTGGTGAGGATGATAAGCAAAAAATAGAAGAGCTGCTGGGTGCTGTAAAGGAGCAGTTTCCACAGATAACGTCCTTGCTTTATGTGGTAAACACCAAGCTTAATGATACATTCGGTGATTTGCCGGTTGTAACATATTCCGGTCTTCCTTATATAGAAGAGGAGATGGAGGGGTTGAAATTCCGTGTGGGTCCAAAATCTTTCTATCAGACAAATTCCAAACAGGCTCACAATCTATATAAGATTGCCAGGGATTTCGCCGGATTAACCGGTAAGGAACTTGTTTATGATCTTTACACCGGCACCGGCACAATAGCAAATTTTGTGGCGCGGAATGCCCGTCACGTTATTGGAATAGAATATGTAGAGGATGCGATTCGGGATGCTAAGCTTAATTCGGAGGTTAACGGCATTGCAAACACAGAGTTCTATGCAGGCGACATGAAAGATGTTCTGACATCTGACTTTATCAAGGAACATGGTAGGCCGGATGTGATGATCGTTGACCCACCCCGTGCGGGGATGCACACCGATGTTGTCAATGTGATATTGGAGGCAGAACCCCGACGCATAGTGTATGTTAGCTGTAACCCTGCAACTCAGGCCCGCGACCTTGCTCTGCTTGACGCCAAATATTCCGTAACAGCGGTGCGTCCTGTAGATATGTTCCCTCACACCCACCATGTTGAAAACGTTGTTTGTCTTGACCGAAAACAATAATATCATCAACGGTGTTATAGTTACGAATTCATTCACATTTATGCTCCTTAGATGGTTATTTTAAATTTGTACAAGCGGTTGTCAAAACCCTTAAAGGCTCTGGTGCTGTCAGTTGCCGCTATCTTTCTGCTCCTTGTTATTTATTTGCTGTTTTTCCGCTCCGGCAAAAAAGAGGTCGCAGAACCTTATCCAATAGTATCAGTTGAGCCGGTTGAGGCTAAGGATGTTGATATATACGGTGAATATGTGGGCAGAATCAATGCCCAGCAGTACGTAGAGGTAAGAGCAAGAGTGGAAGGCTACCTTCAGAAAATTCTTTTTAAGGAAGGATCGTATGTTCAGAAGGGTCAGACACTTTTTATAATAGACCCGACAATTTACGGTGCGAAGGTTACCAGAGCAGCTGCACAGTTGAATAAGGCAAAGGCAAATGCAGTCAAGGCAAAGCGTGACCTTGACCGAATACGCCCGCTGTTTGAGGCTAATGCCGCGAGTCAGCTTGACCTCGACAATGCAGTTGCCGCCTATGAAGGAGCGGTTGCCGATGTGGCTGTGTGTGAGGCGGATCTCACTCAGGCACAGCTCACCCTCGGATACACCACGGTCAAAGCACCTATCAGCGGCTACATTTCTGAGCGCTCCACTGATATAGGCACTCTTGTGGGTCCCTCGGCTCAGTCTCTTCTTGCCGCTGTTGTAAAGACTGATACCGTAAGCGTGGATTTCAGTATGACCGGTCTTGACTATCTTCGTAGCAAATCGCGCAACGTGATAATAGGTGAAGCTGATTCTTCAAGAGGGTGGGAATCAACCGTAACCATTACACTTGCCGATGGAAAGGAATACCCCTATAAGGGGCGAGTTGACTTCGCCGACCCGCAGGTTGACCCTAAGACGGGTACTTTCAGGGTTCACGCAGAAATGCCTAATCCGGACAGAAACCTGCTCCCCGGTGAGTTTACAAAGGTGCGACTTCTCCTTGATGTGAGAAACGATGCGGTAGTTGTTCCGCAAAAGGCTTTGACCGTTGACAAAGGTGCGGCATATATCTTTGTGGTGCGTCCGGACAGTGTGGTGGAAAAGCGTTTTGTTGAAACCGGACCGGAGATTGGCAACGGAATACTTGTGGAGAGAGGCATTGTCGGCGGCGAAAAAATTGTTACCGAAGGCTTCCACAAGTTGCGCCACGGCATAAAAGTTAAACCGGAGCCGGCAACCGAAACCAAAGAGAACTAACCCCAGCATCATGAAGAAGAATTTTTTTCTTGACCATCCGGTTTTTTCAATCGTAATATCGATTGTTATCCTCATTATCGGTTCTATAGGGCTTATGATGCTACCGGTTGACCAGTACCCCGATATTGTACCACCGGTTGTAAAAGTGTCGGCTTCATACCCTGGTGCTGATGCGATGACAGTTACTCAGGCTGTTGCTACTCCTATCGAGCAGGAGCTTAATGGTACTCCGGGAATGATTTATATGCAGTCGTCAAGTTCAAACTCCGGGGGCTTTTCAGCCACTGTGACATTTGATATCGGTACCGATCCTGAGCTTGCGGCAGTAGATATTCAGAACCGTATAAAGAAAGCTGAGTCACGCCTTCCCGCAGAAGTAATCAAAAACGGTATTTCAGTGGAGAAGGAGACGGCGAGTAAGCTGATGACTATCACTATTTTATCTTCTGATCCGAAGTACAATGAAATATATCTGAGCAACTACGCCACACTCAATATCATTGATATGCTCAGGCGTATTCCCGGTGTCGGGTCAATCAGAAATGTCGGAGGCAGATATTATGCCATGCAGATATGGGTTCAACCGGATAAACTTGCTGACCTTGGACTGACTGTCAGTGATTTGCAGAAAGCGCTCCAGGACCAGAACCGCGAGAGTGCGGCAGGTGTTCTGGGACAGGCTCCTATGGATGGTATCGACCTTACCGTGCCTATCACCGCTCCCGGCAGACTTTCGTCTGTTACAGAGTTTGAGGAGATTGTGGTCAGAGCGGATGCGGATGGTTCATTGATAAGGCTGAGAGATGTAGCGAGAATTTCTCTTGAAGCGTCAAGCTATGCAACCGAGAGCGGCATCAACGGTGAGAATGCAGCGGTTTTGGAAATTACGATGCTTCCGGGTTCCAATGCCATGGATGTGGCAGATGCCGTCAAGAAGCAGATGAATGAGATAAGCAAAGGGTTTCCGGAGGGAATTACCTATGAGATACCCTTTGACATGACAACTTACATATCGGAGTCTATTCATCATGTTTACCGCACGTTGTTTGAAGCTCTTATTCTCGTAATACTTGTGGTGTTCCTTTCACTTCAGAACTGGCGCGCCACCCTTATCCCGGTTGTAGCCGTCCCTATTTCTCTCATCGGTACCTTCGGAGTGATGCTGATATTCGGCTTCTCTCTCAATATGCTCACCCTTTTAGGCTTGATTCTTGCCATAGGCATTGTGGTGGATGATGCTATAGTCGTTGTTGAGAATGTTGACAGAATAATGGAGGAAGAGGGTCTATCAGCAAAAGAGGCAACCCGTAAGGCAATGAGCGGACTAAGCAGTGCTCTCATAGCAATGTCGCTGGTGCTGTGCGCAGTATTTGTGCCGGTGAGTTTTCTTCCGGGAATCACCGGGCAGCTATATCGCCAGTTCACAATCACAATCGCAGTGTCTGTGATACTCTCCACTGTTGTGGCACTGACTCTTTCTCCTGTAATGTGCGCTATGCTGCTAAAGCCGGAAACCGGAGAGAAAAACCGCTTTTTCAAGGCTATAAACAATACCCTTGAAAAGGGCAACAATCTTTATTGTCGCCTTGTGCGCAAAGCTCTGTCATTGCCAAAGAGAATGATTGCTGTTTATGGTATCGTTTTAGTTGCAATCTGGCTGATGAACAGGGTTGTACCCACAAGCTTCATGCCCAAGGAGGATCAGGGATATTTCACAGTGGAGTTGGAATTGCCTGAAGGAGCAACCATAGAGCGAACCCGTAAGGTAACAGAACGGGCTATGGCTTGGCTTATGGAGCAGCCGGATGTAGAGCATGTGCTCACTGTTGCCGGAACGAGTCCGCGAATGGGTACCAACCAGTCTCACAGCCAGCTCACAGTAATTCTAAAGCCGATGGATGAAAGAAAAACCGGCAAGATTGAAAATATTATGGAGGAGACAATGGCAGAACTGTCGCAGTATCCTGAAAGCAAGGTTTACCTCTCTACTCCGGCTATTATACCGGGACTCGGATCATCCGGCGGATTTGAAATGGTGCTGGAAGCACGTGGCTCGGCAACTTATGCCGATTTGCAGGCAGCCGTTGACACTCTGAAGGTTTACGCAGAAAAAGCTAAGGAGGTAAGCGGACTATCCACCTCTATGCAGAGCGACATTCCTCAGCTGTATTTCGATGTTGACCGTGACAAAGCTCAGCTGCAAGGGGTTAATATGGCTGATATTTTTGCCACAATGAAGGCATTCACCGGTTCGGTCTATATCAATGACTTCAATATGTTCAACCGTATATATAAGGTGTATATTCAGGCTGAGGCGCCGTACCGTGCGCGCAGAGACAATCTGAACCTTTTCTATGTAAAGGGTAGCGGAGGCACTATGGTGCCTGTCACCTCTCTCGGCAGCTCCTACTATACCACCGGTCCGGGATCAATTAAACGCTTCAATATGTTCTCTTCAGCAACTGTCACCGGTGAGGCTGCAAACGGCTACAGCTCGGGTCAGGCTATGGCTGCGGTAGAACAGATAGTGCGTGAGAAACTACCGGATAATATAGGTGTGGAATGGAGCGGTCTATCATATCAGGAGCAGCACCAGAACGGTCAAACCGGAATAGTTCTTGCCCTTGCATTTGTATTTGTGTTTCTCTTTCTTGCCGCTCAGTATGAGAGCTGGTCAGTACCGCTTGCGGTGATAATATCTCTTCCCGTTGCAGGTATCGGAGCATACCTCGGTATATGGCTCTGCGGACTTGAAAACAATATTTATTTTCAGATAGGACTGGTAATGCTTGTAGGACTGGTTGCTAAAAACGCTATTCTCATCGTTGAGTTTGCAAAAGAGGGTGTGGAGGCAGGACGCACACCTGCTCAGGCGGCACTTGATGCTGCTAAGCTGCGATTCAGACCCATTGTCATGACATCGCTAGCATTCATGCTCGGACTCCTTCCCCTTGTCTTTGCTTCGGGGCCCGGATCTGCCAGCCGTCAGGGCATAGGCACCGGAGTTTTCTTCGGCATGCTTGTGGCTATCACCGCCGGCATCGTGTTTGTGCCTTTCTTCTTCGTCAATGTGATGAAAATCACACAAAAGCTCAGTAAAAAGAAATGAGAAAAATTATATATACCATTATTCCGGTACTGTTAGTCACTGTAAGCATCATTTGCGGGGCCTGCTCCGCTATGAGAGATTGCCGGACAGTTAGCATTGAAATACCCGATTCAATTCCGGGTATGGCTGATTCATCTTCGATAGCTGACATTGAGTGGTGGACGTTTTACGGAGATTCCGTACTCAATTCTCTTATTCACAGGACACTTGAGAATAATAAGAAATTCCTTGCGGCAGCAGAAAATATTGAGCGACTCCGGCAGCTTTATGGAGTGTCAAAAGCAGAATTGCTTCCCACAATCGGTGTGAACGCTTATGCTCAGCGCGAAACCGAACATTATACCGGTGAGTCCTTCTCCGGCGATAATGAGCATGGTGTAAAGGGAACACTTCGCTGGGAGGCAGATTTGTTTGGAAATCTCAGATGGTCGGCTAAAAAGAATAAGGCGGCTTATCTCGCTTCTGTTGAGGACAGAAGGGCTATGCAAATAACTCTGATTGCAGAAACGGCTATAGCTTATTTTAATCTGATAGCCATTGAAAATGAAAATGTTATTGTGCGCAGGACAATTGAAACAAGAGCTGAGGAGCTGGCTAAGGCTAAATTGAGATTTGAAGGCGGACTCACCTCCGAGCTCCCTTATATTCAGGCTCAGGTGGAATATGCCACAGCTAAGGCGCTGATTCCGGCTATTGAAAAGAGGGCGGAGACCACCCGCAATGCGCTTGCCGTTCTCCTCGGTGAGTTTCCCGGGCAGAAATTTGATATCAACACCTCAGGTGAGATAGCTTTTCATCCGCGCTATGTGCCTTTGGGGCTTCCCTCCGATTTGCTAAGACGCCGCCCCGATATAAGAGCTTCGGATATGAGGCTTATCCAGGCTGCCGCCGCTGTGGGAGTTGCTCACGCCGACCGTTTTCCCAAGCTCAGTTTCTCACTCACCGGAGGTATTGAAAATGACACTTTTGATAAATTCTTTTCAGCACCTTATTCATTGATTTCAGGAAATATTCTTGCTCCGATAGTGGATTTCGGCAGAAAAAAGAGAAATTATAAAGCAGCAGTTGCAGCTTATAATCAGGCAGGATATGAGTACGAGCAGGTGGTGATTGAAGCTTTTCGTGAAACTGCCGATGCCCTTGGTGATTATGTAAAGACACGTGAACTCACCGCATCGAAAACAGCGGTGAGAGATGCGGCTAAGAAGTACACGGCCCATGCCAGGCTTCAATATCAGGGAGGAGGCAGTTACCTTGATGTGCTTGATGCGCAGCGCCGCTATCTTGATGCAGAAATCGGACTCAGCAACGCTATCAGAGATGAGCGCATAGCCCTCGTGATGCTATACAAGTCTCTTGGTGGAGGCTGGTCCTTGAGTCAGAATAACTAAGCACTGTGCCTATTGCGGTATCTCTCCGGATATTGACAGGGATGAGTTGTAGTACCTCGCATCATTGGTTATCTCACGCCCAATGTAGTCCGGAAGTTCAACTTTTTCGCTGAGGCTCTCAAGCTCTATCTCGGCAATGACAAGACCGCTGAGGTTGCCGTGGTACACGTCTATTTCCCATCTTCCGTCGCGGTAGCGTGTTTTGTCGATTACCGGTGATGTCTCGCAGTCTTCAATCATTTCGCGGGCATCATTCACCGGTATTTCATATTCCCATTCGTTTCTCTCCGCGCCGTGATTGCGGCTTTTCACTGTCAGATAAGCAGAATCTCCGGCTATGCGGACTCTCACGGTAGCATCGGGATTAGTGTTGAGATATGTCTGCACAAAGCGCACACCGGTGCTGCAATGCTCGCGCCATGAGTCGTTTTTTACAAGAAATTTCAGTTCGGTCTCTTTAGCCATTTGTAAGTTTACTTTGCTTTGTTGCAAAAATAGCAAAAAAGGATGTAATTTTGAGATATGATTTCACAATCACAACAGGTAATCAGTCGTTTCGCTCCCTCTCCAACCGGAAGAATGCATCTGGGCAATATTTTCACAGCGCTCATTTCATGGCTTGTGGCAAAAAAGGCTGGGGGTAAATGGCTGCTGAGAATAGAGGATCTCGACCCGCAACGCTCACGGTTGGAATACGCCCGTCAAATTGAGGATGATTTGCTATGGCTTGGGCTGGAATGGGATGAGGGTGGAGTCGATTCGGTAGGAAGCAACGGTCCATATATGCAAAGCCAGAGAGGGGATATTTATGAGGCGGCTTTGAAGAAACTCACGGATAAAGGGCTCACTTATCCTTGCTATTGCACTAAAGCGGATATTGCCGCCACAAACGCGCCCCATGCTTCGGATGGCAGGATTATCTATCCGGGCACTTGCCGTCCGGCAGACGGTAAGCCCACTCATCAATCAGATAAATCACCCGCAACAAGACTGCTCATGCCTCACTGCCGGATTGATTGCACCGACATGGTGTTCGGACAATTTGCCTCTGATATGGCTGCTGAATGGGGTGATATTGTTCTCCGGAGGGCTGACGGCGCATGGGCTTATCAGCTCGCGGTGGTGGTGGACGATGCCGCTATGGGAGTTACCCATGTTGTACGTGGCTCAGATCTGCTCGGGTCATGCGCACCGCAGACACTCATTGCTTCCCTCCTTGGAGTTGAAGCACCGCAATATATCCATCTGCCTCTTATCTGCAATAAATCCGGACTTAGACTGAGTAAACGCGACAGTTCTCTTGCAATGGATCGCCTCAGGGCGGATTTCACTCCGGCTCAAATAATAGGTAAACTTGCTCAACTTGGCGGAATTACTCAGTCGTGGCAAAATATTACACCCGCCGGACTGATTGATATTTTTGATTTGTCTTTACTGCCGAGAAAAGAAAAAATACTTCTTGACGAATAATCGCTACCTTTGCAGCAAAATTAAGAATATGCAGTCAGAAAAGCTTTGGAATAGTAACTATTGGAAAGTAATGTGCAGTAATTTCCTGCTGTTCTTTGCATTCTATATTCTCACTCCGCTCCTCCCTATATATCTTGACCGGCAGTTTGCGGCAGACAAGCACCTTATAGGAATTGTACTATCCGGCTATGTTGTGGCGGCTCTACTCGTGCGCCCTTTCAGCGGCTTCATGGTTGACTGCTTCAACCGCAAGAAAGTGCTCATGCTATGCTTCTTCATCTTTTTCATCTGCTTCACAGGATATATAGGCGCGGGAACAATACTTATGTTTGCAATAGTCAGAACGTTCCACGGCATTCCCTTTGGAGCGGCTACTGTCGCAAACAGCACCGTGGCAATAGATGTGGTTCCATCCTCGCGCCGCAATGAAGGCATCGGATTTTATGGACTCAGCAACAACCTCGCCATGGCTATCGCTCCCAGTGTCGGAATATATGTCTATCATGCCACTGACAATTTTTCGCTTCTCTTCTGGATAGCTCTCATCCTGGCATTTGCCGGGTTCTGCACCGCCTCTTCCGTAAAACTCCCTAAGAGGGAGATTGTCAGCGCCAAACCCACCATGAGTCTTGACCATTTCTTTCTCACCAGAGCTTGGCTTATGGCTGTTAACATTATTTTCTTCGGACTCTGCTGGGGGGTGATGAGTAATTATGTGGCTATTTACGGGCAGGAAAAACTCGGTATAACAGATGGCACCGGGTTATTCTTCATGATACTAAGCGTGGGGCTGTTTGTGAGCAGACTGATTGGTAATAAATCGTTAAGGCAAGGAAAAATTACATCTAACGGGGTGAGGGGAGTGCTGCTGTCAACTATAGGCTTTACCCTCTTTGCATCCTCACTCGGGCAGTGGAGCTATTATCTATCTGCTTTGTTTGTGGGGCTCGGAAACGGACAGATGTACCCTGCCATGCTGAATATGTTTGTCAAGGTGGCACGGCATGACCAGCGCGGCACGGCAAACTCTTCGATACTCATTTCATGGGACTTAGGCATGGGATTCGGAATACTTGCCGGTGGATTCATTGCCGAATATATCAGCTTCACGGCAGCATTCTGGGTAACTGCGGCGGTGCAGGCTGCCGGAGCTGCCTTGTTCATTCTTGCAACGCGCACTTTTTTCAATCGCCGCCGCCTCGACCTCACTACCTCATAACTCTCTGCAACCGCCATGACAGAAGACTATATCTCCAATTCGGCACTGATTACTGCGGATAATAACAATCCTCGTTTTGACTTGACAGGATGGAGCGACATCAGATTTATCAATAACCATGGCATATATTCTATTTACACCGCAGTGCGCTACGGGCGAAAATATTTCATCAAAACTCTCATAGATAAGTACCGGGACTTACCGGAATGGCAACGACTCATCTTCAAGGAGTTTGAACTCGGCATAAAGTTGGATTACCCGGGAATAGCCCGAACTGTGTCATGGGAATCTATCCCCGGAATAGGAGAGGCGGTAGTGATGGAATATGTTGAGGGTCAGCAACTGAATCAATGGCTTGACTCGGCAAAACGAAGCAGGCAGGAGAGGCTTGGAGTTGTTATTCAGATTGCCGAAGCTATAAGCTACATTCATTCTCTTGGTATCAGCCATCGTGATCTGAAGCCCGATAATATATTGGTGACTAACAAGGGCAATATTGTCAAGATTATTGACTTCGGTCTTGGAGATGCTGACGACTTTGTTGTTTACAAACATTCGGCAGGAACCGCATCATTCGGATCCCCGGAACAAATAACAGGAAAAGAACCGGATGTGTCAATGGCAGCCGATATATATTCTTTGGGCAAAATAATGGAGAAAATGCTGCCGCAAATAAGATTCCGGAATCTGATTAGAAAGTGTCTGAGAGAGGAGAGTTCTGCACGTCCAACAGCCGAATGTGTCTTGAAATCGCTCAATAAAAAAAGTCATTCTTATATAGTGGTCATAGCAGTGGCTGTGATTGCTTTGCTGTCCGGTTCCATATATAACTATAAACTGTTACAGAGCAACAAGCACCTGCTTACCCGGCAACAAACTGTTGCACCGGATACTGTTTATGTTCAGCGGGTTGATACTGTGCTCATAGAAGTTCCGGGAAAGCCATCTGAATCCGCAATCAAGGCAGTGTGGGACAAAGCAATAAAAGATATCGATCCTCAGATAAAATTCATAGCCACATACGATTTTCCGGACAAGAAATCACATTTAGACGATATTGAAAATATTATTCCACTGTGGCAGGAACACCTGTATTACAGCTTCTTGGAGATAGGATGCACAGAAGACTTCGCTCAGGAAAAGCGCAAAGAACTTGAAAAATATATGCGTCGTCGACTCAAAGAATTCAGCGCTGCCAAAGCTGATACTATAGCCTATTAAAGTCCCCAGACAGTCCATCTAAGATGGATTAACTTGGACAATGCACCTTTTTATTTTATTGTCTTATTTTGTGACATAATTCATAAGGAATAAAAATGTCACAGCTAATCGCACCGGAGGTAAGGCTTAAACAAATTATTGATTATGCATACACCCTCTTCTGCAACCGAGTTGAAGGTGGTATAGTGAAAATTGATAATGAAGCATCTATGCAGCTGCATTTGAGCAATATACTGCTGCAAATTGGTTTGCTGAATCAATTCTCTGCTGATGAGCAGTTTACCATCGAATTGGAAAAGCATATATATCTTGACAATCCAACAAGTAAAACCCGCAAAAAAGCACGTGTAGATATTTGGATTGAACTGAAAAAAAGCGGAAAAACCTGTTGGGCTGCGGCGTTAGAACTGAAATTCCTTAAGAAATCAGACACTCCAGCGGTTACTGATGCTCGCCATTCTGTGTATAAAGACCTTGAAAATCTGGAGCACTATGCAGCTCAAATGCAAAATCTCAGCATTTGTGAGATTGTTTGTAGTGATAATCTCAACTTCTTGGAGAACAAAGGAATGAAATTCAGTATTGCAGAGGCAACTGACATTCAATCATATCCTGGAGACAGTACATACTGTAGTGTTGAACTATCAAAACAATATTCTCCGATACACTGGGATAAATATGGAAATTACAACTTCCTAAAAATATCCCCATTAATCCGTTAACACTTTAATAAGCCCTAATTATTTTGTTAGTATAGCCGGCAAAAAATGTTTCTGGTAATGATATTGGGAGATATGCATTGTATTTAAGATTTATCAGAAAAATACCAATAAATATATATCTATGATTAATTTTTCAAAACTATCTAAAATGAAAACAATAATCAAATTACTTTTTGCTGTGTCAGTGTTACTGGTCAGCGCACATTCAGCTAACGCTGTGACTTTTTCCTTTAAATACGAGGGAACAAAGTTGAACTACGAAACCAATTCTGAAACTACTTGTTATGTCTCAAAAAACACAGATGTCGTCGGTAATGTTGTTATTCCTGAAAAAGTTGTGTATAAAAAGAAGGAGTACACAGTAATCGGATTTGTTCAGGGAGCTTTTAGCAATTGCAAGGGTTTGAAATCTGTAAACATCGGCAACTCAGTAACTTCATTTGGTATGTATGTTTTCTATGGCTGTAGTAACCTGGAATCAGTGACAATAGGTAACTCAGTCACCTCAATCGATGAATATACTTTTCATGGTTTCGAGAATTTAACCTCGGTAATAATCGGTAATTCCGTCAAATCAATTGGTGACAAAGCTTTTGAAGACTGTAAAATGCTCAGTTCCGTGGTAATCGGTAACTCTGTTACTTCAATCGGCGAAAAGGCTTTCAATAATTGCGTAAGGTTGACCTCAGTTACTATTCCGAATTCTGTCAAATCAATTGGCAACGGAGCTTTTGAAAACTGCATAAGCTTAGGTTCAGTTATAATCGGTAACTCTGTTACCTCAATCGGGGAAAATGCATTCAATGGCTGCTTTAGCTTGACCTCAGTAACTATTCCTAATTCAGTAACCAAGATCGGAGATGGTGCTTTCAATAATTGCGGATTGACTTCGATAACACTCCCGGATAATATAGACGAATTTGGTCAGGAGGTTTTTAACAGTCCCGTTTATTCTTTGATAAAAGGAACAACCAAGTTGGGAGATAAAATTTTATATAATGGTGTCTTTTATCAATTAGATGAGGCTTCAAAGGAGGCCAAAGTCGTTGGTGCAGGAACTACAGAAGATGTAGTCATAGAGCCCATGCTTCTATATAAAGGTGTCACATATACTGTAACAACAATTGGAGAAAATGCTTTCAATGGCGTTTACATGAAGTCAATCAAATTTCCCGAGACTTTGAAGACGATTGAAAAAGAAGCATTTCATAATAATGGGTTTAATAGAATCTCTCTGCCTGAAGGTATTGAAAAGCTTGGTTATAATGCATTCGCTCGTAGTGAATACCTTGAAAGTATTCATCTTCCGAGCACATTAAAGGATGTTAGTGAAGATTTTATTTTTGGAGGGTGTTATAATTTGAAGACTATTGAATTTGATTCTCAGGCAACGGTTGATCGTCTCGGGAAAGATATCAATAATCTAACTCGTGGTGCCCATTTGGCTAAGGTTGTAGTTAAAGGTAAGAAAGCTGAAACATTGTCAGAAGCTAGTACACCTGAAAAGGGTCACTTTTATTGGAAGACTAATACTCAAGGAAAGAAATATCTCGTAAATGAAGCTGGAAAAACAATCTTGCCGGCAAATGCATGGGATAAAGTTTGGTTTGAGGTAGGAATAATTTTAGTACAGAAGGGTGGTAAATATGGATGTTATTCATATTCCGGTACTCGTTTAGTAGCACCATTATATGAAGAATATATTGGCTCCTCTGGTACAGATAAAAATAGAAGATTACTATTCGGTAATAATACGGCTACGGGAGGTAAATATTTTGTATTTTCAAGTACAGGGCAATTACTTGCGTCCCAAGCATTTTCAAGAAGTCAGAGCTATAGGATGGCAGCATGGATGAAGGATTGGGTGCCCGCCCTTATCACCTGGAAATAAAATATCTATAGAAGTGAGTTTTTTACCAAAATTTTTATTATGAAAGCATTAGTCATTCTTTTTCGTTTTCCTTTCTGGCTTATAAGTAGTATCATCATGCGTCCTAAGTACAGGATGAGTCTAAAACCTAAAAGCTGGATGTCACAACAGGAGCGGACTCAATATGAATTGAAACGCAGAAAGCAAGACAAACGACACTGTCGTGAGGTAGGTATAAATCCTTATGACTAAATTGTTAAGATTAAGATGTCAAGTCGTAAATTGTAGTGACCACCAAAAGTTGGACAGGTACAACATTATTCAGTAATAGAAAGAGTTCGGTATTGTACCGGGCTCTTTCCTTTTTGCGAGGATTTGGGTTATCTTTTTAGGGTACGGAGGTAGCAAGTAAGCGGTACAAAAAAGAACTTTGTGGCTATATTAGGCTATTTTACAAAGAAATAGCTGTAGGGAGAACCGCCATCGTAACTACATGAAATCAGTACTGTTTGATGAGTTACAAAATAATTCTATGGTGATATTGAATTTAGGAAATGATGGTGTCTTCTTGGGAGGATACCATGCCGCGGATGCGGTAGCGTATGCCGGTGCGCTGACCGGCTGTGTAGATAAAAGTTTCGTTTGAGCCGGGGCGGCTTACTTCATAAAAATAAAGGGGAGCATTTTGAGTCAGGCTTTTAAACTTAACGACATCACCGGGATACAAGCGTCCGTGCTCTGAATGAACCACTTTGAACACACCGTTTTCCACGCATATCAGATTGCAGATTCTGTCCGGTAGCCAGGTGAGCTCTATCACACTGCCGGGTATTATTTCATCCGTAGTAATTGTTTCGCCGATAAACTCCGCTGATTGTATGTCCCTGCTGTCATAACAGTTGACAAAGTCCTCAATGCTGTTATATCCTAAAAATTTGACAAGTGATAATAAGGTGTATTTATAAGGTTTGTAGGTTGAAGATACATCTTTGTTATAACCCCAGATGCGTTTTAATGTAGAACCTGATACTCTTTTACTAACTTTGCTCAACTCCTCAGACAAATAATCGAAATCTCTGGGAGAAGACAAACTTCTGCCAAGCCTCTTTTCAACTGCCATACATAGAGTTGATATGAAATTCTTGTATTCAGTGAGTTGTTTATCAGTCATTTAGGTTGTATTGTTGTTTCTTCGGGTGTAAAATTAGTAAAAAGAGTTAATCCAAGCACATCCATCTTAATCCATCTTTCTAATCTGATTTCTGAACTCCTTGCTGACCTCCCGATTTTGCCACCACCTCCAAAGCAGAGACATCACCTATGGTGTCCATTGAGCTTCCTACGGTTGATAATCCCACTGCTTGCCACCGCTGTCATCATCCCGCATAATCCTTTGCCACGTAAAGTCCTAACAGACTTTACCTGACTTTAATCTTCTTGAAGTCAATATGGCTCCGCAGGAGTAGTTATGTCTAAAAGTTCGGAGTGAATGTATTGTTCCGATAGGATGTCATAAGGATTAAGAGAATCACCATCAACACGACTAAAGCCCTTTCCTATAAATCTTATGAGCTAAAAAAAGAGACCGCCGGGCAAGGCGGTCTCTAAAACTATATACGGGTTTGAATTAGTCAGCAATAGGGTATTTTTCGCGGATAGGGTCGTCATACTGCTCCTGAGCGGCTTTGAGTTTAGCCATCATCCGCTTTGTCACCTCTTCAGTGCCCGGTTTGCCGTAGATATTCTTCATTTCGGTGGGATCTTCCTGAAGGTCAAATAGCTCCCAGTGGTCAATGTCGTTATAGAAGTGAATGAGTTTATAGCGGTCATCGCGCACACCGTAATGGCGTTTAACAGCATGCTCGGCGGGGTATTCGTAGTAGTGGTAGTAGAGATTGTCGCGCCACTCCTCCGGACCTTTTTCATCTCTCAGAAGGGGAAGGAGAGAAACACCCTGAATGTCTTCGGGCACTTCCACACCTGCAAGTTCAAGGAAAGTGGGAGCATAGTCGATGTTCTGAACCATTTCAGGTACATCGCCGCGGCGGTTGAATCCTTCGGGAAGAAGCATCACAAGGGGAGTGCGGAAAGATTCCTCATACATGAATCGCTTGTCAAACCAACCGTGTTCGCCCATATAGAAACCCTGGTCACTGGTATAAACAACAAGGGTATTGTCAAGCATATCATGCTCTTCAAGGTAGTCCAGCACCTTGCCTACATTATCATCAAGGCTCTTGACAACCTTCATATAGTCGCGCATATATCTCTGGTACTTCCACTCGGCGAGCTCCTTGCCGCTGAGTTTCTTGGCATAAAAATCATCGATAATAGGCTGATAGAACGCATCATACACAGCACGCTGCGCACTGTCCATTCTGCCGATAAACGCAAGATAAGTGCCTTTGAGCGGAGTTTTTACAGTGTCATTCAGCATCTTGAGGTCATAGATAATGTCAAGATCTTTGGCGATAGACATTTCCTGAGCGGCTGCTGCGGGACGTCCCTCATAGTCGTCATAAAAGTTTTCCGGCACCGGGAAATTGGTGTCCTCAAACAGCGCAAGGTCGCAGGTGTCAGCGAGCCAGTCGCGGTGAATAGCTTTGTGGTGAATAAGCAAGGCGAACGGCTTATTTTTATCTCGCTCGTTTTCAAGCCAGTTGAGGCTCTTTTCAGTAATGATATTGGTAAGGTAGCCGTGCTCCTTGATAGTGTCACCGTTTTCGTGAATAAAGCGGGGGTTATAATAGTCACCCTGACCCGGAACAACCTCCCAGCGGTCAAAGCCGGTGGGAAGGGTCTCGAGATGCCATTTACCGAAGATGGCGGTCTCATAACCGGCGTTCTGCAAATATTTCGGGAAGGTGGGCTGACTTCCGTCAAACACACTTATCTCGTTGCTCACAAAGCCGTTTTTATGGCTGTGCTTGCCGGTGAGCATACAAGCTCTTGATGGACCGCTCAGGGAGTTGGCAACAAAGCTGTTGGTGAATTTAACACCGTCACGGGCAATACGGTCGAGGTTGGGTGTATTAATATAGCGGGTGTCATAACAGCTCATCATCTGGGCTGTATGGTCATCGGTCATGATATACACTATATTCATAGGTTTCTGCTGCGCATGCTCGGCACTTTTGGCTGCGGAACAACTCACAAAGGGTACCATAGCGGCAGCTGCAGCAACTGGAATGGTAACTGTGTTTGGTTTCAGATGTCTCATTTAATAATTTAAGGGTTTGATAATATTTCACAAAGATAATTGTTTTTCCATCATTTGAATTAATTTTGTATAGAATATCCAAGTTTTTATTCATTATTATGATAAACCCCTTCTCCCAACCAATATATGTGATGCCTAAGCCTGTGGGCAGTTCATGCAATCTCGCTTGTGAATATTGCTACTATCTTGAAAAGAAAGGTTACTATCCCGATGCACGCAAGCAGCTTATGAGCGATGCTACTCTCGAGGAGTTCATCAAGCAATACATTGAGGCGCAGACCGTTCCTGAGGTGCTGTTCACATGGCATGGCGGAGAGGCTACTTTTCGCCCAATTGAGTTTTACCGCAAGGCTATGGAGCTCCAGCAAAAATATGCCGGAGGAAGAAGGATAGTCAACACTTTGCAGACCAACGGAACTCTTCTGACCGATGAATGGTGTATTTTTCTCAGGGAGAATGACTGGCTTGTCGGAGTCTCGATTGACGGACCGGAGGAGTTTCACAACGAGTACCGGCGCACAGCTTCAGGCAAGGCTTCGTTCATGAATGTGATGCGCGGCATTAAGTTACTGCAGAGGCATGGGGTTGAATGGAATGCTCTTGCCGTGGTGAATGATTACAATGCCGACTATCCCGTTGAGTTTTACCGCTTTTTCAAGGATATGGGCTGCCGCTTCATTCAGTTCACTCCCGTGGTTGAGCGCATTGCTGCCAATAATATGCTTGCTGATGTAGCCACTCCCGGTGAAATGGCTCCCTTTTCGGTCACACCCGAGCAGTGGGGCAATTTTCTCATCGGGGTGTTTGATGAATGGGTGAAAGAGGATGTAGGTAAGATTTTCGTACAGATTTTCGATGCAACCCTCGCCAACTGGGTAGGGGAGCAGCCGGGAGTGTGTACTCTGGCTAAGAACTGCGGTCATGCTTCGGCGATGGAATGGAACGGAGATGTGTATTCATGCGACCATTTTGTTTTTCCGGCGTATAAACTCGGAAATATACATGAGAAGCATATGATAGAGATGATGAGCAGTGATCAGCAGCAGCAATTCGGTTCAATAAAGCAGGGTTCCTTGCCCGGTCAATGTCGCGGCTGCAAGTGGCTCTTTGCATGCAATGGAGAGTGTCCCAGAAACCGCTTTGCCGTTACTGCTTCCGGTGAACCGGGACTTAACTATCTTTGTGAAGGCTACAGGCGTTATTTTGAGCATGTTGCGCCATATATGGACTTTATGGCTGCGGAGCTTCAGGCAGGTCGCCCACCGGCAAATGTAAATGGCAAACGATTCTAAACTGTTTTATATTATGGATGAAAAGAAGCAAAAGACCTTAGCTAAATTCGGATTGTGGTGCGGTGTAATCATGATTGTCTGCGGCTTAATCATCACTGTGGTCTCTGCAATGGATGTTGAGGTCAGACCATTATGGAGAATCATAAGTGGCATATTTTTCATAGCCTTAGGCATCCTCTACTGGATAACGAATTCCCGCGTCCTAAAAAAGTAACGTTGTGATGAAGTACTATAGGTAAGTGCAATAGTTTTGGGTCAATGTAAAAAGGTGGTTGTTAAAATCAGGGCAAAGATAATTAACTTTGTGTCATGAAACAATGGCAAGTATTGAAAACGGTATTTCCGGAAGTCATCACGGAAAATTTTGAGTT
>JAAVFD010000035.1 GCA_014800945.1 Barnesiella sp. | reverse complement strand
GTTTGACCGCTATGAGAGAATACAGCTGGAGGTCATGGATCAGAGCCCGTCAACAGAGTTTACCGAAGACCGCTGGGATGCTATCATCAGCTACGCCTGCACCAGTGTGTTGGCATAAGTCTATCCTCAGACCATGAAGAACTCGTTTTTTTAACCCTAAGATTGAGTTCCTACGACAAATCACTATTTTCGCACCGGCGTTAGTCCTTAGCGCCGGCGGTTCGGAATTTCACTGGAGGCAATATTCTGAGTATCAAGGCTTAATATGTTTGATGTAGATAAATACACATTATAAAAGGCTCACGGTTTTACTTATTTTTTATACCTTTGCAGTGTGATTCACAAAGAGTCACCTGTTTATGTCTGAGAACTTTTATCACATTATCCGCTCTTGTCCCACAGTAAGAAACTGGGGATTTCTTGAAAATTGGAAAAGTACGGCATCCGTATTCTGAAGTAAGCGGACAATCTGTCTGTTGTTGGCTGTAATGCAAATCTGCAAGCCATAAAGTAATCAATTCCTAACCTTAGTTATTCAATTCAATATGAACAATCTTCGATTGCTCGCAGGGTTGCTGTGTGCTGCCTTGTTGAGCCCCGGGATTTGTGCTCATGCTCAGTCTGTTGTGACTCTTGAAGAGATTTTCAAGTCGGCAGATTCAAATAGTGCACAGTTACGCCCCTCATATTCAGGACAAGCCGAAGCTGAGCGTGAAATCAGTGTGGCGCGTTCCGGCAGGCTACCCGATATTAATGCATCCTTGTCACTGAGCTATATTGGTGACGGTTTCACAACAAAGAGAAATTTCAGCAATTATCAGAAAGCGCCGATTCCACATTTCGGCAACGGCTTGTCTGTCAATGTCACTCAGCCGATTTACACCGGTGGAGCTGTGTCAACCTCCATCGAGCTTGCCGAGCTGAAATCAACGGCAGCAAGATATGCCACCGAGTTTCAGAGAGACAATATAAGATTCCAACTCACGGGACTGTATCTTGACATTTATAAGTACAGTAACTTGAAGAGTGTGGTGGAGAGTAATATATCCTCGGCAAACAAGGTGCTTCAGGAAATGCGCGCCCGGTTTGACCAGGGCACTACTCTGCAAAACGATATCACCCGTTATGAGCTGCTTGTATCCAACCTTGAGCTGCAACTGGTTAAAATAAACAATACGATTGATATCCTTAACACAAATCTTGTAACCGTGGCGGGACTGAAGGCGGGCACAGTCATTGTACCGGACAGCACGATTCTTGAACGGGCGCTTCCGGCAGAGGGTATTGCCTGGTGGCAACAGGAGGCGGAGGCTAATTCACCGTCGCTTAATATTGCGCGCACCGGTGTGGATATCAGCAGAAAAGCGGAAGCGCTTGTTCGCTCGGAGCGTCTTCCCAAAATAGGAGTGACAGCAGGCTGGAGCATGGACGGTCCTATTCTTGTTGAGGTTCCACCGATAAACCGTAACCTCAGTTACTGGTTTGTGGGAATGGGTGTTAGCTATAATATCTCATCGCTTTATAAAAACAATAGGTCGCTGGCTAAGAGCCGTATGGCAACCCGTAAGGCGGTTGAGCAGCTTGATGCAGTCCGTCAGGATGTGTCCCTTGCAGTGAATGCCGATCATGTGCGCTATCTCGAAGCCTATGAGGAGCTTAAAACACAGTTGAAGAGTGTTGAGCTCGCCGAGCGCAATTACCGCACAACATCCACCCGCTACAGCGCCGATATGGCGTTGATTACCGATATGCTCGATGCCGCCAATTCCAGGCTTGATGCGGAGCAAAGGCTTGTCAATGCCCGCATAAATATCATCTACTATTACTATAAACTATTATTTACCATCGGAAAGATATGAAACACCATAGCAAAAAAATACTCTCATACATAATAACTCTAACAGTGATAATCATAGCCGCCGTTTGGGTAGCGGCAAAGTTTATTCATCTCGGCAATGTGGAGTTTACAGACAATGCACAGATTCATCGCCAGATTGTACCGGTCAAAAGCAGGGTGCAAGGCTACATCAAGGAAATCAGGTTCAACGAGTATGAGCCTGTGAAAAAAGGAGATACCCTTGTAATAATAGACGACGCCGATATGCGCCTGAATGTTGCAAGAGCGCGTGCCGATTACCGCAACGCGCTTGCCGGAAGAGATGTTGCCGACAGGTCTGTGGCTTCTGCTTCTGCAAATGTGGCTGTGAGTGAAGCATCTATAGCCGAAGCTAAGGTGCTGATGGAGATGGCTGCGACAGATCTTGCACGATATGACAAGCTGCTGGAGCAGGATGCCGTTACACGTCAGCAATACGATGGAGCGAAAACCGACTATGAGGCAAAGAAGGCAAGATATGAAATGCTTTCACGCCAACGCTCGGCATCATCGGCTGTGGTGGATATAAACCGTCAGCGAATATCGCAGTCTGATGCCGGTATAGAACTCGCGGCCGCTTTGCTTGAAACTGCTGAGCTGAATCTATCTTACACTGTTATAGTAGCTCCGTGCAACGGATATACCTCCCGCAAGGAAATTCAGATTGGTCAGCTTGTGCAGCCGGGGCAGACACTACTTGACGTGGTTGATTCGGATGATTTATGGGTCACTGCGAATTTCAAGGAAACACAGCTGCGCCACATTGCCCCGGGCAGTGAGGTGGAAATTGATGTGGATGCGCTCCCCGGCACCGGATTCAAGGGGGAGGTAAAAGCTATTTCCACCGCCACAGGAGCATCTCTGTCATTATTGCCGCAGGATAATTCTGCGGGAAACTTTGTCAAGGTGCGTCAGCGAGTTCCGGTCAGAATAGTTTTCACGCCTGATAATAAACCGGAGGAGTTGGAAAAGCTGAGAGCCGGTATGAATGTGGAATGTAGTGTGAAGTACTGAAATGGCAGACTGGAATGCACCACAGGGACCTTTTGATATTCCGGAGGTTCCTGATTTTATCCCCAGGAAGCTAAAACCGTACCTGTTTATATTTTTTGTCCTCATAGTGCAGTTTTCGGGAGGGTTATACCTCGCGGCTGTTACCGATATGGTGGGCACCACGGCTCTTATGCAGGAGGATATCCTCATGGCAGGGTACGCTTCGCTTATTGGTCTGGCAATCAACTTCGCGGTGATGTTTCGCATAAAGTTCAGATTTTCCACTCGCACTCAGTTACTTGCGGCTGCGGCAGTTCTTATTGCTGCAAACATTATATGCGCTCACACCACTTCGGTTCCGGTCCTTGTTGTCACCTGCTTTATCGCGGGCTGGTTCAGAATGCAGGCTACTCTGGCTTGCAACTCTACGATACAGCTCTGGCTCACTCCGGTAAGAGACATGGCTATTTTCTTCTGCTATGTATATATTATCGTTGATAGTGTGATTCAGCTGAGCGGAATAGCCACTATCTACACCGCCTTTTTCTCGCAGTGGGAGTATATGCACTGGATTATGACAGGCTTGCTCCTGCTCCTGATTGTCATGGTGCTCATTTTTGTCAAACCGGTGCGGGGACCTATGTTTATCCCGCTTCTCGGTATAGACTGGATTGGTGCGCTTCTGTGGACGGTTTTCATGATGTGTTTCACATTTATCTGTGTATATGGAAATTATTTTGATTGGTGGGACTCGGTTGAAATAAGGGGAGCTGCACTATTAGGAGGTATCTGCCTGGGCATAAACCTTTGGCGTGCAACTTTTCTCCACCATCCGTATATCAGCTTCAGGGCTATGAAAAACCGCAATGTGATTCGTGCAACAGCCGTTTACCTGGTGTTTTTTACCCTGATAGCTACCGAGCATGTGTTTGAGCATAGCTATGCTGCAAATATCCTCGGCTTCGATGAAACTAACCTGATAGACCTCAACTGGTATGTTTTCGCCGGCATTATAGCCGGATGCGCTTTCACTTATTTTACTTTTGCCTTGCGAAAGTGGAGATATAAAATAATGACGGCAATAGCATTCTTCCTCGCGGCACTATATCTTGCCTATTTCTATTTCATGATAGATTACGGTGTTGAGAAGGAAATGCTGTTTATTCCGCTCTTTTGTCGCGGAGCAGCCGCCGTCATTATATCTATAGTGTTCCTCACCTCAATTGTTCAGAGCGGATTGCCGTTTCAGGTGTTTCCGGAGGCTCTTACCATAAACGGGTTTACCGGAGCGGTTATGGGGGCTACATTCGGTCCGGCGATAATTGGCGAACTGCTTAGGCACACTGTGGCTAAGAATGCATCAATTATAGGAGCAGGCATTACGGATACAACAGTCAATGCAGCTCATATACCGATGGGACAACTGTATGGAGCGGTTCAGTTGCAGGCATTGGTGGTGTCTATGAAAGAAATATATGGATGGCTTCTGATAGTAGCTCTGCTCTCGCTGCTGATTATTCTGATAAGTTACAGCAATGTGCGTCCTTGGGCTTTCTTCCCAAAATGGAAAAAGATAAAGCACTTGCTCAGGCGGGAAGCTCAGCCGATATAATAAGAGCGGTTCCAGATAAAAATTAGTCAGCGCCGGACTTCACAGTCGGGCGCTGACTCTCTTCATAATATCTCTTTTACCTTTTTAGATTTTGTCAAGTGCCTGAGAAAGGTCGGCAATGATGTCATCTATATGCTCGGTGCCGATGCTTAGGCGCACTGTGGTTGGGGTGATGCGCTGACGCTCAAGCTCTTCCGGTTCCAGCTGTGAGTGGGTTGTGGTGTAGGGGTGAATCACAAGTGATTTCACATCTGCCACATTAGCGAGGAGAGAGAATATGTTCAGGGAATCAATAAATTTCCAGGTGTCTTTCTCATCACCTTTTACCTCGAATGTGAATATTGAGCCGGCGCCGTTGGGGTAAAGCTTTTTATAAAGCGCATGATCCTTATGCTCAGGCAGTGAAGGGTGATTGACTTTAGAAACCTTGGGGTGTTTGGACAGAAACTCAACTACCTTGAGCGCATTTTCAACATGGCGCTCAACACGCAGTGAGAGTGTTTCCACTCCCTGTAAAATAATGAATGCGTTGAAAGGTGATATAGCTGCTCCGGTGTCGCGGAGAATAACCGCGCGGATGCGTGTTACAAATGCAGCGTCGCCGGCAACATCGGCAAACACCGCTCCATGATAGCTGGGGTCCGGTTTGGCAAGGGTAGGGAATTTGTCAGCGTGCTTTGACCAGGGGAATGTGCCTCCGTCAACAATGATGCCTCCCAGCGATGTGCCGTGTCCTCCGAGGAATTTGGTGGCGGAATGAACCACAATGTCCGCTCCCTGCTCTATGGGGCGGGCAAGGAAAGGTGTGCCGAAAGTGTTATCCACTATAAGGGGAATATTATGCCTGTGGGCTATATCCGCGAGGGTGCGGAGATCTGTCACATCGCAGTTGGGATTGCCGAAGGTTTCAACAAATAGCAGTTTTGTGTTGGGGCGAATCGCTTTTTCAACTGCGTCAAAGTCACTTACATCAACAAACGTACTTTCTATTCCCTGGGTTGAAAGAGTGTGGCTGATGAGGTTGGTAGAACCGCCGTAAAGATTGTCTGCAGCCACAATATGGTCTCCTATCTGGGCAATATTCTGTAAAGCGTATGTCACTGCTGCTGCTCCACTGGCAACCGCCAGTGCAGCTACTCCGCCTTCAAGTGCCGCTACTCGCTTTTCAAGCACCTCCTGAGTGGAGTTGGTGAGGCGACCGTAAATATTACCCGAATCACGGAGGGCGAATCGATCTGCTGCGTGCTGTGAATTGCGGAACACGTAAGAGGTCGTCTGATATATAGGCACCGCGCGGGCGTCTGTTGCCGGATCCGGCTGCTCCTGACCGACATGAAGTTGCAGTGTCTCGAAATGTAAATCTTTATTAGCCATATTATTAGAGTTTTTGATTTGTTTCATTTACAGTTGCAAAGTTAATTCTGCTGAATATATTATCCAATAAAACCTCAAATTACAGAATAAAAAATCTAATTTTGCGCTGAATGGCAGAATAAATAGTTCTTTTTTTATCCCAAAATGGGTGAGAAGCAGAATTTTTTTCTGTATAAAAGTATTTTGATAAGGGTAATAATTGAGTATGACCGAAAAACTTGACAAAACCGATTTGACTATTCTTGGTGAGCTCCAGAAAAACGGGCGGTTGACAAATAAGGAGCTGGCGGCAGCTATACATTTATCGCCGACACCTACATTTGAGAGGGTTAAACGTCTTGAAAGGGAGGGATATATAAGGAAATATGCTGCGGTGCTTGACGCTGACAAGCTTGACTGTGGCTTTGTTGCATTCTGTTATTTGAAAATGAAGCAGCACTCATTTCAAAATGCCACCCGCATAATGGAGGCGGTGAAGAATATCCCTGAGATAGCTGAATGTTACAATATTTCAGGCGATTACGATTTTTTGCTGAAGATATATACAAGGGATATGAAAGCTTATCAGAAATTCCTGCTTCGTATTCTCGGTGAGATAGACTGCATAGGCTCGCTAAACAGCTCATTTGTGCTCGGTGAAATAAAAAATGACAATCTTCTACCCCTGTAATTGTGCCTTATGAAAGTGATTATTGAAACAACAGCCGACGGTTCTCCAACCTTTTACCGTGAGGATATTGACGAGCATTACCACTCGGTGAAGGGAGCGATAGCCGAGAGCCGCCATGTGTATCTGCAATCCGGCTGGCATAAAGCGATGGAGACTGCCGGTAAACTGAGGGTGTTTGAGGTAGGGTTCGGCACCGGGCTAAATGCCGCACTTACCGCTCAGGCAGCTCTTGAAAAGGAGATAGCCACAGAGTACTATTCCGTAGAGCTATATCCGCTGCCGGAATCCGCGTCAGCACTTTATTCCGAAGCATTGCCCGCAAATCTGAAGGATGTTTTTGAAGCGGTGAACTCGGCTTCATGGCAGCAGTCCACCGCCATTAATAGTTTCTTCAATCTCGCTAAGATGGAAAACAATTTGATTACCATGCAATTACCATTGCAGCTGGATGTTGTTTATTTCGATGCTTTCGCTCCGGAGAAGCAACCGGAAATGTGGACCGAGGAGATATTCCGCAAAATATTCAAAGCCATGAGTCCCGGCGGCATACTCACCACCTACTGCGCCAAAGGAGCAATCAGGCGGATGCTTGGCGAGATCGGTTTCATTACAGAGCGACTTGCAGGCCCGCCGGGGGGCAAAAGAGAAATTCTCCGGGCTACCGTTGATATAAAATAATCATAGTCCTCCAAGCAGTTCCGACCCCGTCATTGCCACCATCCAGGATATTGCTCATCATGTTTATCGACATCCTGACAGAGCTGTTTGGAGATCTGCGACAAGCGCATAGGTATCAATCATCCCCGTTGAAAACTTAAGTTGAAGATATGAACTAACAAATAAGTCCACATTTATAATTTTGGTCTTAAAATGTTTATTACATAGAGAAAATCAGGTTTTGGGAATTTTATAAAAGGAGTTAAAATTTTATCGGAGGGGTATTTTTTATCGCGGTTGTTTGTTATAGAGACGATTTAGTTTCAATTATAAATATCCAAAGCAACATGAAAAAGATTTTTACCTTATCCGTGCTGCTTAGCCTACTGATGGGATGCAGCAAACAGACGGCAGACAATTCCGTAGTCACAGACTTTGATCTGAACCGCTTCTTGGGAAGCTGGTATGAAATTGCACGCTTCGACCACAAATTTGAACGCGGAATGGAACAGACAAAAGCAATGTACGTTCTTCGTGGCGATGGGAAAGTTGATGTGCTGAATACGGGGATTATAGACGGAAAACTTTCTGAAGCCAAAGGACTTGCAAAACTTACCGACACTGCGGGACTGCTTCGGGTTTCATTCTGGGGTCCCTTTTACTCTGACTATCGCATAATGCTCCTTGACAATGACTATCAATATGCTCTTGTTGGAGGCGGAAGCGATGACTACCTATGGATTTTGTCACGCACACCTAAAATTTCCGACGAAACAAAAACTCAGATTCTTGCCGAAGCACAAAAACGAGGCTATGATACCAACAAATTAATCTGGGTTAAGCAATAGACTATTTCAATAACCAATGGATTAGTCATATCGCTCGCAACAGACAATTTCTAATCGACACAAATTAAGCTCTTTAAGGGCATAGAACGAAAAGACAGCCGTATAAGATATATTACGGCTGTCTTTTAACTTTTTGATTCTAAATATGAATTAGTATTTCTCCTCGTTGAAGAAAAGAATCACCATTGTAATTCAGTGAGTTATCTAAATTACTAAAAAATTATACAAGCGTATTAGGCGGTGAGAGACGATAAAACACAAACGAGGACACTATAATCCGGCTAATAGCTTGGAGCCTGTCATCACATCCATTTTGGAGAATGCGAAGAGCTTTTTCCCGAGGTCTTTCAAGGATGCTCCGATGTGATAGACATCCTCATCGATTACGAGGAAACGGTCGTGAGCTTTGGTATATTTATGGAGTGTCACACCCGGGTATTGCTCATTATGTTTCTCCACATCCTGACGGAGCTGTCTGGAGATTTGCCCGTCATAAATATCTACCTTCACTCCCGGCTTGCGCTTTGACAACTGAACAAGCACTGAATCGTCAATAACCACAATCCGGGTCTTTGCTTGACGGATAAGGTCGGCAACAAGCGCATACGCATCAAATAGCTGCCCGTTGAAGAATACTCCCTCCTTAGGCTTATCATTGTCGCTGAGTTTATCAAGAATAGCGTCAACTTTCTCATCTGTCTTCAACTGCTTCATTTCCAATTGATCCATACGCTGAAAAATGGCGGCATTATTCATAAGGAAATTACGCATAGTGGAGAAGGCACGCATAATATTGATATTTACCTCAATGGCCTTGTCCGAACGCAACACGCTACTAAGCATCGCCACACCATTTTCAGTAAAGACATAAGGTATGTAGCGCGAGCCACCTCTACCTCCGTTTGAGGTCACAATTTGTGACCTCAAACATTCCTCCTTGGTCAGCTGAAACATGAAATCTTCCGGAAAGCGTTGGATATTGCGTTTGACTGCCTGATTTAACACTTTAGTCTCTACTCCATAGAGCCTCGCTAAATCTGAATCAAGCATCACTTGCTGCTCACGGATAATATGTATAAGCGACTCAATGCGTATCGGAATAATTGACTGGTCACAATTTGCGACCGGTTTAACCTCGTGTATTACTTTCCCTTCTTTAGATTTCATCTTACAAATTTAGTGAAATTTTCCTCAAAATAAAACCAACTATAATACGGATATTCAACAAGATATTTCAGATGCTAAAGCAGGTTTATTTGGGAGGGAGAAAGGGATAGAAAAAGCGATTGACAAGTTAGTGTTTTGCTTGTCAATCGCTTGTATTTTAATTATTTAAGGCGAGGGTTTCCGCCTTATTGCCGATTAATATTGCGGTCGGACATTTTGCCTACGGTACCGCACACCTGACTGGCTTTTACCTCGCTACGTTCGCCATAGCCGTCAGACTGATGCTAAACGCCGACTCGCGATAATGAAGCCCTCGGCTTCAATATTCCTCCTCGTTGAAGAAGAAGTCTTCTTTGGAGGGGTAGTCGGGCCAGATGTCTTCAATGCATTCGTATGTTTCGCCCTCGTCTTCCATTTCCTGGAGGTTTTCAATCACTTCGAGGGGTGCTCCTGAGCGCATTGCGTAGTCAATGAGTTCGTCTTTGGTAGCGGGCCATGGTGCATCTTCGAGTTTTGATGCGAGTTCAAGTGTCCAGTACATGCGCGTATGTTTTTTTGGGGTTGTTATTTATTGTTTTTTGTTGTGTTTGTTTAGTCGCTCTGTGTGTAAAAGCGGCGCAAAAGTAATAATTAATACTGTACTAACAATTTTTAGTCCAGAAAATTTCAGGCTGATTGGTATTAATATTGTTAAATCTTGCTATTGCGAAGAGGAGGTCGCTGAGTCGGTTGAGGTATATAAGGGTTTGCCGGTGGACGGGCACTGTGCGGCTGAGGGCAACGATCAGGCGCTCTGCGCGGCGACATTCTGTGCGGGCAATGTGGGCTTGTGCGGCTGGCGGGGTGCCGGTTGGCAATACAAAGCTGTTGAGCTGTGGCAGCTGTGAGTCCACGCTGTCTATGTAGCTTTCGAGGGTGCGAATGTCGGTGTCGGTGACCGGTGGGGTGGTGCTGAGTTCTCCCGGTGTGGCGAGTGCTGTGCCGATGTCAAATAGGCGGCATTGAACGGTGTGGAGCATGGGAGTTGTAAGTGAGTTTTCGGCTGTGAGGGCTCGTAGAAGCCCGATGTGGGAGTTCAGGGAGTCGATGGTTCCGTATGCTTCAATGCGTGGAGAGTCCTTGGGCTCACGAGCGCCTCCGATGAGCGATGTAGTGCCTTTGTCGCCTGTAGCGGTATATAGTTTGCTTTTAGTCATGGATTTGATTGGAGGAGTTGGATATATTTATCAAAAAAGTTACGGTTGAGTGCTTTGCTTATTCTGAGAAGCAGCTCGGTGTCAATGCTTTGGCGTTGGAAAATTTTGTAGATGTTTGTTCGGTTGCAGTTGAGTTTTTCTGCGAGCCACACCACCGTTCGGTGCTGGCTGCGCAGCTCTTCCTCTATAACTTTTCCAATGTTAATGTCGCTCATAAGGCACTAAAGGGGCGGAACCGGATTGCACTTACTCCTGCCTTAGGCACCGCCAAGCGCCTCGTCCTCAAAATAAGTACACCCGATTCCGCCCCAAAGCGGCGATCGGGTTCTGCTGTATTCCACGGGACGTATTGTAGGGTTGTTATTATTGGCGGTTTCCAGACGGGGAATTAGAACCTGTCAGTTCAAAAAATATGCTTTATCCGATTGATGGGAATCTCTATTCCGCCGGATTTTTTATGGGTTAATGTGTTAAGTTTTAGGTTCTGCTTACAGGAGAGGGTTATTCTCTTGTGGTGGCAAAGATAATTAAAATTTTGAATAGTGTTGACTTTTTCTCACAAAATTATTTTTCAAGACAAAATATTGCTACGCCGAATCTGGCGAAGCACTCCACTGAAAATTAATCTGATATGTTCTTATTGGTAAATTATTCTTCAATCACCGGATAGCTGACAGCATCTTCTTATTCAATAATAATATCTTAGGTCATTAATTTTATGTTGCGCGCTCAGGCTAAGAATCTTCGCATATTGTGTATTTAGGCACACAGCGCAAAACTGAGCAAATTAATCAGATTAGATATACTTAAACTCTATTTTGAGGATTGTTATTGTAAAGTGGATGAAGCCGGTGCTTTTAGATTCGGGTCTGTATGAAGATGATCTCGTCATTATACAATGGAATGATAGCACCGTTAATCACCGCACCTATCACTTTGGAAGGATTCGACGCGCCATTGGCTGAGAATAGGGATGAAATAAGTACATTTGTATCAATGGCTGCATAAATCCGGCTATCTCCTTTCATCTCGCGCTGCTTTTATTTCAGCATTGATCTCCTCCAATGACATCTGTGGCACACCTGAGCTTGCCAGCGACTGACGCATCGCTTCAAAAGCACTAAACGCCTTTCGACGTGTTACATCCTTTTGTTCTATTTCCAACTCTTCCGGTGTCATTGTTCTTTATTGTTCCATTAATAACCATTGTGGTATGTCCACTATTCTTATCCCTTCATAATCGGTTTCCTCGTTTCGGGTTCGTGCAAGCAGCAGTTTGGGATAAGCATCACGTATCTGCAACAACGGTTCTACTTCTCGTTTGAAAGTCGTTTCTGCTGAAATATCATCACTCACTTGAATATAGATTTTCTCCCCACCTTTCATCGCAACGAAATCTATCTCCTTCTGGTAAAGTTTGCCTACATAGACCTCGTATCCACGTCGCAGCAATTCTATGAACACAATGTTTTCAAGCATCCGTCCCCAGTCCATGTTTCGTTTACCAAGCTCTGCAAAGCGTATCCCGGTGTCTGCAAGATAATATTTGCTCAATGATTGCAGATAGGTTTTCCCCTTCACATCATAGCGTTTAGCTTCGTAAAACGCAAAAGCGTTGCACAGATAGTTGATATAATTACCTACTGTCATGTGGTTAGTCAATGTTCCATCATTTGTTAGTGCATTGCTTATATTTCGCGATGAGGATATGTTGCTGATATTATCCATAAGATAGTGACTCACACGTTTCATCATCGTAGGGTTACCAAGCTTGTATTTCTCTACAAGGTCACGAATAAGTATTGTTTCATAAACGTCACGGATATATTTCTTCCTATCCTCTGTCCTTGAATAAGGATATGCCCCTGACAGACCACCTGTTTGAATATAATCAGTAAAGGCTTCTTGCATATTGCTATCTGCTATCTCAAAGTATGTGCAGTATTCCTTGAAACTGAACGGGAAAACATGTATCTCGATATGGCGACCAGTAAACAGGGTAGCAAGATCGCTGCTCAAAAGAAAAGCATTGGAGCCTGTCAGGTATATATCATACTTTTCTTCTGAATGCAGACTGTTTATGGCAAGCTCAAATTCCTCACATAGCTGCACCTCATCAATCATAAGATAGTTGTTGACTCCATCTTTATATTGCTCCTCCACATACTCATTAAGAGCATGGTATTCTTTTAGCTTTTCAAAACGAAGCTTAGTCAGGTCAATTTCAATGACATTTGCAGTCGAATCAATCTTATGGATATAATCGGCAAAAGCATTCAGAAGCTTTGATTTTCCTGAACGTCTGATGCCGGTCACAATCTTTATATCGGGAGTATTCATTACTCCTGATAATTGATTGAGATAGTGTGGTCTGCTAATTAGTCTCATTCTTGCTCGTTTTACAAACTGAAAAATATTTTACTTTTGGAAAACGGTACAAAGTTACGAAAAGTTCTTTGATTGGAGAACTAAATAGAATCAATACTTAAGCACTACTGCTGATTGAGGATGTAATATGGGGGGGGTAGTGGGGTGCGTGTGCTGCGTCAATACAAAAAAGTGCTACGCCGGATCTGGCGCAGCACTCCACTAAAAATTGGTCTAATATTTTATAATCTGTGGATTATTCTTGCAGATAAGGTTTTAGTTGTTGAAAATCATCAGATATACTGCATAAACCACGGCAAGGAGTTTAACGCAGGAGGTGCAAACGAACACAAGGGTTGCTCCACCGCCTGATCTTGCTGCCTCAATAAGATTCTTCTGTTTTGCGAATTCAAAAATTGTAGCAAAAATAAAAGGAAGAACCACAAAAGATATCAAGAGGAAGCTGATGGCAAGTCCTGCCGGATGGATGTCAGTAATAGCCGGTGACAGCAAAATTGTCAAAACCGAACCAACTACTGTGCCCCAAGAGCCACCTTTGCCAAATTTCGCGATTGATTCGCTCCATTTGGGAATCATGCGGTTCAATACAACAGACAGTGCGACCAATGCGACTATTATCACTATATTCCACCATTGTATAAGTTCACCGGCGGGTAGGAAAAATTTGCCAATCAATATAGCAACAAGTGCCAGAATCGGGCCGGGGAATTTAGAGATGAAACATCCGAGGAAAGCAATACCGATAAGGATCCAGAAGAGTCCCCAAAGTGCAAATTCCATTATATATATGTTTAAAGGTTAATAATTATTCGGCGTCGTCTGAATCATCCAGATCATCAAAAGCCTTTTGAATTTTTTCTGCTGAATTTTTAGCCGCTCCGGCAACCTGTTCTGCTGCTTCACCGGCTGATTCAATCATATTGCTGATGCCATCAGCGGCACCGCTTACAATTCCAGATGCTGCTTTGCTCTGAATTTCTTGAAGCTGTGACTTTTCTTCATCTGTGAGCTCTCTTTCTCTAAGTTCGTTTTCCAACTTCTGTCCTTTTTCTGAAAGAGTTGCTACTTTAGCAAAATCGCCATTTTTTGTAGCTTCTACCAATTC
>JAAVFD010000034.1 GCA_014800945.1 Barnesiella sp. | reverse complement strand
TCCATGACGCAATATTCATATCCTCACAATATAGCCGAGCGGATACTCCATTAGGAGCAAAATCTTTAAGTTTATGGACAGGAATTTCAAAATCGTCCGTAAGTTTATGAGGATATTGTTTCATAACTGCAAAATTACTAAACAATTCTCATATACGAAAGCTGTACAATGCTGTCAGTTAGGAATGTAGTAAAATTATGCACATACCGGACTTATAGGCCATATAAAACTAATGATAGACCAAGCATTGAAGCCTAATCTGTCTATTGGAGATTGTCAAATTCCGGAATGTCGAACCGGATAACATGGCGCACTGTGTTTCGCGAGATGTCAAAAGCACAGCTGATACTTTTGATACCCATCCCCGATGCGTAACATAGGAGAATGTTTTTTAACTTTGTGTTCATGTTTCTTTGAATTATATCCCCGTCGACCAAAACGGAATTCAAAGATACGGATAAAATCCCCTGCTGACATTCCGTCAACAGGGGGCATTCTTATATTGGGCAAAAGGGTCAGTTCAATTTTGGCGGCAGGGGTCAAACCGACCTGGCTCAGGGGGGGGCATCCGAGTCTGGGTTTTCCAACAGGCGCTTGACAAAGTTAACTGCAAAATGGGAGCGGACACTGTGGTGCTCGGTTCACAGCAATATCGCGACACCGATGCCACCGGCAAGCACATCAAATTCGTGAATGCCATACGCAGAGCAATCAAATCTCCGGACTACACCACTACCCTCGGAGCCTTTACGGTTGGTTAAAAGCCGGCTCTAAGCCCAATATTTTCCGCTTCATAATTGTTATAATAGTAAACAATGTAATAAAACTACTATTATGGCACAGACAATCAGCTTAAAGAGAGCATACGACCCTATGGATGCCGGCGATGGATTCAGAGTGTATGTTGATCGCCTATGGCCGAGAGGACTGTCACACGAAACATTCCACTACGACCTGTGGGATAAAGACATCGCTCCCTCAGCCGAACTCCGTGAATGGTTTCACCACAATCCGGATGCAAACTGGGACGAATTTGAGCAAAGATATAAAAAGGAACTGATTAACAGTCCGGCATTGACAGCATTCAAAGCCATTGTTGACAACAAACCCAAAGTGACGCTGCTATACTCCTCGCACGACACCATCCACAATAACGCTCAAGTGCTCCGAGACCTGCTCTGACACCTCACCCCGTCCTCCCCGGCGCTTGAAGCCGACTGTAGCCGGTTAAAAAAAATTTTGAGGAATGATGCGTTTTTCATAATTTTGTGGAATATCATACCCGCATAGTTCCTTAATTATGGCTACAGACACGGACACCACTGCTTACAATCTCACTCCTGAGGAGGAAGAGCGTCTTATTGAGGCTGAGTTTCAGGACGTGCTGAACGGATACCTGAAAAGCAACCACAGAAAAAAAGTAGAAATAATAGAGCGGGCATTTCGGTTTGCCAAGAAAGCTCACGGAGGCATTCGCCGCAGAAGCGGAGAGCCTTATATCTTACACCCCATCGCGGTGGCTAAAATAGCGAGTCAGGAAATAGGGCTCGGCTCAACATCTATCTGCGCAGCACTGCTGCATGATGTTGTGGAGGATACCGACTACACCGTGGAGGATATCGAAGCACAGTTCGGCAAAAAGATAGCACAGCTGGTGAGCGGGCTCACCAAGATTTCCGGTGGTATTTTCGGCGACCAGGCATCAGCGCAGGCAGAAAACTTCCGCAAGCTGCTACTCACAATGAGCGAGGACATCAGGGTGGTTCTCATCAAAATGGCTGACAGACTGCACAATATGCGCACCCTCGGCTCAATGGCACCGAACAAGCAGTACAAAATTGCGGGAGAAACACTATATATCTATGCTCCACTCGCCCACCGTCTGGGGCTTTTCGAAATAAAGACAGAACTCGAAGACCTTAGTTTTAAGTACGAGCACCCGAAAAGCTACGCCAATATAGCGGAGCTGATACGGCAGAGCGAGGCGCGCCGCTCAGAGGTGTACAACGATTTTTCGGCACCGATAAAAGAGCGCCTCGACACCATGGGGCTAAAATATGAGGCGCAGTCACGGCTCAAATCGGTGTATTCCATCTGGAGAAAAATGCAGACAAAGCATGTGCCCTTTGAAGAGGTTTATGACCTCTATGCCATGCGAATTATTTTTGACTGCGAGGATCAGAGCAAGGAGAAGGAGATTTGCTGGAGCATCTACTCTGCGATAACTGACCTTTACCGCCTTCATCCGGACCGCACGCGAGACTGGATTTCTGTGCCTAAAGCAAACGGGTATCAGGCACTGCATCTCACCGTAATGGGACCGGACGGCAACTGGATTGAGGTGCAGATCCGTTCACGCAGAATGGATGAAATAGCTGAAAAAGGCTTTGCCGCCCACTGGAAATACAAGATTGGTGAAAGCGATGAAGAGAGCGAGCTTAATGTGTGGCTGCGCACAATCAAAGATATTCTCGAAGACCCCAACCCCAACGCGATAGACTTTCTCGACACCCTGAAGCTCAACCTCTTCGCTTCAGAAATAGTGGTTTTCACCCCGAAGGGGGAACTGATAACCCTGCCCAACCATGCAACTGTTCTTGACGTTGCCTTTGAGCTTCATTCACAGATAGGAACCAAATGTATCGCGGGAAAGGTAAACCATAAACTCGTTCCGCTCAGCCACCGCCTGCAGAGCGGTGACCAGGTTGAAGTGCTCACCTCACAAAGCCAGAAACCGAAGGAGGAATGGATGTCGTTTCTCGCAACAGCTAAGGCGAGAACCCGCCTGCGCGCGGCTCTGCGCAAGGAGCAGCAACCTATAATTGAGAAAGGCAAGGAGATTCTTGACACATTCCTCAATGAAGCCGAGGTGCAGCCCACCAATGAAATCATCACCAAGATGACAGCTTTTTACCATGTAAAAAACAAAGAGGAGTTGCTTTACCGTCTAGGAGCCGGAGAGCTGACCCTTGACGGCTACGTGGTTAAAGAATCTCCGAAAACAGAAAAATCTCTCCTGTCAAAAATTTTCAGAATAGGAAAAACCACCAAAAAGGAGAGTCCCGTTACTATTGTTACTCCCAAAAAGATAAACAAGAAAGAAACATATACCCTCCGATGCACCGATACTGAGAGAAACTTTGTGTTTGCCGACTGTTGTCGTCCCATCCCCGGAGATGATGTCATGGGGTTTATCAACGATCTCGGTCAGGTAGAGGTACATACCCTCACCTGCCCGCGCGCTCAGGTTCTCAAAGCCGCCCACGGCACCCGGATAGTAAGCACCAGATGGGAAGAAGTAAATAGAAAATTCCTCGCTGAAATACACATTGAGGGTGTTGACCGCCACGGTATTCTTCAGGAACTCACCCAAATGATTTCCAATCAGCTGAACATTGATATACGTTCTCTTCATATAGACACCGAGCAGGAGGTATTCCGATGCAGGCTTACAGTGCTTGTAAATGACACTGCGGTTGTCAATCAGCTTTGTTCAAAAGTGAGCCATATCAGAGGCATAACCACCGCCGCCAGAGTAGGAGATCACTCTGCGGAAGTTTAGTAAAAAACGCCTCAAAAAAATAATTATTTTTATAGAATGAAATGAAAATAAAAAAGTCAGCATACGTCAGAGGAACCGTCTTCCTGATTTCAACCATTCTCATACTCTATTTCCTGCCGAGAAAAGACGGCAGAGAATACACCTACGAAGTAAACAGACCTTGGTCGTACTCGCTTCTCACCGCGCCGTTTGACATTCCTGTTTATATGGACTCTATTAGAGCGGAACACGTGAGGGACAGCCTGGAGTCGAGATTTGAACCGGTATATTACCGCAACCCCAACATTGAAAAAAATGCTCTTTCGCAATTTACATCGCGACTGAACACTGAATCGGACGTAAACCTCAGTCCCCTTGAGAAAAACGCCCTCACAGCTCAGGTAAGAAAAGCATTTGAGCATGGCATAGTTGATGCCAATACCTATAAGGCGATAAACACCGGTGAACTTCCGTCTGTGAGAATGATTCACGAAAATGTAGCCTTATCCGTGCCAACGTCCAAATACTGCTCGGTGAGAAAAGCTTATGCAACCATAGACAGTGTTTTCCATGACTCCCGGTTTACACGTGCGCTAAGCGCATCAGGACTATCCGACATTCTCACGCCAAACATTATTCTCGACACAGCTGAAACCAGAAAACTCCATGATGAAATGATGCAGAGAGCAATGGCACCGATAGGAGTCATTCAGCAAGGAGAGAGAATAATTGACCGCGGTGACATTGTTACTCCGCAACTCTACACAGTGCTTCGCACTTATGACACACTGAATGCAAAAAGAGGAGGTAAAGAGAGCGTTGACTTCTATTATCCCATTATCGGACAGACATTATATATAATACTCCTGCTCGGTGCATTATATTCCTATCTTTTCTTTTTCCGGCCAAGCTACTATGAATCGAAAAGCAAGGTATTGCTGATAATGATTACAATCACAGCGGTTACCCTTATCGCATTCGGAATGAGCCATGTTTTCACGCTCGGCATTTATATGGTGCCGTTTGCAATCGTGCCCGTAATACTTGTAATTTTTCTTGATGCGCGCACAGCTGTTTCCGCACACATAGTAACTATTTTGCTTGCCAGTATCGCCACCAACTTTCCTCTTGAATTTATCTTCATGCAATTTCTTGCCGGTGTTACCGCTATAGACAGTCTCAGAGAGCTAACCAAGCGGTCACAGCTATTGCGCACCGCATTCCTTGTATTCATAGCTTACTCTCTTGCCTATATTTCAATCGAGCTGTTCCATTCCGGCTCCGTGACAAGGCTTTCACCGAAAATGTTCGGATTCCTCGCCATCAACTCACTTTTCATCTCGTTTGCCTACGTTGCCATATTCCTGTTTGAAAAGACTTTCGGTTTCATATCCAAAGTATCTCTTGTGGAGCTGTCTGATATCAACAACCCTCTTCTGCGCGAACTCTCGGAAGAGTGCCCCGGAACCTTCCAGCACTCTATGGCTGTGAGTAATCTCGCATCGGCGGCAGCTAACAAAATCGGCGCCAATGTTCAGCTTGTGAGAGCCGGCGCGCTTTATCATGACATCGGCAAAATAAACAATCCCGCGTTCTTCACCGAGAATCAGCACGGGGTTAATCCGCATGATGCCCTTGACCCTATTCAGAGCGCACGAATAGTTATAGGACATATCACCGACGGACTCCGCCGGGCAGACAAAGCCAATCTTCCGGAAAGCATACGAACATTTATCCGCGAGCACCACGGTGCCGGCAAGGCTAAGTATTTCTTCAATACCTGGTGCAACACTCATCCGGGAGAAGAGCCTGATGAAAAATTATTTACTTATCCGGGACCGAACCCCCAGTCAAAGGAAACTTCGATTCTTATGATGGCAGATGCTGTTGAAGCAGCATCAAGGAGTCTTAAGGATCATACTCCTGAAACAATCTCGGCACTTGTCAATAAGATTATTGATTCACAGATAGCGGACGGACTTCATGACGACTCACCTATGTCGTTCCGTGACATCAAAGAGGTCAAGGAAGTATTTGCCAACCGTCTGCGCACCATGTTCCATTCACGCATATCCTATCCGGATATCGTTAAACCGAAAGAAACCGAATCAACGGACAAAGTTACAACACCATGAGATTAAAAAAAGCTATACTTATACTACTCGCTGCACTGTTTTCTCTCAATCTGAGCGCACAGAAAAACATAAAGCCTCAGTTCAAAATTGAGAAACCCAACCTTGATGCCATCAGAGCGGCTACATACGACCGCACCTCCCCATATTATTATCCGAGGCTGATGAATGAATATATGCGCAACGACACCTTAATGAAACTGGACAAATTCAGGCATCTGTATTTCGGCTATATGTTTCAGGAAGACTACAATCCTTACCGTCCCGTTGCCGTGAAAAGCGTTGTGCCTGACCCGTCTGAAAACCCTTCGCTTACCCGCGCCGAGTGTGATTCGGTCATTTCGCTATGTGAGCAAGCTCTTGATGACAACCCTTTTGACCTCACAAGCATGATGCGTCTCATATCCGCGCTACATCTTAAGGGAAAGAATAACCTCGCCAATATCTGGCAGTATAAACTGAATTATATTTTAATGACAATAGCCTCGTCCGGCACCGGACTTGATGAAGAGAACGCCTGGTACGTTATTGCTCCGCAGCATGAGTATGTACTCATTACCGCTATGGGACATAAAGTACTTAACCATCTTTTTTACGCCCCGTATTTCGAGTATATCACCATCAATAAGATAGACACTACCTCTCCCGAAGGATATTATTTCAACATCAAGACTATTCTTGATGAATACTATCGTAAATATCCTGAAGAAGAATAGCTTCTACAGAATGCCGATGCGGCGAAACATCTCAGCGTAAGCATCCGCTTTCTTTGCCAACGGCAGAGGGTATGCCCTGCTGGTTGAAGGCATTCGCCATATAGTCAGCTTTCTGCCGAGATATTCTGTTTCAACAGATGAGCCTGTTTTCGGCACAACTGTTCCGGTGAGTTGCGCTATCACTTCCGCAGCCTTCTCGCCTGTGGTTGCAATAGCCTTGCACTCCGGCATAAGCTCAAGCAGCGCTTTCAGATTAACGGGTTCCACAATCTCCAGAAATTTGTCTGAGGCATTATCCTTGAGCCGCCGTACCTTGGCACCGGTATCATTCATGGCTATTCCACGCTCAATCAGGAAATTTTTTATATCCTCAAGCCTGAACTGTTTAGAAATTCCTTCCCAGAACCTGTCAGCATTATCATAAAACGCCAGTCCCATAACCCTCCAGAAATCATTGATTTTATTAGGGTAGTAAAAATCCATACTCCATCGATTACTTTTAGGAGGAAAAGTACCCATTATCAACACTTTGGTGTGATCAGGAATAAAAGGTTGCCAGGGATGTGACTCTATAGGCAGTGAATTGATGTCTGTTTCCATAACATATTATTTTATAAAAGAAAAACGCATATACATTGCAAGAGGTTCTGAAATCGCACCAAACAATAAGTATATATAGCGCGTTTTAATTTTAGAAATATTAAATATCATTCACATTATGCTAAAAAAAATAGCGGCGACAGCCATTGCCACCTTAGCCGTAACAACATCTGTTTCAGCACAGTCCAACAGTCTGGCAGATGCCCAGATTGATTCTCTGGTAAAGAATCACAAAGTGATTTTTCTTGACGGCAAACCGGATGATAATGATGAGAAAGACCGAATTATCGACTCTCTCAGAAGTAAAATCACAGAATTCTACTACGACCAGTTCCGCCATTTCTCCGATCCTGACGCACCATATTTCCTTTTTCTGAGCCGGGACTCCCAGCTTGCAATGGGAATAGGTGGTGCTGTGAGAATGAGAGCTTATTATGACTGGGACGGTGCACAACCCTCACCGGGATTCGCTCCCTATCTCATACCTATGGTCAAAGACCCTGCGAATATGCGTCATTTTGACACTACTCCGGCAGGAACCTGCTTGTTTTTCAGAGTAATCGGGCGAAATAAGGTTCTCGGCAACTATCAGCTATATATTGAAGCCAACTTCAACGGCTACCAGTCTCGCGACTTTCATCTGAAAAAAGCCTACGCTATTATAAATGATTTCACAATCGGTTACGCAAACTCCACATTCTCTGACCCTGCGGCAGTGCCTCCAACCGTTGACGCACAAGGTCCTGCCAACAAAATTGCGCCTACCGCCACACTGATAAGATATATGCCGGTAATCAAGGACAAATGGGTATTGGCTGTTTCTGGTGAAACACCCTCCAATTCACCCGGAGTTGACGGAGAGCACACTAAGAAAGTGTCCAACTGGATGCCTGACTGGGCTGCATTCGCTCAATATCAGTGGCAGCGCGGGCAGCATATACGACTCAGCGGAATAGTGCGCACACTCTCTTACCGCGACCTTGTGAGCGAGCGAAATCACAACATAGCCGGGTGGGGATTGCAGCTGAGCTCAGTATCGCATCCTGCCGATCCTCTTACGTTGTATTTAACAGCATCATACGGCAAGGGATATGCCGGCACCGGTGGTGACCTTTCAATAGGCAGCTATGACCTGGTGGGAAATCCTGATGCAATAGGCAAAATGTACGCCCCCGCATCATATGGATGGTGCCTCGGATTGCAGTACAACTTCCGCCCTAACCTGTTTGTATCGGCAAATGCAAGCCAGACCCGCTATCTTCCGCAGCACACTGTTAGCCCGTCGGAATACCGCTATGGCATTGCAGCTGCTGTGAATGTATTCTGGAATCTGACTCCGAGAATTCAGGTCGGCGCAGAATATGACTATGGCGTGCGCCATGATTTCAACGGAGCCAGCCGGAGCGCGAACCGAGTCGGCGCCATGTGCATGTTCAGCTTCTAAGGATTAGAGGCTTAGACCCCGTTCACCCAATATTTGTTAATGCTGAGGCGGTCAAGCGTTATGCAGCTGTGTTCGCGCAGTGAGGGAGCTATGGAGTCCCATCGTGACCGAAACAAGCGGACGCAGATGCGTGACGATGGGCCGAGGCGATGGTAATTTATACCCTTGATTTTCTTACCTCTGCCTACTCCCTTTCTGACTGAGGCAGTCCGGTGCAAATGCTTTTTGTTGTATGACGATGTGAAAAAGTTACCTTACAGTCGCATCTCTCCGGTGCTTTTTGTGTTGTCACTCTGTCACGATGGAACCCCATCGCTCCTTCATGCCATCAAAAAAATCACTCGGAGATATGCGACCTCAGCGTTAACAAATATTGGGGGAACGGGGTCTTAATATCAGTTTGAGGAGGTGCGGTTTTTACTCGCCTCCTCAAATTTTGCTTTCATAGTGGGATTACCTCGGGTGAGCCGCTTCACCGTCAAAGCCTCCGCCTTATCGTTTGCAAGGCGCAGGTTATTCTCGCTGCCAAGCAGATTCGCCTTTATTTTGTTAAGCCTCTCTATAGTCTTGTCAATCTCCTGAATGGCTGCATTGAATTTTTCACTCGCCAGGCGGTAGTTATTGCTAAACTTCGTCTTGAACTCCTCAAGCCGCTCCTCAAAATTGGTGACATCCACATTCTGCGCTCTCGCTTGAATAAGTTCACGCTTATATTCCACGCTTTTTATCGACGCATTGCACAGCAGAGAAATCAAAGGCATAAAAAACTGAGGACGGACAACATACATCTTATCATATCGGTATGACACATCCACAATGCCGCTATTGTAAAGATCGCTGTCAGCCTCCAGCAGTGAAACCAGCACCGCATACTCGCACCCTTTAGCCTTACGGTCCTTGTCGAGTTTCGCAAAGAAATCCTCATTCTTATGTTTGGTGAGTGTAGAATCAGCTTCATTCTTCATTTCAAACATAATGGATATATACTCCGTGCCGTCAACATCATAGTCGCGGAATATAAAATCGCCCTTGGAGCCTGCCGAAGCATCGTTATCTTTCTCGAAATATGCCCTCGGAAACTGATACGGGCGCACTTTGGCAAACTCATTGGCGCAATGCACTTCAAGCGTTTCCCCAAGCATTTTCGTTGACATCAAAGCCTTCATATTCTTGTAGTGCTCAACAAGCTCCATGCTCTGCTTAAGTTCCTGAGCATGATGCTCCTTCATCGCCTCACGCTGAACAGCCGCTTCGGTAAGCTTCGCCTCTGCATCGCTCTTTATAGCTGCAATCTCCCGCTCCTTGGCAATAAGGGTGGTGTTGAAACGTTCCTTCTCCTCAAGCACAGCGATTCGTGTGCGATTGTCAGCATCCTCAAGCGATGACTTGATTTTTTCCATATCGCGGTTAAGCTCCGACACCACAGCTCTTTCACGAGCCTGATACACCTGCTCCGCATCGTCAAGCTTGCGCTTAGCCTCCTGAGCCTCGGCAACCGCCTTATCGTACTTGCTCATAATCTCGGCAAGCTGCTGCTTATAGCTCACCTCAACCGAAAGAAGCTTCTCCCTGCTGTCAAACTCCATTTGCCGGCGGTTCTTCTCAGCCTCCATTTCAGCTACTTGCGCCTTACTCTCCATCTCGCGGGCAAACTGAGCCTTCACATCAGCCACTCTTCTCTCCACCTCCTGCTCAAAAGCCTTGTCTCTCACCTGTGAAGCTATGGAATTAAAGCTATCACGATCAACTTGAAACACATGACCGCACTTAGGACATTTCAGTTCATTCATCACTTATTATAAGCTAATTATTATGCAAATATTACGAAAAAAAATTGAACCTTTGATGCCGGTTGCAGGAGTGTTATCCATTTTAACCAAATTTTTGAATTGCCTCTCATTTTTTTCTCTAACTTTGCGAAACAAACGAATTTAATTTTAACCCTAAAAAAAATATAAAGTTATGTCTAAAGTAACAGTTGTGGGTGCAGGCAATGTAGGCGCTACTTGCGCTAATGTGCTCGTAACCCAAAGCATCGCTGATGAAGTAGTTCTCATCGACATTAAGGAAGGCCTTTCAGAAGGTAAGGCAATGGATATCATGCAGACAGCAAATATCCTCAACCTTGAAACACGCCTTGTAGGTGTAACCAACGATTATGAAAAAACAGCCGGCAGCGATGTTGTGGTTATCACATCAGGTATTCCCCGCAAGCCCGGCATGACCCGTGAAGAGCTCATCGGTGTTAATGCAGGCATTGTAAAGTCAGTAACCGACAACGTTCTCAAATATTCACCCAACGCAGTTATTGTGTGCGTATCAAACCCCATGGACACAATGACTTACCTCATCCACAAGACTTCCGGTCTTCCCAAAAACAAAATCATAGGTATGGGTGGTGCTCTTGACAGCGCACGCTTCAAATATTTCCTCAGCATTGCACTCGGTGCCAACCCCACCGAAGTTGAAGGCATTGTTATCGGCGGTCACGGCGACACAACAATGATTCCTCTAACCCGCTATGCATCTTACCGCGGAATTCCCGCTTCTACACTTATCCCCGCTGAACAGCTTGAAAAAGTTGCTGCTGACACAATGGTTGGTGGTGCTACTCTCACCAAACTCCTCGGCACATCAGCATGGTATGCTCCCGGAGCTGCAGCAGCTCAGGTTGTTGCCGCTGTTATCGGTGACCAGAAGAAACTCATCAGCTGCTCAGCCCTTCTCGACGGCGAATACGGCGAAAAAGACATCTGCATCGGTGTTCCCTGTATTCTCGGCAAGAACGGTATTGAAAAAATCGTTGAGTTCGATCTCAATGCAGAGGAGAAAGACCTCTTCAAGAAGAGCGCTGAAGCTGTTCGCAAAACTAACTCTGCACTCTCTTGCTAATTCACAGATATGAAAGTCATTAAATTTTTATTTGCTTCAGCAGTTTTAGTATTTGCATCTTGCAGCAGCACCGCAAAGACAGAAACTGCAGCTGAAACCGAGGAACCCGCAACCGAAGCGGTTGAGGAAGCAGCTCCTCAGACTGAGGACGGCGATGCAGTTATCGCTCTTGAAAAAGGATCGACCGATCTGCCTGTTGCTGATGTTCCCGTAATCGTTGATTTCAGCGCTACCTGGTGCGGACCCTGCCAGAGCTTCAAGCCTATCTTCCACAAAGTAGCTGCAGAATTCAAAGGCAAAGCACTCTTTGTAAGTGTTGACGTTGATGATTGTCCTGAACTGGCAAAGAAATTCAATGTAACCTCAATTCCCATTGTTGTGGCTGTTGTGCCCAACGGTGCGGACTTAGACAATCTCTTAGGCCTGCAGACCTATGAAGATTTCAAGGCTTATGTTGAAAAAGCTATTGCAGAAAAGTAATCCCAATACTTAATTCATATAAAACTGGGCTGAATCACATCGAATTCAGCCCAGTTTTTATTTTGAATCTCCCATAGAGTTCAAGAGAGGAAACACCCGGATATTTTACCTTATCAAAGAAACAAAATAATGAAACTGATGCTTTGCCCGGTCACACCCTCTTGTCATCATTGCCCTCATAATAGTTTATGTAGGCTTTGTTGACGAGTCTTGTACCTCCGGGTGTGGGATAGTTGCCGGAAAAGTACCAGTCGCCCGGATGATTGGGAACCGATGCGTGGAGTCCGTCTAATGTCTGGTAAATAATCTCCACCTCCGCACCGGTGTCCTCCGGTGTGAGCATCTCTGCTATCTTTTCAGAAATCTGCCGGTCTGTAAAGGGAGCATATATCTCTTTCACGCAATTTTCAAGAGCTTCATCGGTGGCAGACTCCATTGCCCCACATTTTTCATACACCTCCCCGAGCAGTTTTTCCCTGCCGCTCTCCTTAATCAGTTGCACAGCCGCCCTAAAGGCTATGAACTCTCCCATGCGCGACATATCAATACCGTAGCAGTCGGGATAGCGCACCTGCGGCGATGAGCTCACCACAACAATCTTTTTAGGGTGCAGACGGTCAAGAATGCGCAGAATGCTCTGTTTCAAAGTAGTGCCGCGCACAATACTGTCATCTATCACCACCAGATTGTCAACATGATTCTTCACACACCCGTAGGTTACATCATACACATGAGCAGCGAGGTCGTTTCGTGCCTCACCTTCAGCAATAAATGTGCGCAACTTTATATCCTTGATGGCTACTTTCTCAACCCTGAGCTTGTGGCTCATTATTTCATTGAGAGTATCCATGTCAAGATTACCGGTCTCCTGTGCTGCGAGAATACGATCAGCTTTAAGGCTGTCAAGATATTTTTCCAATCCCTCCACCATGCCGATAAATGCCACTTCGGCTGTATTGGGAATGAACGATACGACAGTGTGGTCAAGGTCATAGCCCACGCTTTCCAGCACCTGCGGCACAATCGCGTTGCCGAGCGCCTTGCGCTCACGGTATATGTCGGCATCGCTGCCCCGCGAAAAATAGATACGCTCGAAAGAGCATTTGCGGTTCTCCCCCTCTCCGAGAATATCGCTCACCATCACCTCACCGGCTTTGCTTACGGTTATAGCGCTGCCGGGGGCAAGTTCACGCACATCGGCGCGGCGCACATTCATCACGGTTTGAATTACCGGCCGCTCCGATGCCACTACCACTACCTCATCATCGCAATAGTAAAAAGCGGGTCTTATTCCGTGCCTGTCGCGTAGAGCAAACATATCTCCGCTGCCGGTTGCTCCGCAAATCACAAATCCTCCGTCCCACTTGGGAGCCGCATATTTCAGCACCTCCCTCATGTCGAGCATATCCTCTATTTTTCTGCTGAGTTCGGGTTCGCTCAACGAATCGCGGTAGCGGCGGTAAATCCGGTGATTCTCCTTGTCAAGAGCATATCCAAGCTGCTCCAGAAGCATAACTGTGTCGCTGTAAATGCGGGGATGTTGCCCCATAGCCACGACACTATCGAATATCTGCTCGACATTGGTCATATTGAAGTTGCCGCACAGCAGCAAATTTCTGCTGCGCCAGTTATTGCGTCTCAAAAAGGGATGCACATAGCTGAGTCCGCTTCTGCCGGTGGTGCTGTAGCGGAGATGCCCCATATAAATCTCGCCGACAAAAGGCACCTCTTTTTCAACAAACTCTGGGCTTCTGTACTCTACCCCGCTCTTTTCGAGCTGCGGACGAATGGAATCGAATATTTCCTGAATGGCACCTGTGCCGAGTGCTCTTTCGCGAAACACATACTCATGTCCCGGCTCAGCATGGAGTTTGACCACTCCAATTCCCGCACCTTCCTGACCGCGGTTGTGCTGCTTCTCCATCATAAGATAGAGCTTGGTGAGACCATAGCAGTATGTTCCGTACTTTTTCTTATAATATTCGAGCGGCTTAAGAAGGCGTATCATCGCCACTCCGCACTCATGCTTCAGAATCTCCATAACACGTTAAGCAAATATAGCGCAAATTTACAAACATTGTCATAATACTATTTTTATTTACCGATTTTTTTTCATTACTTTGCCACTGAATAGGGATGCCCTTCGGGGCGTGCCCGGCTACATTGACAAAAAATCCTTAAAACAAATACTTTGATGAAAGAAAAAATCAACAAAGCGTTTGCAGAACGCTTCAATAGCAAGGGAACCCTTTATGTGGCTCCCGGTCGTTTCAACCTCATCGGCGAGCACACCGACTACAATGGCGGTTTTGTTTTTCCCGGAGCTATCGACAAACTGATGATGGCTGAAATTCTGCCCAACGGCACAGACAAAGTGAGAGTGTATTCCATTGACCTCAATGACTATGCCGAATTCGGACTTAATGAGGCTGATGCCCCCGAACAGAGCTGGGCAAGATATATTTTCGGTGTGTGCCGTGAAATTCTCAAAAGAGGCGGAAAGGTTGAAGGCTTCGATGCCGTTTTTGCCGGCAATGTGCCCTTAGGCGCAGGCCTTTCTTCGTCAGCAGCGCTTGAAAGCTGCTTTGCCAACGCGCTCAACGACCTTTTCAACAACAACAGCATCGACAAATTCGAGCTCGCTCGCATCGGTCAATCCACCGAGCACAACTACTGCGGAGTGAATTGCGGCATCATGGACCAGTTTGCAAGCGTTTTCGGCAAGAAAGACCACCTCATGCGTCTCGACTGCCGCTCTATGGAATTTGAATATTTCCCCTTCAAGCCTGTAGGTCACAAGCTCGTGCTTCTCGACTCGGTTGTAAAGCATGAACTCGCTGACTCACCATATAACAAGCGCCGACAGAGCTGCGAAAGAGTTGCAAAGCGACTCGGCATCGAGACTCTTCGTGACGCTACCATGGAAATGCTTGACGCAATCAAAACCGATATCACTGCCGAAGACTATTTCCGTGCTAAATTCGTGATTGAGGAAAAAGACCGTGTGCTCGCTGTGTGTGACGCACTTGTAGCCGGCGACTATGACACTGTTGGACGCTGTATGTACGAAACCCACAAAGGTCTGTCAAAAGACTATGAGGTGAGCTGCGAAGAGCTCGACTATCTCAACGATATCGCAAAAGAGTGCGGTGTTACCGGCTCACGTATTATGGGCGGCGGCTTTGGCGGCTGCACCGTAAACCTTGTCAAGGATGAACTCTATGACAACTTCATCACTACCGCCAAGAAGAAATTCAAGGAACGCTACGGCCACGAGCCCAAAGTGTATCCCGTAATCGTAAGCGACGGAGCAAGAAAATTTGAAAATCAATAAAGATTAAACAATAAAGAGAGTTAATATTTTGGGCATGAGGGTCTGTGAAGATCTTCATGCTTTTTTATTTTAGTTCCTTGCCATCGTGAAAGGCATTGCCTGCACGCGAGCCCAACGCAATGTAGCCGTTGTGAACAGGGTCAAATGTTATCAGATTCATTTTCTCCACATCAGGCTTACCGTCCTCGGCAAGATATGACTCGTCACAAACAATATTAAGTATCTCGGCTATAATATAGTAACCGGTTTCCGATTCATACAGTTTCTCTTTAATACGGCACTCCATTGTCATCGGGAAACAGGTGAAAACCGGAGCATTGACGGTTTCGCCCTTTACACTTTGCCAGCCGGTATTCTTAATCTTATCCGGAGTGGTTTTTCCGCTTACAATTCCAACATAGTCAGCTGCAACCATAGTATCTTTGGTTGCGAATGCCACAGTGAAATCACCGCAGCGGTTAAGATTAGCGGTAGTGGCATGAGAGCCGAGCGAAATCATTATCTCGTTCATATCCCACTGTCCGCCCCAGGCGGCATTCATGGCATTAGGAATGTCGTTTTCATTGTAGGTGCCGATAATAAGTACCGGCTGAGGAAGCATCCATGCTTTAGGTTTAAAATTCTTCATATCCTTACTGTATTTATTAGGTAATCTATTCTATTTTTCAATTAAAACCTCCCAATATCCGGAACGGTCACTACCATTTCGCACAATCCATCCCGAACTCTTAAGGTTGGCAATTATCTTTTTTATACCGCTCTCAGAGAGTAATGTCATTTCTGACAGCTCCTTGCGTGTAGCTGCCGGATTCTGACGGAGGATATCCAAAATCATCAATTCTGATTTTCCGGGCACTTTTCTGGGCACTTTTCTGGGCACTTTATCAGATTTTTCTATCTTTAAATTTCTTTGAAGGGCTGTCAAAATCTCTTTAAGCATAAAATCAATAAACGGACCGGATTGTCCTGATTCTGTTGACCTTGCTATAGCATCATAGTAGTCCTGCTGATTAGAATAAACCATATTTTCAACCGGCAGATATTCAAAGAGTGGATTGAGTTCACCAAGTATAAGCGATTGCCAAAGACGTCCGGTACGTCCGTTTCCATCTGAAAAAGGATGAATAAACTCAAACTCATAGTGAAAAACACACGACCGAATCAGCAAATGATCCTTTGACTCCTTCAACCAGGTAAAAAGATTGCCCATAAGTTCCGGAACACGCTGAAAAGGGGGAGCCACATGAATAATTCCGGTTTCACCGAAAACACCCACAGCGCAACTGCGATATTTCCCGGCATCATCAACCAATGCCGCCATCATGACCGCATGTGCTTTAAGCAAATCTTTCTCGGAAAATGGGTTCAACTGCGAATATATGTCATATACTCGAATTGCATTCCTAACCTCCTGAATCTGACGTAATGGAGCTACCACCTCCTTACCGTTGACAATATCTCTTACCTCATCCTCGCTTAAAGTATTGCCTTCTATGGCAAGCGAAGAATAAATAGTCTTGACACGATTAGCCTTGCGCAGTCTCAACTCCTGCTCACCATCAAGCGCAATATTATGCCTTTCAAGGAGAGCCGATATCTCAGCTATCAGATTTATAGCCTCAGGTGATACATTAAATGGAGGTGAAATCATTACGGTACTATTATAAACTGTGTATGGAAATTGGAATTGAAACCAATCCAATAATCACAAAGGTACGAAAAATTAAGTTAACACACTCACAAATTTAATGAACGGCAGCCGTGTGATGCAACAAAATTTCGTAACTTTGTGGTATGACAGACCAGCGAAAAATTCAATCAGGGAAAATATTTCTTTTTCCGGTGCCGTTGAGCGAGGGTAACCTCGACTCGGTACTCCCCGCCAGAAATATTGAACTGATAAAAAATATAAAAGTGTTTGTTGTGGAGAATATCCGCAGCGCACGGCGGTTTCTCAAAAAGTGTGACCGCTCTATCGACATCGACACCCTTACATTTTTCACTCTCAACGAGCACACCGCACCCGAGGAGGTGCCTCAGATGATTGTGCCGGTTCTTGAGGGAAATGACATCGGGGTGATTTCAGAGGCAGGTTGTCCCGCTGTTGCCGACCCCGGCGCCGACATCGTTGCACTTGCGCAGCGCAAAGGCATAGAGGTGGTGCCCCTTGTGGGTCCGTCCAGCATACTTATGGGGCTTATGGGTTCGGGGTTCAACGGTCAGACATTTGCTTTTGCGGGATACCTGCCTGTTGACCAGGCACAGAGAGTCGCCCGCCTTAAAGAGATGGAGCGCAGGATAAACAAGGAACGCCAGACTCAGATATTCATTGAAACACCTTACCGCAACAACAAGCTCATCGCAGAGCTTTGTGCTTCTCTGCCCTCATCTATGCTGCTATGCGTAGCCTCGGATATTTCCGGCGAAAAGCAGAGCATCGTCACCAAACCGATAGGCGAGTGGAAAAAAACCGCATACGACTATTCGCATACTCCAACAATATTCCTGCTGTTTAACTGAGATGAGTAAAAATACAGACAATCAGCTCACTCCGCAGCCGGGACTATTTGACTTTATGGAGGACTTGCTACCGAAAACCGAGCCGGAGCTTCCTGTGCATCCATCCTTTGATGATTTTGTGGTGGAGGTGCAGAAACAACGCTCTGCTGAGCAGGATTCCACAGACACCGGCTCCAATCATGTGATTCAGCCGATATCTATTGATTTACGCCGGCATGATGCCATTCTTTTCAAAAGTTTCGGTAGCGGAAGCAGTGGAAACTGTGCATTTATAGGTGACCGAAGCGGTGGCATTCTCATTGATGCCGGAGTGGACTCAAAAACGGTAATCGAGGGTCTGAAAAGCATTGACCTCGATATGAGGGACATTCATGGCATCTGCATAACTCACGATCATGGCGACCATGTGAGATGCGTGTATTCACTCATCAGACGTCACAACCACATACAGGTGTATTGCACCCCTAAGGCTCTCTCTGGCATAATGCGCAGACACAGCATCTCGCGTCGCCTCAAAGACTATCATCACCCCATCTACAAGGAGTTTCCATTCAAGATAGGCGGATTGGAAATAACCGCCTTTGAGGTGAATCACGATGGCACTGACAATGCCGGATTCTTTATTAAGCGAGGCGACCTGCACATGACCGTTGCAACAGATTTGGGCTGCATATCTGAGCGCGCCGACTACTATATGCGCCAATCCAATTTCATCGTGATCGAGAGCAACTACGATGCCGATATGCTCAGAAACGGCAGATACTCCTCTTACCTGAAGGCAAGAATTGCCGCTCAAAACGGACACATGGACAATGTGGAGACAGCTCGATATCTCGCTTCTATTAAATCACCTGAACTTAAGAATGTGTTTCTGTGCCATCTGAGCCAGGATAACAATACTCCGGCGCTCGCCTACACCACTGTTGCAGAAGCATTGGGTATTACTCCCGGAGTTGTGCCACAGCCGGGAAGCATTCACCTTGAAGTGCTTCCGCGATTTAATGCATCTCCCCTATTCACATTACACAAATAGATTTAAGTAAGTCATGACTGAGCAAAAAAGACCACTCATAGGTTGCACGCTTGAACAGCTTCAGGCTATAGCCGGTGAATGCGCCATGCCTAAATTTGCAGCTAAGCAGATTGCCGACTGGCTGTATGTGAAGCGTGTAACCGATATTGACTTGATGACTAATCTATCGAAAGCGGCGCGTGAGAGATTAAAAGCCGAATTTACGGTTGGGCGTGAGGAGCCTCTTGCCACTTACCGCAGCAAGGATGGAACAGCCAAATATATATTCAGCGGAGTGCCGGGCAGAAATATCGAAGCGGTGATGATACCGGACAAGGAGCGGGCAACACTGTGCGTGAGCTGTCAGGCTGGGTGCAGAATGAACTGCGCCTTCTGCATGACCGGACGCAACGGCTTTGACGGTAACCTTACTGCCGCTCAGATAATGAACCAGATACTCTCGGTTGACGAGAGCGAGAGACTCACCAATATAGTGTTTATGGGCATGGGTGAGCCAACGGATAATCTTGATGCCGTTCTGAGCGTGGTAGAGATTCTCACCGCACCCTGGGGCATGGCTTGGAGCCCGAAGCGTATAACTGTTTCTACAATAGGCAATATTGCAGGACTCAAACGTCTGCTTGATGAAACAAAAGTTCATATCGCCATAAGCGTTCACACACCCTTTGCCGAGGAGCGTCAGGAGATTATGCCCGTTGAAAAAGCTTGGTCGGTGGCTGATGTCATGAACCTGCTTCGCCGGTATGACTTCACCGGTCAGCGGCGCCTGTCGGTAGAATACACCATGTGGGCAGGAAAAAATGATGATATGCGCCATGCAAGAGCACTCGCCAGGCTGCTGCGCGACACTCATGCGCGTGTCAATCTTATACGCTTCCACAAAATTCCGGGCTTTGACGGCAATACCGCTTCCGAAAAGGTGATGACTGAATTTCGCGACACGCTCAACTCTCTTGGTATCACCGCCACTATACGCGCATCGCGTGGCGAGGATATAATGGCAGCCTGCGGCATGCTCGCCGGTAAATCTGATTCAAATGGCTGACCACAACGACCTTGGCGCCTGGGGCGAGGAGCAGGCTCGCGATTTTCTTGTTGGGAAAGGCTATGCTATTCTTGACACAAATGCCCGTTTCGGCAAGAACGAACTTGACATAGTAGCCCGCCACCACGACCGCATAGTGTTTGTAGAGGTAAAGACACGCACAGATGATGAGTATGACCCTCTGGATGCCATTGACAGTAAAAAGATTTCCCATCTTTGCAGGGCTGCCGAAGCCTATGTGACTGCTTATAATATTCCCCAACCGGTGCAGTTTGATGTAATAGTGGTTATTGGCGAGCCCGGTAAAGAATCCAGGGTCACACACTATCCTGATGCTTTCATGCCACCCCTTTCACGATTCTGATTAATATTTTTTAAGACGATATTTTTTGCAGTGTATTGAAATGATTTTAATTTTGTACTGATTACAAATTGATAATCTATTCAATATGGCAGGTAACATACATAATCCAACCACCGATGCAATAAGAATGGTGACCGAATGCGGACTTCGCCCTTCGCCCCAGCGCATCGCTGTTGCCGAATATGTTTTGTCTCACCTGTGCCACCCTACAGCTGATGAGATTTACAGCGGACTGAAAAACCGCTATCCGTCGCTGTCTCGCACCACCGTTTACAATACCCTTCACTCATTTGCAGCCCACGGTGCTGTGCTTGAGGTGAATGTGGAGCCTGGAATAACCCGGTTTGACGGATGCACCAAGCCACACGCACATTTCAGGTGCTCGAAATGCGGAAGGATTTTCGACATCGATATGACTGACATGAATTTTCCTGACGAGTTCAAAATTTCAACGATTCAGGTAAATCTCACCGGTGAGTGCCCTGAGTGCGACAATTCAAAACGATTACATTAACCATTTAATATCCAACATTTAAGTATAATTATTCAAAATCTAACCAAAATGAAAAAGAAATTTATCTGCACCGTATGCGGTTATGTACACGAAGGTGACGAAGCTCCCGAACAGTGCCCCCTTTGCAAAGCTCCCAAGAGCAAGTTCAAGGAACTCACACCCGATGAAGCTCTCAAATTTGTAACCGAGCATCAGATCGGTGTTGCCAAAGGCACAGACGAGCAGATGATTGCTGACCTTACCGCGCACTTCAACGGTGAATGTTCAGAAGTGGGTATGTACCTCGCTATGAGCCGTCAGGCTGACCGCGAAGGCTATCCCGAAATTGCCGATGCATTCAAGCGCTACGCTTTTGAGGAAGCTGAGCACGCTGCTAAATTTGCCGAACTCCTCGGTGATTGCGTTTGGGACACCAAGACCAATCTTGAAAAGCGTATGGCTGCCGAAGCCGGTGCCAACGAGGACAAGATGCGTATCGCTGCCCGTGCAAAACAGCTCAACCTTGATGCCATCCATGACACCGTTCATGAAATGGCTAAGGACGAAGCCCGTCATGGTCAGGGATTTGAGGGACTCTACAAGCGTTTCTTCAAAAAATAAGCTCATACACAACTATCTATATTAATTCTGCTCCGGAATCGGGAAACCGATCCGGAGCAGTTTTTTTGAACTAAATGCTGCTTAAACGCATTATAACTTAAGAATATTATTAACCGATAAGCATGAAAACTGTTAAAGACACTCTGCTGCAGCGCCGCAGCATCCGCCGGTATGAACGCGAACCGATTTCTGAGGAAACAATGAATCTCATCTACGAGGCGATAAGAAATACTCCTACAAGTTATAACGGTCAGCAATTCTCTGTTATAGATGTGACCGATCAGGAGATGAAGGAAAAAATATATGAACTCACATCTCAGAAACAGATTAAAACCTGCAATCATTTTTTGGTTTTCTGCGCTGACTTCCACAAGATAAAGGTAATAGCTGAAGAGAAAAACATTGAATTTCCCGAATTTCAAAAAACTCTTGACGGTGTGATTGTAGGCACGGTAGATGCGGCACTTGCCATGATGAGTGCGGTGGTTGCCGCTGAATCGGCAGGACTCGGCACCTGCTGCATAGGTTATACTCGCACAGCCGCTCCGGAAGAGGTGAGCCGGCTGCTCAATCTACCGCAGGACACATATATTGTGTGCGGACTCGCTATCGGAGTGCCCCGCGAAATGCCTGATCTCAAACCCAAGCAGCCTATCGGACTTGTAATCCATTCCAATACATACTCCGAAGATGGTATCAAACAGGCACTTATCGATTACGACAAGGAGATTGAGCACTACAATGCCACCCGCGCCGGAGACAAGACCACAAATGACTGGGCGGCTCACATGGTAAATTACTACCGCATGGCTATGAGCTACAATATGCTCGATGCAGTGCGCCGCAGAGGCTTCGATGTGATTAGTTAAGCGTCTGTCCTGTCGTTCCGTATTCCGAGGGTGGTGAGCAAATCACCAACGGCAACGGAGACAGTGGTGTTACGCTCAAGACACTTGATGAATAACGAACCTATTATAGCTCCTGATGAATAGGTACAGGCATCCTTCATGGTCACAGGATTGGAAATACCGAATCCTATCAGACGAGGATGCTTGAGCCTCATTGCGGCAATGCGACGGAAGTAATCAACCTGCGCATCGGTGAATCGGTCCTTTGTACCGGTTGTAGAGGCTGTAGATACCATATAGATGAAACCTGAGCAGTTGTCATCTATCAGATGTATGCGTTCATCACTCGTCTCAGGTGTAATAAGCATTATCAGGTCTATACCGTATTTTTCGCAAAGCGGCTTATATTCCCTCAGATACTCGGCAAATGGCAGGTCGGGTATAATGATTGCATCAATTCCAACCTCACGGCACTTGGAAAACAGATTCTCGATGCCGTACCTTAGCATCGGATTGAGGTAACCCATAAGAACGAAGGGCATATCAGGCACCTTTTTACGTGCATCTGACACCTGCTCAAGAAGCTTGGCAAGAGTCATACCGTTGCCCAGTGCCACTGATGAGCTGTGCTGGATTACTGTTCCGTCAGCCATCGGGTCGGAAAATGGTACACCAATTTCAACCATATCCACTCCCTGACGTGCAAGTTGCTCTATAACCCCGGCGGTTGAGTTCAATTCCGGGAAACCGGCGGTAAGAAAAACCGACAGTATATCTGATGATTTACGTGCGAAAAGCGATTGCAAACGATTCATAGTTTTCTTAGTTTTAAGTTACATTGCCTCCATAAAGGCTTTTACAAGTTCTATTGATTTATTTCCGGGATTGATTTCAAACCGGCTGTTGATATCCACTCCTGCCATCCGGGGTAATACTGCGGCAGCCTGGTGTACAGCTTCCACATCCTCGGGTCCGATACCACCGCTGAGCAGAAAGGGAGTAGATAAAGAATAGTCTTTTAACTTAGTCCAGTCAAATTTTCTACCGGAACCACCATAGCCGGCTGTTGCGGTATCGAAAACAAACATATCCACAGCACCTTCAAACTCGCCGAGATGCTTATTATCAAGACTCTCATTTACTCCAATCGCCTTAATGACTTTAAGGTTGCTGAGTCGCAACTGACTGCACATTTCAGGAGTTTCTTCACCATGAAGCTGCACTGCTGTCAGAGAATATCTCTCAGCCGTATCCAAAATCTGCCTTATGCAAGAATTTACAAACACTCCCGCCCTCTCTATACCATCCGGAATAGACTTCACTATAGCGGGGCTGAGCGAACAAGCATTTCTTGGAGATGGCGGATAGAATATGAACCCCATTACAGAGGGCTGCAGCCCGGATATGCCGCAAATGGATTGAGGGGCTGACAAACCGCACACTTTAATCAACATATTCATTGAAAATTAGTCGGTAAGAAAACGAGCCAAGGCATAGCCCGGATCAGGCTCACGCATGAAGGTCTCCCCTATTAAGAAGCCGCGGTAACCGGCATCCCTGAGACGACGCACTTCACTCATGGATGTGAGTCCGCTCTCTGCTACCTTGACAACATTATCGGGTAATTCACGGGCTACTTTAAGCGATAGCTCCGGATCGGTGTGGAATGTGGCAAGATTTCTGTTATTCACACCAACCATTTCAACACCAGTACAGAACTTTTCAAGCTCGTCCATAGAGTGGAGTTCGAGAAGCACTTCAAGCCCCACGCTGTGAGCGCACTTTGTAAAACGTTCAATTTCATCTCCTGTTAGAGCCGACGCTATAAGCAATATGGTGTCGGCACCGAAGCGGGCAGCCTCATGAATCTGAAACTCGCTGACTATAAAATCCTTGCGCAGCAACGGAATATCAGTGAGCGAACGAGCCACGGCAAGATCGGTAAGAGCGCCTCCGAAAAACGGAGTGTCGGTGAGAATTGAACAAGCTGATGCTCCGGCAGAGGTGTATCCGGGAATAACGTCTTCAACAAGTGCCTTGGGATGGATTTCTCCCCTGGAGGGTGAGCGGCGTTTGAACTCGGCAATTATTCCGGTATCGCTATCGGTCAGGGCACGGCTCATAGACCTTGCTTTAACACGACCGGTACAGCTATAAGTGCATAGCGAGCCCACCGCCTCAACCTCGCGGCGCTTGTTGGTTACTATCTGCTGCAAAATATCTGCCATGGCTTATGAATTGAGTTCAACGAATTTTCTGAATGAGCCAAGAGCTGCTCCGGATTCTATTGATTCCCTTGCCTCCTTAATGGCATTCTCAATAGAGATACCCGGCTCAAGAGTGCGGATAGCGAACGCCGAATTTGCCACCACACAGTCGGTTTGTGCCTTTGTTGCATTTCCGGCAAGCACCCGGTCAAATATAGCTGCAGCCTCTTCCACGGTTTCACCTCCTGAAAGCGAGTTCTGCTCAACCGTTTCAAAACCAAGGTCTTCAGGTTTCAGCAGAATTTCTTCACCTGTGGAGCATACCTTGAACGGTGATGTAAGGGAAATCTCATCATATCCGTCAAGAGAATGCACCACCGTGCAATCAATTCCCTCGTGCTGGGCAATATAGCTGTATAGTCGCAAAAGTTTCAGATTATACACCCCAAGCAGTTGATAGCGTGGCATGAACGGATTCACCAATGGACCGAGCATATTAAAAAATGTTCTGACTCCGAGTGCTTTTCTCACCGGTCCCACGCTCTTGAGCGCCGGGCTGAAAAAGGGAGCGTGAAGATAACATACCCCGCTGTCACTTAGCGAACGGTCAAGACGATTCATGTCGGCGGTGAATTTAACACCATGCTGTTCAAGCACATTTGATGCACCCGAAATTGAACTCGCACCATAGTTGCCATGCTTCACGACCTTGCGTCCGGTACCCGCCACAACGAAACAGGATGCCGTGGATATATTGAATGTATTTTTTCCATCACCTCCGGTACCTACAATATCTATTGCCTTGACATCGCCGAAATCAACAGGGTTGCGCCGCTCAAGAATAGCATCGCGGAAACCGAGCAATTCGTCAAGTGTTATGGAACGCATAAGATACACAGTCATGAATGCCGATAGCTGAGCATCATTATAGCGCCCGTCGGCAATATTGAGCAGCACCTGATGAGACTCATCTCTCGACAAGCTTTTATGCTCAACCATTTTATATAGTAAATTCTTCATTTTTATCAGGTTTAATATTCGGCTTTTAACCAGTTATCAATAATCGTGAGCCCCTGAGGGGTAAGTATAGATTCCGGATGAAACTGCACCCCGCGCACATCAAGAGTGCGGTGACGCATAGCCATGATTTCACCGTCATCACTAACAGCTGTAACTTCAAGGCAATCAGGCAGATTATTACTATCCACCACCCAGGAGTGATACCTACCCACATCTATCCTGTCCGGCAATCCGGCAAAAATATAATCCGGTACCGTAATGGATATTTGGGATTTGATACCGTGGTAAACCTCCGGCAAGTTTCTCAGCCTTGCACCAAAACATTCCCCGATAGCCTGATGTCCGAGACACACCCCTAAAATGGGCTTGCTGCCGGCATAGCGCTCCAGCAACTGAGGCAATATTCCTGCTTCAGAGGGGATACCCGGTCCGGGTGAAATTATTATTTTATCGAAGTTATCCACCTCATCAAGGGTAATTTTGTCATTGCGGCGCACAGCCGGCTCTACCCCAAGCTCACGCACTGCATGGACTATATTATAAGTGAATGAGTCGTAGTTATCGAGAATGAGAAGTTTCATGAATTTACTTTTCATTAATTATTTACAATGAAGTTTATTTCCCGAATGATTCTGCATAAGTCAGAGCACGAACAAGCGCACCGAGTTTATTATTTGTTTCCTGCAACTCGTTTTCGGGCACAGAACGCGCAACGATTCCGGCTCCAGCCTGAAAATAGAGTGTATTTCCATGACTCAGGAAGGAGCGAATTGTAATAGCCTGATTAAGATTGCCGTTGAATCCGATGAAACCGATACATCCGCCGTATGTCATACGGGAATGTGGCTCAATCTCATCAATGAGCTGCATTGCACGCACTTTCGGTGCTCCACTGAGTGTGCCAGCCGGAAATGTATCGGCAAAAAGCCTGTAAACATCAGCGCCCTCGGGCAGTTCACCTTTGACACGCGACACCATGTGGATAACATGAGAATAGAACTGAATCTGCTTGAGAAACTCAATAGTAACCTTTCCACCACCTCGGCTGAGGTCATTTCTGGCAAGGTCAACAAGCATTATGTGCTCGGCATTTTCTTTCTGATCCTCAAGCAGAGCCTTGGCGAGTTCATGATCAAGAGCGTCATCGCCTGTGCGCTTGAATGTTCCTGCTATAGGGTCTATGTATGCAGTGAGACCTTCCACCCTGAGGTGAGTTTCGGGAGACGAACCGAATATACGGAAGTCACTGAAATCAAAATAAAACAGATAGGGTGACGGATTCACACATCTGAGAGCCCGATAAACATTGAACTCATCACCGGTAAAACGCTGTGCGAAGCGTCTCGAAAGTACAATCTGGAAAACATCGCCACGCATTGCGTGCTTTATACCACGTCGCACCATTGCCTTATACTCCTCATCTGTAACTGTAGAGGTTGGTTGCGAAGATATATAAAATGAGTACTGAGCCACATTGTTATTGTGAATCACACTTATAATCTCGTCTATTTCAGAAATCTGCCCCGGAACAGTGTGCTCAAACAGAGTCATCTGATTCTTGAAATGATTAACCTGTATGATGAAACGATACAGGATATACTTCATATCCGGCACTGAAGTGAAACACTCCTCTTTGGGCTGAATATCGACACTCTCGAAATATCTGACCGCATCATAAGCCGTGTAGCCGAACAAGCCGTTTGCCGCTCCCTCTGTATCTCCTTCCACTTCAAATGAACTCACATAATTCTTGAGCTCTTCAACCACGTCAACTCCATCTGAAATCTGAATCACTCTTGCCGGTGCATCGGGAAACTCCATACTGATTGTGCCGTTTATAACCGTAAAACTGCCAATCGGCTCCACACCAATGTAGCTGACTGAATTTTGTGATGTATGATAGTCGGAACTCTCAAGCAGCGCAGACTGTGGATATAAATCACGTATTTTTAGATATATACCAACCGGTGTTTCAAGGTCGGCAGGTATTATTCGGGAATTGACCTTAAGTTTATGAGGTGACATTTTATTTATATTGAATTGTTTACTTAATCCTTTACAAGTTCACGAATATATGTTTCCATATCCTTATCTCCCCTTCCGGAAAGATTAATAACAACAGTATCTTCGGGAGAGAATTTTCCGGTATCAAGCACTCCGAGAGCGTGCGCCGATTCAAGTGCCGGTATGATACCTTCCGTGCGAGTAAGCCTCAACGCTGAGTCAAGTGCCTGCCGGTCAGTCACAGCCATCACCTCGCTCCTTCCGGATGATGCAAGGAACGAGTGCAGCGGTCCCACACCCGGATAATCCAATCCGGCGGATATCGAGTAAGGCTCGACAATCTGTCCGTCCTCTGTTTGCATAACCATTGTGCGCGAGCCGTGGATAATACCTTCAGTACCCACTTGCATTGTAGCCGCAGTCATGCCGGAATGAACCCCGAGTCCTCCCGCCTCCGCTGCGATAAGTCGGACAGATGGTTCGTTGATAAAGTGATAGAACGCTCCCGCGGCATTGCTGCCTCCCCCGATACAAGCTATCACATAGTCAGGCAACTCCGACCCTGTAAGTGACAGCAGCTGAGACCTTATTTCCTTAGAAATAACCGACTGGAAGTAAGCAACCATTTCGGGATAAGGATGCGGCCCCACAGTTGATCCTATCACATAAAAGCTATCCGGATTGCAGCACCAGTACCGAATAGCCTCATTCGTGGCATCCTTTAATGTTTTATTACCGCTCTGCACCGCCTCAACCTTAGCCCCGAGCATTCTCATTCTGTCAACGTTCGGCTTTTGACGAGCCACATCCGTTGCGCCCATGAACACGGTGCAATCCATTCCCATCAGTGCGCAAGCGGTGGCAGTGGCAACACCATGCTGCCCCGCCCCTGTCTCAGCAATGATACGGGTCTTACCCATACACTTTGCAAGAAGAACAGATGCAAGTGCATTATTTATCTTGTGAGCTCCGGTGTGGTTAAGATCCTCACGTTTAAGGTATATATTTGTGCCATAATGCTCGCTAAGGCGGGCTGCCCTATAGAGAGGAGTAGGTCTGCCTACATAATCTCTGAGCAAACGGTTGAGCTCTTCATTAAAATCTTCGTCTGCGGCATATTTGTAAAACGCCTCACGCAGCTTCTCAACGTTGCCGTGAAGAATCTCCGGTATATATGCTCCTCCGAAATGACCGTAAAAGCCGTCCTCGTCCACAGGCAGTAAAGAATGGAAAGTAGCCATATTCTGATAAATAATTAAAACGTAATCAATAAAAAAGACCACCGATAAGGAATCGATGGTCTAATGCAGTATAAATAAAATAGGATTTATGATGATTTATCACACACCTTGAAGCCATCGATAATTATTACCGATGCGCCACCAATAATTATGGTTGAGGTATGAATTTATCATAATAAGTATCTATTTTGTGACAAAATTAAACTTTAATATCCGTGCAACCAAATATTATAAAGAAATTTTGCACCAAAAAGTTTTTTCTTATTGAATTATTTTTTTGACCTGTCACCGGCAAGGAGGGTACGTACCCATGGGAGAATCCATTCCATCTTGAAATAGTGGTTTGGCGAATCCACATTAGCAAGACGGAAAAACTCATTTCTATCGAGCCCTGAAGGCAGGGTGTCCAGGTACTGACGGTTTGCCGGGTCAGCGTACTTGGCATAATGATGATACTCGAATGCTTCCGGTGCTCCTGCGATATCGTATGCCTTGGAAATAATCTTGAAATCGCGGTCCATTCCTCCTTCGGTGCAGATTACGGGACGCGGTGCGAGTGCGGCAACAATATCAGGGAAGTCAAATACGGTCAGAAATTCGGGAATCAGGTGCTCGTCGCTGTTGGGGAATCCTCTCCTGCCGTTGGCGTCAGGTTTATTCATCACGAGAGCCCTCTCGCGTGTGCGACACAGGAAATCATTATACACAAAGGCATAGATGGAATCATCCATCAGTCCGAGAGCCATCAGTGGTTCTGTGCCGAGCGAGAATCCGCATACAATGAGTCGATCCTTGTTTATCTCCGGCTGAGTTTTCATCCAGTCAAGTATTACTTTGTCCTGCCATGAAGCGAGTCCGAGATAACTCCAGCCGAGTTCAAGCAGGAATCGTGAGGTGACAAGATAGTCGTTCACCCCATTGTCGCTGAGTTCTCCAAAGCTGGGATTATCAACGGCAACGGCAACAAGCCCTTCCTTAGCAAAATGAACAGCCATAGCAGCTTTGCGCAATACCGAGTCAGGCTCACCTTCAAGTGTATAGTTTCCGGCTCTTTCTCCAGCAACGAGTTCCTTTGTCTGCCCGAATCCGGGAACACAAAGAACCGCGGGAGCCGGGTTGTTTTTATTCACTCCGTCCGGAATAAGTACATAGTAAGGCACAACCGTTTCCGGGAGTGGGAAAGAGTTCCATTTTTCAATACGATAGCCATCACGCTGCGCCTGAGCAACCATAACCGGTGGTGCTACCGGTGCGTTTGGATGACGCATAAGTCTGGTCATTTCCTCACTCATACGTTTTTTCCACTGCGCAAACTGAGCAGGAGTCATTGTTGTGTCCAGGTCGAGCGAAGGCTTGGTATCCCTCATAAGAGTTTCAACAGCCGAGCGGGTGCTTGTGCCCTTAACTACAGACTGCGCGTTGACAGCACTTGTGCATGCAACAGCACATAGAATTCCAATTGCAATTTTTTTCATAAGTTATAGTATTATAGGTCAGAATAAGACGGAGAGAAAGTGTCACCACCCTCAACTGTGCCTAACTGTAATCCTTTTTTCAGCCACCGCTCTCGCTGCTGCGATGTGCCGTGATTAAATGATTCGGGGACCGCATATCCGCGAGCTTTTTTCTGGAGATAGTCGTCTCCGATTTTCTGAGCTGCATCCAACGCCTCCTCAATGTCTCCGGGTTCGAGTGAGCCAAACATTTCGTTGTCGTGGTGCGCCCACATACCGGCTAAGTAGTCAGCCTGAAGTTCTAATCTGACACTAATTTTATTAGCCTCCGTTTCACTTGTCCGGCTCATAGCCTGATGAGCCTGAGAGAGAATTCCGAGCTGATTCTGCACATGGTGTCCAACCTCGTGGGCAATCACATAGGCATAGGCAAAATCTCCGTCCGCTCCAAGGGTGCTACGCATTTCCTTGAAGAAAGAGAGGTCGATGTAAACGCTATTGTCCGCCGAACAGTAAAATGGCCCGGTTTGTGATGTAGCTCCACCGCAACCACTCTGAATGGCTCCATTGAAAAGCACGAGTGTTGGCGGTTCATATTCAAGCCCCATTTTTCTGAACTCCTCAGTCCATACATCCTCTGTTCCGGCAAGAATCTTGGCAGTGAAGTCTTCCAGTTCCTTGTCCTGCTCGTCAGCAACGTATTCGGTATTATTCTCACCGCCGGAAAAGAGTGAGCCGGAATTTGACATAAGCACATCGAGAGGATTGCCTCCTGAAATCCAAGCAATAAGAGCAGCAATAATCACAGCTCCAATGCCGCCTCCAAGCGCTAATGATTTGGAACCGCCTCGTTTGTCCTGAACATTATTGCTCCTGCGTCGTCCGTCAAGTCTCATAGGTATTTAGTATAAATCAAAGTATTCAATTATAAATCAATGTGACTCACATCCACTTTTTCATCAAGGAAAAGGGATGCAAGACCGGTAAATTTTTCAGGGTTTTCAGTAGTGAGATACCTGCAATCTCCGTTTGTGAGCAACCGCTCTTTCATTTCTGGATGCCGGCAGAGGTAATCCTTAAGACTCTCCGCAACAATTTCTCCTTGCCTGACCACCTTAATGCGCTGGGGCACCGCCTGCCGAATCTTTGGAAAAAGAATCGGATAGTGGGTACACGCCAGAACAATGGTGTCAATATCGCTATCCTTTTCAAGAATCTCATTCACATACTTGCTGACAAAATAGTCAGCTCCCGGTGAAGCCGCCTCATTATTTTCAACGAGTGGCACCCACATTGGGCAAGCCTGTGATGTGACAGTGAACTGCGGTGCCAACTTAGCAATTTCCATTTCATAACTGCGGCTGCTGACAGTTCCTTCCGTTGCAAGTATGCCTATATGCCCGTTTACTGATAGCCGTTCAATATTCTCAGCCGTAGGCCGAATAACTCCGAGAACTCTGAGTCCCGGTTGCATTTTTGGCAAATCGTGCTGCTGAATATTCCTGAGAGCTTTTGCGCTGGCAGTGTTGCAGGCAAGAATCACGAGCGGACATCCCATATCAAACAGTGCAGTCACCGCTTGCAGAGTAAAATTATATACAACATCAAAAGAGCGGGTGCCGTAAGGTGCCCTGGCATTATCACCGAGGTAAACATACGAATATTCCGGCATAAGCTTGCGTATTTCCTTAAGGATGGTAAGCCCTCCGTATCCGGAATCAAATACTCCGATAGGTCCTTTGAGTTGCATGAGCGATTCGATTATTAAAATCAGAGCGGCCTCAACAGTTAGCCGAGACCGCTCAATTGGTTTGTTTCTCTATTGAGTAAAATTACTTAACTCCGAGTTTAGCCTTAACAGCATCGGTAACGTCGATAACATCGGTACCGGTGTAAACGGGAACCATATCCTCGAAAATGAAAGTGTAGTTACCCTCCTTGCCAACAGCCATTATAGCATCGTGTACTTTCTGCTGTATAGGAGCGAATAGCTGTTCCTGCTGACGCTGAAGATCTCTCTCAGCCATAGAACGAAACTCGTTCATTTTATTGTTAAGATCCTGAAGTTCTTTCATTCTGCGATCTTTAACCATAGCAGGTGTATCTTCACCGAGTGCCTGATATTCAGACACTTTTTTATTCATTTCTTCTTCAAAGTTCTTGAATTCTTCCTGATATTTGTTAGAGGCTGTTTCAAGCTGAGTAGCAGCGTCTTTGGTTTCGGGAAGAGCCTCAATAATCGGCTGAGTCTTGATTATTCCAAACTTACCCTGAGCAAATGTCAGAGCGGGAAGTGCAATTAAAATTGCTGCGATAAATTTTTTAAGCATTTTATTATGTAATTATCGTGATTAATCTGAAGTTTACCGTGCAAATATACATTTATTATTTTGAATATCCTAATTTAGCAAGCACCTCTGCACTCACATCAATTCTGGGTGATGCGAAAATAATCTCTGTAGCAGATGCTCTGTCAAAGATGCATTGAAATCCCCTTTCCTCCGCAACGGCTTTAACGGCATTGTAAACCTCATCCTGAATAGGCTGCATGAGCTTGGAGCGCATAACATAGAGTTCGCCTTCCGGTCCGAAGTATTTATTTTTAAGCTCCATTGCTTCTTTTTCCTTAGCCGTAATTGCAGTTTCCTGCTTTTTTTTCTGGTCATCGGAAAGGAAAACCATGTTGCTCTGGTAGTCCTTGTACATATTTTCAGCCTGCTTAGCAACCTCCTCAACCTCCTTCTGCCATTTCATTGAGAGCTGATTGAGCTGATCATTAGCAACCTCGTATGTTGGAATATTCGAGAGAATGTATTCCATGTCCACAAGTGCGAATTTCTGTGCGTTTGCAGCAAAGACACCGGCAAAAACCGCAATAATTGCTATTACTATCTTTTTCATGTATATAAGTTATTAATAGTGATGTGATTTAATAAATAGACAATTAAATAATGTACCGGTTTATTAACCCACACTTAAAAAACGTTAGAATTCCTGACCGAGTATGAAATGGAAGTGGCTTCCTCCACGGGTTCCATACACCTTATCGAATCCATAACCCCAGTCAATACCCATAAGACCGACCATAGGCAAGAATATGCGCACACCAAAACCACCGCTACGCTTCAGATCAAACGGAGAGAAGCGGCTGACAGACGTCCATGCGTTACCACCTTCAAGAAAGGCGAGACCATAGATTGTGGTTGAGGGCTGAAGCATGAAGGGGAAGTGGAGCTCAACACCGAGTCTTGCATATGCGTAGCCCTCTCTACCCCATGGAGTGAGTGAACCATTGTCATAACCTCTTAGCGCCACTGTTTCGGTAGCGTAAGTGTATGAACCGCTCATACCGTCACCACCCATATAGTATGTTTCAAACGGTGATTTAAGGTACTTGTTGTAGCTGCCGAGCAAACCGAAGTCAGCGCGTGTCATGAGTACAAATGTCCATTTTCCATTCGGGTCGTTGAGAGGAGTGTAAGTACGGCTCTGGAATTTGAGCTTCCAGTACTCGATCCATCTGTAAAGTTGTTTCTTAGCCTCGGGAGTGTTCTCCTCAGCGAGCTTAGCCCAATTCTTCTTTCCGAAAAGCGATGCCGGCGGAGTAAGGTGAATTCCGAGAGCGAAAGAAGAACCACGGCGAGTGTATAACGGGTTATCAATATTGTTTCTTGCGAGTGTAAGACCAAGCACAAACGAGTTTGAAGTGCCGTTGTTCATATAATAGAGGTATTCCCAGTTCTTGAGGTTATACCAGTTGTAAGACAACTCAGTGGTGAATGTAAAGAAGTCGTCAGGCCATTTAAGACGTTTACCGAAACCGACAGTAACACCCGCCATCTGCAGGAGCTTATTGGGGTCGTAAGCATCTTCGTAAGAGTTTCCGTAGTAGTCATTTCCATAACCATAGCCATAACCGTAGCCATAGCCATAGTTATATGCCGAGTTCATCCAGGTGTTATTATAGTATGATGAGTTAACACCGGTCTGTCGGCTATAGTAAGCTGACACAGAGAGTGAGTTAGGTCGTTTACCTCCGAACCACGGGTCAAGGAATGAAACACTATATGCCTGATAGTATCTTGCGTTTGTCTGAGCAGATACAGTGAATGTCTGACCCTCGCCCTGAGGAATCACCCCTTTATAAGAGCTCGGGTGGAAAAGATTCTTGATGGAGAAGTTGGAGAATTTGAGAGATACTTTACCGATTACACCGGTTTGACCCCAACCGAGAGAGAATTCAATCTGGTCGTTGGCTTTGGATTCAAGAGGAAGAACAATGTCCACTGTACCGTTTTCCGCATCGGGCTGCACATCCGGGTTCAGGTTTTCCGGGTTGAAGTGTCCGGTATTTGCAATTTCTCGTAGTGAACGCACAAGGTCATCCTTTCTGAAGAGTTCACCCGGGCGAATGTAAAGTTCTCGTCGGATTACCTTTTCATACAATCGGTCGTTGCCTTGAATAATCACATTGTTAATACGTGCCTGAGGTCCCTCTTCCATTCGGAGTTCGAGGTCGATAGAGTCACCCTGCACATTTTTTTCAATCGGCACAAGGTTATAGAAGAGATAACCGTTGTTGAGATACAGGTTAGCTACGGCATCATCATCGGTAGAAGTTCTCTTTTCAAGGAGCTTCTGGTTATATACATCTCCCGGCTTAATTTCAAGGACTCTGTTAAGGAAGTTGGTGTCGTAAATAGTGTTACCCACCCAAGAAATATCGTTGATATAATATTTCTTACCTTCCTCAATGTTGATGTACACATCCACGCTCTTTTCATTGTAAGGCACAACGCTGTCGCTTATAATCTTGGCGTCGCGGTAACCGAGCTCATTGTACTTTTCAATAATTCTTTTCAAGTCATCCTCATAATCATTCTCGACAAATTTTTTCTGTCGGAAAAGATTCATGATATCACCGTTTTCGTTTGTCTTCTTGATGGTTCGTTTAATCTTTTTATCTGTAAGCACTTCGTTACCATCAATATAGATTTTGTGAACCTTCACCTTGTCGTGTTTATCAATATTGATATCCACAATCATTTTGTTGGGTTCAGAAAGATCCTCATGGAGCGCAATCACAACGTCAGCATTGCCGAATCCCTTTTCCTTGAAATAGTTTTTGATGATGAGATTAGCTCTGTTGACTATGTTCTGTGTAATCTGGTTGCCGACAAAGAGCTGCAGTTTTTCCTGAAGGTCTTCTCTCTCACCTTTTTTCACGCCGTTATAGTTAATAGCTGAAATTTGTGGCTGCTCTCTGAGCGATATAATGAGCCATGCCTTATCTCCGGCAATCTTATTGACACTCACCTGCACCTTGCTGAATAGCCCCTGACGCCAAAGACGCTTAGACGCTGCTGTGATTTCATCACCGGGAATTTCTATTCTTTCCCCGACCTTGAGACCGGAGTAACCGATAACCACAAAGTCCTCATAGTTGTCGGCTCCCTCAACTGTTATTCCGGCAATTTCGTATGTGGGCGGCATACCGGAATAAATAACAGGGGGTGTGTATATTGTGTCAACGGGTGTCTGTGCGAAAGCGGAAACGCACATAGTTAACATTGCAGCGATAATGACAGCTATTCTAAAACGCATGATATTTGATGATGAAGTAGTCACTTGGTTAATTGTTCGGATGTCAGACCAAAGCGTCGCTCTCTTGACTGATATTCAAGTATAGCCCGGAAGAAATCTTCCTTGCTGAAGTCCGGCCAGTATGTGTTGGTGATATAAATTTCTGAATAAGCGATTTGCCAGAGGAGGAAATTGCTGACACGGTTGTCTCCTCCGGTGCGTATAAGCAAGTCCGGGTCAGGCATTCCCGCTGTTGTGAGATACTTGTCAACAGTATCCGGTGTAATCTGAGCAGGATTGATTTTGCCGCTGACAGCATCTGCTGCAATAGCTTTAACAGCCTCGGTGATTTCCCATCGAGCCGAGTAGCTTAGCGCGAGATTAAGGGTGAGCCCGGTGCAATGTGCGGTGTCCTGCATGCAGCGTTGGAGTCTATTGAGAGCTTCCTGTGGCATACGGTCAAAGTCGCCAATCATAGACAGGCGGACATTATTCTTAATCAGGTCGGGTGTTTCTCTCTCTATAGCAATTACAATCAGGTGCATCAGAGCGTCCACCTCAGCCTGGGGACGATTCCAGTTTTCGGTTGAGAAGGCATAAAGTGTAAGAAATCTGACACCTGCTTCCGATGCCGCCTCAGTGATACGCCTTACAGTATTCACCCCTTCAACATGCCCCTCCGAGCGGTCCAGCGAGCGCATTTTTGCCCACCTGCCGTTGCCGTCCATAATAATGGCAACATGGGCCGGCACATTACGAGGGTCTATTTTGTGAAGCAGTGAAGTCATATATTGTTTTATGTTTTATCAGTCCTTACGGTTACACACCTCGCATCGCTCACCGAACTCGTAAGTTATGCTTACCGTGAGAGTGCTCAACCAATCTGTGTTTTTAATAAATGAACTTTTTATGAGGTACAAATCCGTCAGTTCCTTGCTGTCTATCTTATCGCTGAAAGTTTTGGTGAAAGCCCATTCGGCTCCGAGATTGCATCTCTCGCTCAGCTTATATTTCACACCTACACCCAAAGGCAATGCAAATGCAGCAGCACGGTTGCCTTTGCTGCCACCGACAGCCACACCAATGCCGACAGTGGCATAAGGAGTGCATCTGCGCAGTCTTTTATAAGTTTCTCCTATGCCGTATGGGAAGAAGTTAAACTCACCTTTTACTCCGAAATCAAATACCGATGTGTTGAATTTGTATTGCGCATTTCCGGGGAGAACATTATCCATATCAGCAGTATTGCCCGAGATAGTCTGAAGCCCCGCCTGCGCCCTGAGCGCCAAACGGGTATTGAAATTATACCTGCCTAACACCGATACTGCAGCTCCGGGATGACGGAAGGGAAATCCGCCATTAGCATCACCGATATATCCGCTCATGCCCGCAGCCACACCGACATCCCATTTATATTTCGCTTCCTGAGCGCTTGCGGATATCAGTGAAACAGCAGCAGCCATAAAGATGAACAGATTTCGGAGTATCACGATTACGGTTTAATTACTGGATTGGGACGAATGCGAGGAAATTGATTACACCTCTATATATATTGGGGTTGAATGTGCCTGAGGCTGAATAACCGCCCATGAGATACATATACGGGCACTCCCATGAGGTAATCGGCTTGATGGCACGGCTACTGGTTTCAGCTTCGGAAGGAACGTACATCGTACGGTTTTCAACAATCACCTGCGCAGCAGCGAGTTTGGGGACGGAAGCCGCGAGCTGAATATTTGCATCACCTTCGCGCCAATGAACACCACGGTCAATCGACACATACACCTTGCTATTAACTGACCCGTTCTTATCACTGCCGCCAAAAGCATAGAGCATAGGGGTGGTAGTGGTTTTGAAAAGTGTGGTGGATGCCGAGTAGTACTGACAGACAGACACTCCTTCGAGTGCAGGGATTGGCTCAAGGCTGAGTTTAGCCCATTCAGAGCCGTCATAACCCCATGTGGCGCCGCTGAGATTTCCCTCTGAATCCCTACCACCGGTAAATGCCGCCATTATATTTTCGCTCCACTCTGTGGAGTATAGAGTAATCGTGCTTGTGCCGCTTATGGGACAACCGTTGTCAATCTCTGTTTCAACAGTTGCGGGATATGTAACATGATAGTATTTACCGCCATCGTTCTTGACCCCGAGAAGCGTTTCTCCGTAACCGCCGTAAATGTGACACATCGACTCACCGGTGTCGCTCCAGGTCTGTCCATCAGCAGAAATGTAAAGTTTGTTGCTATCATCAAGAATAAAAAGCGCATTGTCAGAAGCCGAGAAGCTATTTACCAGAGCTCCTGCGGGGAGTGTGACGCTGCCGCTCTGCCAAGATGCCGCCTCAGCCAAATCAGTTCCGGTTGCAAGAATCGTACCGGCAGGCAATTCGGTGAGTGTGTAATATGTGCCCTCCATCAGAACGGTACGGCTTGATTTCGCACCTACAACAGCTCCCGGGATGAGATTATAGGGCAGTCTGTCCCAATAAAGACTGTCCGGTTTCTGCTTGTGAACATTAACTTTTACCGAGTATTCCCGACGCAAGGTCTGATTAGCTGAAACGATGCGCACTGAAACTTTATCGGCAGAGAAATCAATTGAATCGGAGGGAGAAGTGAGATAGTCCACAACCACATCTTCTTTATCATCCTGATCATAGTGCATCACTATTTCAGCCTTGCTCACAGTGGGTAAATCCAAAGAAACGAGCGCTTTTTTCAGTTCAACGCCTACCGGAAGAGAATCTGCGTTAAAAATACGCCCTGTGTTCAAATCTACGGAAAAGCTCAGCGAATCCTCGTCTTCAGTACCGAAAGTTGAGGTGACTGAAAATGCCTTGATTTCAACACTTGAAGCGCCTAAATCGGTGAGCACCACATTCTCTACGCTGTCGCTATTGCAAGAGCACACCCCGGCGGCAAGAGATGCGGCAAATATAATGACCGGTACTTTAAATCTCATAATATATACTTTTTCAGCCTGCAAAGATATAAACAAAATCGTTATATCGCTATGCGGTAGCGTTAAAATAAATGTATTGCCGGAATATGAAGAAGCCTCAACAATTGCGGGACAAGCTTTTTTTAGTTATTTTTGCATCGTGACAGTAATCACACATTCTGCCACACCTTAATTAATAAATAAACATAATATTAACCCTATATCCGGTAACATCAATGATTACACAGGAGCAGCTAAAAGAGACTTTTGAACGCAAGCTCGCGTTGAGGAGGTATCTTTGACATTGACAGCAAGAAAATAGAAGTAGAAGAGGAAGAACTGCGCACTCATGTGCCCGATTTCTGGGAACACCCTAAAGAGGCTCAGGCTCAGATGAAGAAAATCAAGGACATCCAGGCGTGGATTGACGGCTATGCCGAGATTGAGGACGCGGTGGATGAGCTTCAGATTGCCTGGGAGTTTGTAAAGGATGGTGAGATGGAGGAGAGCGAACTTGATGAAATGTACGCCTCAACCATTGACAAAATCGAGCGCCTTGAACTGCGCAATATGCTCCGTCGCGAAGAAGACAAACTCGGAGTGGTGCTCAAAATCAACTCGGGCGCAGGCGGCACAGAGAGTCAGGACTGGGCATCGATGCTCATGCGAATGTATATGCGCTGGTGTGAGGCTCACGGCTACAAAACTTCAGTTGCCAACCTGCTTGAGGGTGATGAAGCGGGCATAAAATCGTGCACCATCAATGTTGAGGGTGATTTTGCCTACGGCTATCTCAAGAGCGAGAACGGTGTGCACCGCCTTGTGCGGGTGTCGCCCTACAATGCCCAGGGCAAGCGAATGACCTCGTTTGCATCGGTTTTCGTCACACCGCTTGTTGACGACACCATCGAGGTTAAAGTTGACCCCGCACTGCTGTCATGGGATACATTCCGAAGCGGTGGCGCCGGTGGACAGAATGTCAACAAGGTGGAATCGGGTGTTCGACTCAGGTATCAGTTCACCGACCCATACACAGGCGAGAAGGAGGAAATCCTTATTGAAAACACCGAGACCCGCGACCAGCCTAAGAATAAAGAAAATGCGATGAGACAGCTAAAATCCATTCTTTATGACAAGGAGCTGCAGCACCGCCTGCAGGAGCAGGCTAAGGTGGAAGCCGGCAAGATGAAGATTGAATGGGGCTCTCAGATTCGCAGCTATGTGTTTGACGACCGCCGCGTTAAAGACCATCGCACCGGTTACCAGACATCTGATGTCGGTGGAGTTATGGACGGCGATCTTGACGGTTTCATCAAGGCATATCTCATGGAGTTTGCCGGAAGCGAGCAGGAATAGCGATGATTTTCTACAGAATATATCAGATCGTGATAATGTTGCCGCTCATGGTAGTGGCAACATTTATCACTGCTATTATTGTGATAATAGGCTCAATGACCGGTGCCGGCAGGTGGGCGGGCTATTATCCGCCGAGTATTTGGAGCCGAATTATGTGCGCGCTCACTTTTGTTCGCGTGAAAGTGCGCGGCAAAGAGAATATCGACCCGAAAACATCCTACGTTTTTGTTGCCAACCATCAGGGAGCGTATGATATATTCACTGTTTACGGATGGCTCGGTCACAATTTCCGTTGGCTCATGAAAAAGGAGCTGAGAAAAATTCCGCTCGTGGGATATGCCTGTGAGAAAGCCAAACAGGTGTATGTTGACAACTCCTCCCCTACGCGGGTTAAGGAAACCATGCAGAAAGCGGAGGCTCTGCTTGCCGGCGGAATGTCTGTGGTTGTGTTTCCCGAAGGGGCGAGAACCTGGGACGGCAAGATGCGAACATTCAAACGCGGGGCCTACGCACTTGCCATGGAATTTAATCTGCCGGTGGTGCCGCTCACAATTGACGGAGCATTCAAAGTGATGCCACGATTCAAAAAATTTCCGAGACCGGGCTCCATCATACTGACCATTCACAAGCCGATTCATCCGGACGCCGACGGACACAATCTTGCCAAACTGATGGCTGACTCCAGAGAAGCAATCGCGTCAGCGCTGCCGGAATAATTTTGCGTGAACCCCTCTATAAGCTCATTTGTTTTATACCATGAATTAAGTGTCAGCAAAAACTGACACCGTGATTGTCAATTTGTCAGTTTTCCACACGAAAACGGCTTTGGCATGAAATATGCACATAAGTAAACAAATAAAAAAATTAAAATAACCAATAAATTCAATATCTTATGAACATCAAACCATTGGCTGACAGAGTATTGATTCAGCCCACACCCGCAGAAGAAGTTACTATGGCGGGTATCATCATTCCCGATTCCGCTAAAGAAAAACCCCTTAAAGGCACTGTTCTCGCAGCCGGAAAAGGCACTAAAGATGAGGAAATGATTGTGAAAGAAGGTGATCAGGTTCTGTATGGCAAATATGCCGGTACAGAAATTGAACTTGATGGTGAAAAATACATCATCATGCGTCAGAGCGACATACTTGCTGTTATCGCCGACTGATATCTTATTTAATACGAACTAAAAATTACTATTATCATGGCTAAAGAAATAAAATTTGAAATCAAGGCTCGTGAAGAGCTCAAAAAAGGCGTTGACGCACTTGCGGACGCTGTTAAAGTAACCCTCGGTCCTAAAGGTCGCAACGTAATTATCGAAAAGAAATTCGGAGCTCCCCACATCACCAAGGATGGTGTGAGCGTTGCCCGCGAAGTGGAACTTGAAGATCCGTTCCAGAATATGGGCGCTCAGCTCGTTAAAGAAGTTGCGTCTAAAACCGGCGATGATGCAGGTGACGGCACCACAACAGCCACCGTTCTTGCTCAGGCTATCATCAATGTAGGACTCAAGAATGTTGCTGCCGGTGCTAACCCGATGGACATTAAGCGCGGTATCGACAAAGCTGTCACCACAGTTGTTGGCGGCATTAAGAATATGGCACAGGAAGTGGGTGATGATTTCAAGAAAATCGAAGATGTTGCCCGCGTGTCAGCAAACAACGACGAAGCTATCGGCAGACTCATCGCCGAGGCTATGAAAAAGGTTAAGAAAGAGGGTGTTATCACAGTTGACGAGGCAAAAGGCACTGAAACCACAGTTGACATTGTGGAAGGTATGCAGTTTGACCGCGGATACATCTCTCCCTACTTTGTTACCAATGCAGAGAAGATGGAGTGTGAGATGGATTCTCCCTACATCCTCATCTTTGACAAGAAGATTTCAAACCTCAAGGATATGCTTCCCATTCTCGAAGCCACAGCTCAGAGCGGACGTCCGCTGCTTATCGTTGCTGAGGATGTTGACCAGGAAGCGCTTGCAACCCTCGTTGTAAACCGTCTCCGTGGCTCACTCAAAATCTGCGCTGTAAAGGCTCCGGGATTCGGCGACCGCCGCAAGGAGATGCTTGAGGATATCGCTGTGCTCACCGGTGGTGTAGTAATCTCTGAAGAGAAGGGCATGAAGCTTGAAAGCGCTACACTCGATTATCTCGGACGCGCTGAAAAAGTGACTGTCAACAAAGAGAATACCACTATTGTTAACGGTGCCGGAAATAAAGACTCTATCGCTGCCCGCGTTGCACAGATCAAAGCTCAGATCGAGCAGACTACAAGCGACTACGACCGCGAAAAACTTCAGGAGCGTCTTGCCAAACTCGCCGGTGGTGTTGCCGTTCTTCACATCGGAGCCCCCTCAGAAGTTGAGATGAAGGAGAAGAAAGACCGCGTTGATGACGCACTCAGCGCAACCCGCGCCGCTATCGCCGAGGGTATTGTGCCTGGTGGTGGTGTTGCTTACATCCGTTGCGTTGAGCTTCTTGAAGGGCTCAAGGGTGACAATGAGGACGAAACAACAGGTATCCTCATCGTAAAACGCGCTATCGAGGAACCACTCCGTCAGATTGTTGCCAACGCCGGTGTTGAAGGAGCAGTTGTTGTGCAGAAAGTCAAGGAAGGTAAAGCTGACTTCGGCTACAACGCACGCACCGACTCTTATGAGAATCTTCTCGCAGCAGGCGTTATCGACCCCGCTAAGGTTACACGTGTGGCTCTTGAAAATGCCGCATCTATCGCAGGAATGTTCCTCACCACTGAATGCGTTATCGCAGAAAAGAAAGAGGAAAATCCCGCTCCCGCTATGCCTGCTCCCGGAATGGGTGGCATGGGCGGCATGATGTAAAGTCACAGATATTACACACATCAATAAAAATGTCCTTCGGAAATTTCCGAAGGACATTTTTATATTACTGCTCAATTTACACGCCTAAAACTATCGCCGGGTCTATGTTTAATTTTTTGCTGATAACTCGACCCACTTTAAGTGTCGGCTCACTTTTGCCCGACAGATAATCACACACGCGCGATGGGCTAACTCCTATCAACTTTGCCAATGCTACTTGATTCAAACCCATCTCATACATTCTGAGCTTGATTACATCTATAAGTGAAGGCTCACCGATAGGATAATGCTCCTCCTCATAATCGGCTACGAGATTTCCTAAAAGAACAAGTTCTATCATTTCTGGATCTTCCTTTGGAGTATCATCCGACAACTTTAGCATAAGATCCTCTACCCTTTTCAGCGCACCCATGTATTGCGCCTCATTTTCTATCCTTACCATTTCTCTATTTTAAATATTTGCGATATCTTTTATCTTATCATATTCACTGTGTGTACCAATAAACCGTATCAAAACAAAATGTACGGTAAACTTCACTACAGCCACAAGTCTGAAATCATTTCCCTTTATATTAAACACATAATGCTGATTACCCACATAGTCAACACTATTAAATGTCCTCCGCATATCGCTAAAGTCACTCCACTCAGCCGCCTCAACCTTTTTAAACCAATCTTGCAGAGCTGATTTTGACTCGGGATGAGCCTCGTAATACAGCCGTATAGTCCTTGCAGATATTATTCTCATTTTTTATATTTACTATTTAATTGCAAAAATACGAACATAATTCCATTTTTCAAAATCCATTTTTGATACCTTACAAAATTTGTTTTAGAAAAACAAGGCTGTTTTCCGCTCCATAGAGTTATCATATCGCTCCAGTTTATGCTCATTACACCCATATCAGTTACATCTCCAGATACTACATCATAAAATTAGCTGAAATACTTGATATGAAGAGTGTACTTCCAAAATTATTTAGTAACTTTGCGGTTGAAAAATAGAGCCGAAGAGTTGGCTCATTCATCTGAAAAGGTGTTATTTGAATTATCTTCTTTTAGTAAATTCTCGCAAAATTCGCTAATAGATAGTAAGATAAGAGCAGATAACGCCTACATCGGTAGCATATACTTACCCCTTTTGGGATATCTATATAGCTTCTCGGTGTGGGTTCGCTGTTTATCCACTATCTAAGGCAATGCGAGAAGCCTACTAAAAGAGATATGCAGAGTACAATCCCACACCTTTTCTATATCCGATTCTCAACCGCTTTATAGGGATTGTGAAGCACAAATATTGTTTTACAATGAAACACAAACTACTACATCTACAGTCGCTGGTTACTGTAGCCCTGTGTGTCATTATGGCAATGGCTTTCACTAGCTGTAGCGATGATGACGATGAACCAGAAAAAGAAGTATATAAAGCTAATGCTGAAGGTGTAGAACTTAATCTTTCTGGCGATGGGAAGTTCAGTGTTGAATACTATCACTTTTGGATTAATAGTGAAAGTATTAATGCTATGAGCAATGATTTACGAGAGCTTAATATCCCACCTAGCCAATATGGTGTTGTAGCGCCTTACTATCCACTAAGTATGGAGGTGATTTATGCTTCTCTTACTGATTTTTATGGAAGAGAGATAAATGAGAATACTGATTTCAGCAAATTAACCCCTAATACTACAGACTATATAAATTATATTAAACACATTAAGTCTGAATATAAATTTGCAGCAAATATTTATGGGAATCTTATTATGTTCAACAGAATATCTGATATAAATTATTAATCTACTATTTGGTATTATACCAAAGTGAGTTCTTAAAAGTAATGTAAGCTTATAAAAGACACAAAAAACTCCAGCTAAATCAGTTGGAGTTTTTTATCATTTTAGAAATTTGAAATTCTACTTTTGTGAAAATGTCGGTGGGGTGTGGTTAGAAGCACATCACATCAAAATTTTACCCCATGTCCCAAAGTTAGGTTGGTACATCCACCTTCTCAATTTGATCTATCACATCAGCACTCTTCTAACCGATGACAATTCAGCCAAGTATCATAAACAAATACAAAATCTGCTCCTGTCTTAGCTGTAATAGTAATCTCACGTATGCTTACCCTCCCTAAACTCCCTAATAGAAGCTCTATCTATGTGCAGAAACAAGAGCATACCACAAACAAAAGAGCAATTAACACCATATAAACCCACTTCTTACCTGTTTCATAACAAAATTCTTTCGTACCTTTGTAGCTGAAATGTCACAGAACAAATCAGCCACTCAGGGCAACCTCAACAAACTCGAAACAGGCTCTATCGCGCGACTGCTGTGGGAATACAGTATTCCTGCGGTTGTCGGCATGCTTGTTGTGTCTCTCTACAATGTAATTGACCGCATATTTATCGGTCAAGGTGTGGGCACTCAAGCCATAGCCGGACTTGCCATCACATTCCCGGTACAGAATGTAAGCGCGGCTATCGGTGTACTTATCGGTGCCGGTGCAGCAGCCCGAGTGTCTATCCTGCTCGGCTCAAAGGATATTCGCGGAGCTGAAACCGTACTCGGCAACGCCTTTGTACTCACCCTGTTAAATGCCATTGTATATATCTCTCTGTTTGCAATATTTCTTGACGATATTCTCACCGCATTCGGTGCCAGCAGTACATCGTTGCCCTTTGCGAGAGACTATATGCTTTGGATTCTGCCGGGAATGCTTATTATGAACGTGGCATTTAGCTTCAACAATGTTATGCGAGCATCCGGCTACCCGGTCAAAGCTATGATTGCAATGTTTATAGGTGCAGGGGCAAATCTTATCCTCGACCCTATTTTTATTTTTACCCTCGACATGGGTATTAAAGGAGCCGCTATAGCCACCGACATTGCTATGGGGCTATCCGCAATATATGTAGTTTATCATTTCACACGTCGTGACAGCGCACTCCATTTTACTAAAGGAACATACCGGCTGCATCTAAAGGTTATTATCGGCATTATCGGCATCGGTGCCGCGCCAAGCCTTGTCAATCTCGCCGGTAGCGCTATCAATATTTTGATAAACCGTGAACTGATGAAATACGGCAATGACAGCGCGGTTGCCGCTGCCGGAATCTTTACCACTTACACATCACTGCTCGTAATGGTGGTAATAGGCATTTGCCAGGGATTACAACCTATTATCGGCTACAACTACGGTGCCGGAAAGCACCATAGGCTAAAGAAAGCATACTGGATTGCGGTTGCCGCCGGTTCTACAATATGCACACTCGGGTGTATTTTCGGATTATGCTTCCCTCAACTCATTGCCCGTGCCTTCACTACAGACACCGCTCTGATTGCGCACACATCTCATGCCCTCACATTAGCGCTCCTCGCATTTTGGGTAGTAGGATTTCAGGTGGTATCAACAACATTTTTCCAGTCAATCGGCAAAGCCGGCAAATCCATCTTCCTAAGTCTCACCCGTCAGGTGCTGTTTCTTATTCCCCTGTTGCTCCTGCTTCCGCAAGAATACCAACTTGATGGAGTGTGGGCATCATTCCCCCTCAGCGACATACTCGCCACTATAGTTACAGCCGGCATGATATGGTGGCAGTTTCGGGCTATTGCAAAAAGTGTACCCGGGCAGGCTACAGTGAGCAAAAACTGATTTTTTTTCATTAAAAAATATTTTTATTTGCAAATTCGCGGAATTTGCTTTACATTCGTGTGCGAAACTGCATTTACATCTATACCATAGAAAATAAATACCTTAACATTAATATAACATGAGCTATCTGAAATTTGATAAAAACCTCATGATTAATCTGGAGCAGAGCCTGATGAAGGAGATGCTGCGCACTAATCAGAGCGGTGCTTATCATTGCACTTCGGTGGTTGACTGTAACACCAGAAAACAGCACGGACTACTTGTGATTCCCATTCCTGAAATGGGCAATTCTTCACATGTACTCCTATCGTCTATGGATGTTACTGTGATTCAGCACGGCGCACCTTTCAACCTCGGACTTCACCGCTACAGCGGAGGAGTGTACAGCCCGGCGGGTCACAAATACATCCGCGAATTTGACTGCGAGAGCGTTCCCAGAACAACCTACCGCGTGGGTGGAGTAATTCTCACCAAGGAAAAAATCTTCATCTCTCACGAAAACCGACTCCTCATCCGCTACACACTCGTTGATGCACATAGTGCCACCACCCTCCGGTTCAAACCTATGCTCGCTTTCCGCGAAGCCAATCAGCTGTGTGTGGAAAACACTGCTCTCAATACTGAGTGCCCTGAGGTTGCAAACGGAGTTGCTGCAAGACTTTACGATGGCTACCCTACCCTTTATATGCAGTTCAGCCGCAAACCCGAGTGGACATACGATCCCCACTGGTACAAAGGCTTCGAGTACCTGAAGGATCTTGAAAGAGGAGTCCCCTACACCGAAGACCTCTGGGTTCCGGGCACATTTGAGATTCCTATAAAAAAAGGTGAGTCGATAATCTTCTCCGCAGGTGTCAGCGAAATAGCTCCCCGGTCACTCACCAAGATGTACGAGTCAGAGATTGCCTCACGCACCTGCCGCACAAGTTTCTTCAACTGCCTGAAGAACGCAGCAAAGCAGTGCTACCTCAAAGATAAAGATGGCGAATTCCTTATCTCAGGCTATCCCTGGGGTAAAGTACTTGCAAGAAATACCTTCATGGCACTCCCCGGAGCAACTATCGCCATTAACCACCGCGATGACTACGAAGCAATTATGGAAAGCGGAAGAGCCGCGCTTCTTCACTACATGAACACAGGTGAACTTTCACCGCGCATTCAGGGCATTGACCTTCCGGACATTCCGCTTTGGTGCATGTGGGCGCTCCAGCAGTATGCTAAAGCTTACGGCAACGATGATACCAAGGCTAAATATCTGCCGTTCATACGCGAAATCCTCACATATATTCTTGAAAACCGTCATCCGAACCTGCGAGTTGAGAACAACGGAATGGTGTTCACAATGGGTGCCTCATCACCCGTGTCATGGATGAATGCCTCGATGTATGGGCGTCCGGTTGTGCCTCGCACAGGCTATCTTGTTGAGTTCAACGCTCTTTGGTATAACGCGCTTATGTTTGCGGCAAATCTTACCGAAGGCATGACTGAACTTGACAGCGAAAGAGCCAAGTGGCTGGAAACCGCAGAAAAGATGAAGCCCGAATTCATCAATACATTCCTTAACGACTACGGATACCTTTACGACTATGTCAACGGCACTTATGCCGACCCCTCTGTTCGCCCCAATATGGCGGTGGCTATCGGACTCGACTATTCGCCCCTTGACAGACGTCAGCGCAAAGGTGTGCTTGATGTTGTCACCAGAGAGCTACTCACACCCAAAGGACTAAGAACACTCTCGCCCAAAAGCTACGGCTACCGTCCCCACTATCTCGGTTCTCCCGAAGAACGAGAAATGGCGCTCCACAATGGCCCGGCTCGTCCCTGGCTTTTCGGATTCTATGCTGACGCCTACCTCAGGGTGTTCGGCATGAGCGGAGTCAGCTACATCGACCGTATGCTCATCGGTTACGAAGATGAAATGACCAACGGATGTATCGGTTCGCTGTCACAGCTCTATGACGGCAACCCGCCATTCAGCGGCAGAGGAGCAATCAGCCACATCACCAATGTTGCTGAAATCCTTCGCACACTCACTACTCTCAAAAAGTTCCACATGTAAATCTCCACACTCCATGAAAGCTCTAATGTTCGGGTGGGAGTTCCCACCTCATATTCTCGGCGGACTCGGTACCGCCAGCTACGGACTCACTAAAGGGATGTGGGAGTGTGGCGATATGGACATAACATTCGTCATACCCAAACCCTTCGGAGACGAGGACAAAAGTTTTGCTCACATTATCGGTGCATCACAGGTGCCCATAGCATGGCGTGATGTAAGCCGCGAATATGTGGAGCAGAGAATCGGTAATGTTATGAATCCCGATCTCTACTTCAAGCTCCGCGACCACATTTACGCCGATTTCAACTATATGCACACCAATGACCTCGGCTGCCTTGAATTCTCAGGAAGATACCCCGACAACCTTCTTGAGGAAATCAACAACTACTCTATTTGCGCCGGTGTCATTGCACGCACTATTGATTTTGATGTCATTCATTCTCATGACTGGCTTACGTACCCTGCCGGAATACACGCCAAGCAGGTTACCGGCAAGCCACTTGTCATCCATGTACACGCAACCGACTTTGACCGCTCACGTGGAAATGTAAATCCTACTGTATTCGGTATTGAGAAAGATGGCATGAACCATGCCGACCACATCATTACTGTCAGCAACCTCACACGTCAGACCGTTATAGAAAAGTACGGCATTGACCCCGCTAAAGTCACTACCGTTCACAATGCGGTGACACCTCTCAGCGAGGAAATGCTAAATCTCAGTGTTTCAAAGCCCAAGGAAAAAGTCGTTACTTTCCTCGGTAGAATCACCATGCAGAAAGGACCTGAATACTTTGTTGAAGCTGCCGCTAAAGTCCTGAAAAACAATCACAATGTGCGTTTTGTTATGGCTGGTAGCGGTGATATGATGGACAAAATGATTCTCCTCGCTGCCGAGAGAGGAATTGCCGACCGTTTCCACTTCCCCGGATTCCAGAAAGGAAAGCAGGTGTATGAAATGCTCAAGGCAAGTGATGTATATGTCATGCCTTCGGTTTCCGAACCATTCGGCATATCACCGCTTGAAGCTATGCAGATTGGAGTACCATCTATTATATCAAAACAGAGCGGATGTGCCGAGATTCTCGATAATGTTATCAAGACAGACTATTGGGATATTGACGCTATGGCTGATGCCATCAACTCGATAATTACCTATCCGGCGATGTACAATCAGCTCAGAGAGGATGGGCTCGACGAGGTAAACCGCATAACCTGGGACAAAGCCGGGGCTAAAGTCATTGATATATATAATAAGGTGCTCGGCAGATAAATCACTAACCTTAAAAATTTAGAAGTCAAAAATTCAAATCAAATACGATTGACATCATGAAAGCAATTTGTTTTTATTTTCAGATTCATCAGCCATTCAGGCTCAAAAGATACCGCTTCTTCGATATCGGCAACGACCATTACTACTACGATGACTTTGCCAACGACGATATCCTCACCAGAATTGCACACCACAGTTACATTCCCGCTGCTGAGAGCCTGCTCAGAATGATTGAAGATAGCAAAGGAGCATTCCGCTGTGCGCTTTCAATCACAGGAACTGCCCTTGAGCAATGCGAGCAGTATGTGCCCGAATTCGTTGATTTGCTCAAAAAACTCGCTGACACCGGTAAGGTGGAGTTTCTTGCTGAAACATATGCTCATTCCCTCTCTTCTCTTGCCGACCCTGAAGAATTTGCAGCACAGGTTAAAGCTCACGATGATAAGATTTTCGAACTCTTCGGAGTACGCCCGAAGGTGTTCAGAAACACAGAGCTTATTTACTGCGATGATCTTGCACCACAGATTCTTGAGATGGGCTACAAAGGCGTAATTACAGAAGGTGCTAAGCATATTCTTGGATGGAAATCACCAAACTATGTTTACTCAGCTACAAGTGCGCCAAAACTAAAGATGCTTCTCAAAAACTCCAAATTGAGCGATGACATCTCTTTCCGTTTCAGCAACCCCGAATGGGATGCATATCCTCTCACTGCCGACAAATACATTGACTGGATTGCAAACACCCCCGCAGATGAGCAGATTGTAAACCTATTCATGAATCTCGAAACCTTCGGCGAGCTACAGAACCGCGACACAGGTATATTCCAGTTCCTTGAAGCTCTACCCAGATTCGCCAAAGAGCGCGGAATCGATTTCTGGACACCAAGCGAAGCCGTTAGCAAGCTCAAACCCGTTGGCGAACTCTCTATCATGCACCCCATTTCATGGGCGGATGAAGCAAGAGACACCTCTGCCTGGCTCGGAAATAAGCTCCAGAACGAGGCTTTCAACAAGCTATACTCTGTCGCAGAGCGTGTTAGACTATGTGACGACCGCCGCCTTAAGCAGGACTGGTACTACCTTCAGGGCTCCGATCACTTCTTCTACATGGCTACAAAGCACATGAACGATGGAGCGGTTCACTCTCACTTCAGCCCATACGAAACACCATTCCAGGCGTTTACAAACTATATGAATGTACTCGCCGACTTCATTGTGCGTGTTGAAGAGCAGTATCCACTATCTATTGAAAATGAAGAGCTTAACTCACTACTCACCACTATCCGCAATCAGGCAACCGAGATTGAGACACTCAACAAAGAGGTTAACTCAATGCGCAAAAACCTTGAGCACTACAATGAGGAGCACGCTCTTCGTGAAAAAGCAGAGGAACCCGCTAAGCCTGCCGCAAAGGCTCCGGCTAAGAAAGCACCCGCAAAAAAAGCTGCACCTGCAAAAAAGGCTGCCGCTAAGAAACCCGCTGCAAAAAAAGCTGCGAAATAACCAACTGACAAATAACGCAAAAAGTGCGAGGCTCCAATGTCTCGCACTTTTTTCCTATAATCCCGAACATGACGCGTTTCAACACATTCATACAACCTTCCGAACTAAGGTCACTGCTCAACTGCTGCACCGAGCACGGGCAACTTGTAACCTATCCCAAAGGTACTCCTATGGTTGAAGAAGGCTATATTTGTAAATATATAGGCATCATCCGGTCAGGCTATTTCAAGTATGTGACTATAAACACAAGGGGCGAGGAATGTGTCACAGGATTCACTTTTGCCGGTGAGGTAGCGTCTGATTTCATACAGTCATTTCTCTTCAACTCTCCTGCTAAAACATCCGTTATAGCCGGATGTGACACTCAGGTGCTTCAGGTTTCAATCGCAGAGGCGCGGCAATATTTTGAAAAACACGATTCCGACTTCATAAACCGCTCATGCAAAGTTCTTTTACTGGAAGCTTATCGCAGATACCTCGATTCATATCAGAAGACCCCAGCCGAGAGATATAACGAGTTACGCAACAGAACTCGAATGGATCTCGACCTCATTCCACACAAAGAGCTCGCATCATTTCTCAATATTTCTCGCCGACAATTCCAGCGCATACGCGATAATTAGAGCCGGTCATATAATTATTGACCGGACGGGACAAATGTCCCGCCACTTCTGACAAACCGTTTTTATTTTTGCGAAAAAATAATCCGGAATGAAACACAGGCGCATTATTCAGCACATCCTCTCTGCTGTAATCCTCACTATAGCCTTTCAGGCGACAGCACAGAGAAATCTTATGGACGGTATAGTTTATCTTAGCACCGGTTCTGTCATCTCAACCGCTGACTCACTCGGCATAGAAATACCGGTCAAACAAAAGCCGCTCAGAATTGTCACAAATCCTTACACCGCCCGGCAGAAAGTCAGGGACAAAATCCAACCGCAACAAATTGACTCCATAGTACTTTGGAATCCGACAGCACCGGAAAGACCCCATACGTTTGAATACATACCCCGCTACGGATGGTGCTGGCTGCTTGAACATGGAAACCATATCAGTGTTTATGCATTTTCACCCAAGGGCTACACAATTTCCGGAAACGGAGGGATATGGGCGCGTAAAAAACTTGATATTATTGTTAGAAAAGGAGACACTACATATCTTTTCAGTAAGCCGGAAAAGTTTGCCGACAATAAATTCAGGCAACAGGTAGCCGAGATAGTCAGCGATGATGCCGGGCTTGTAAGAATGATTATGCAATCGTCTTCACGCAGAGATAAAATCCTCAGAATGTTAAACCTTTATTCACCAAATAAATAAATACAATATGCGACTCAAAAAACTTCTGCTTTCAGTGCTCTGCTTTACTGCCGCATTCACTGTAACCGCCAAAGATGACCCCGAAGAACATCATGTAAGGGTTGTGCTCCTTTCAGGAGACACAATTTCCGGATACTTGCGCAACGACGCTAAAACCGTGTTGAAGAATATCTTTTCCAAGACCGGCGGAGGTCTCCTTCAGTACATTAACCTCGGAGAGGAGCCTAAAGGCGGTGAGACCAAACGTTATAATTCATCCGAGGTAAAGTACTATCAGTTTCTTGAACCGACGGAAGGTTACCCCGACGGAGCTGTAATGGTTTCTGAAAGAATCAATTCACCGCTACCATTCAAGCCCAACTACTGTGTGAGAGGATTCGCGTGGGAATGCGACAAAAGAGAGTCCGGCTCGATTCTCCGATGGGACATTTGGCAAACCAATGCTGTAGGTACAAGAGTTCTTGTACCTGTTGTAGGTGTTAAGTTCAAAGGAGCAAAAGCAGCTTACGGTATAATATTGAACGGACAAACTACTCTTGCTCAATTGCTTTTCTATTTGAAAAAGCAGAATCCCGATTTCAAAAAATATCTTGAGGAATACTATCACAAGGGCAAGGACTCTAAAGCTCACAGAAAAGAACTTAACGACAACCCCTCTACAATACTTCTCCGCTATGAGGAATTTCTTGAAACAAATCCTCCGATAGCCGATCCGGATGAGGACTCCGATCTGAAAAAAGAGAAGAAAAATAAGAAAAAGAAAGACAAAGACAAATGAAAAAGTGCGGGGCACAATTGCTCCGCACTTATTTATAATATCGTAAATACTGTTACTCTTCAGCTTTGGGTCTTACTCTTCAGCTTTTTGCTGAGACTCGTACCCCGCCTGAGCTTCAGCGAGAAGCTTCTGACTCTCGGCATCCTTCTGCCAGTGGAAAGGCACGAAATTGCTTGAAGGATTAACCCATGACGGCTTGCGGCAAGCGTAAATGATAAAAGGAAGTATCACAAACAGAGCCACACCGCCAAACAGTACCGAGAACCATATCGTATTACCGCCTACATTTATCTGGCTCGGAGGGAAGAAGCTGAGAACGAATGCAAGGAGTGAACCGGCGAATCCAATACCGCCCACAATCCACATCAGCCAATTGCCCTTGCTGCCAATTCTGAACGGACGCTTAGCATTTTTCATGGAATAGCGCAGATAAAGAGCGGCGGCAAACATCAGCAGATAAGCGATAAGATAAAGCAGCACAGTCAATTGCGACAGTATCTGATAGAAACTCTGCACGGTTGGCATCACCACAAAGAGTAGTGACAGAAGAGTCACCGCACCACCCTGAATGAGCAGGATATTTTTCTGTACACCGTTCTTATTGGTCTTCTGGAAGAAAGGTGGAAGATAGCCCGCCTTACCAACGGCAAACACACCCTTTGAAGGACCCGCCACCCAGGTGAGCACTCCGGCAAGAACTCCGAAAGCAAGCGCTATAGCGATTACGGGAGTAAGCCATTCGATATGAAACACTTTGCAATAGTTATCAAAACCAACGAGCAGACTCTGCACAAGGTTGATGTCGTTCTTCGGGATAATTACACCCAAAGCGTACGTGCCGAGCACAAAAATCAGAACCGTGGCGAGTGCGCCGCCAAACACAGCCTTCGGATAATTCACCGCCGGACGCGAAATTTCACGGACATGCACACCGCTCATCTCCATTCCCGCATAAAACAGGAAAATGGATGCCGCCAGAACAACATTGTCAAAATTTGTCAGATCCGGAAAGAAGCTGCCGTGGAAATCCATGCAGGACTTACCACCCATACACAGGTAAATCACGCCGAAAATCACCAGCACACCCGCAGGAATTATTGTACCGACCATACCGCCGATTTTCGACACCTTACCTACCCAGCCGAGACCTTTGAGAGAAATGAAAGTCGCGAGCCAGTAGATTGCAAGAACCACCGCAATAGTGTAATAGCGGTTTGCCGCAAGGTGAGAATCAAACACATGATCCATACCCACAAAAGCGAGACTCACCGCACCGAAAGTCAGCACGGTTGGAAACCATATCGTGCTCTCGACCCACTGAAGGAAAATGCCCAGGAAACCCGCTTTGGTGCCGAATGCCTCTCCTATCCAGCGGAACATTCCGCCCTGCTGGTAGGGAAACATCGCCGCGAGCTCCGCAGCTACAAGCGACACCGGAATAAGAAACACCAGAGCCGCAAAAAGGTAATAAAACGCCGAACTCATCCCGTACTCCGCCTCTGCCGGAAGCCCTCGAAGCGATACCACGGCAACGATGTTCATTATCATCAGGGTAAAAACACCCAGCTTGGCGGCTTTCTTTACAGTGCCGCCTGTACCTGATGTAGAGGTTGCCATTGTTGTAAATTTTTATTAGTTGAACTGATAGATAATTGTATAGACTATACCGTACTGGTTCAGTCGGTTATGGTAACATGGTCGCCATTCATCAGACCCAGCCCCAGAATCTGCATGAATTTCTTCACAGCTGCCTGCGCCTTGACCGAGTTGCCCGCCTCATCAAGCGGTGGAGCGAAAGCCGCGATGCCGAACAGTCCCGGAAGCACTCCGAGAACTCCGCCACCCACACCGCTCTTTGCAGGAATACCACTGGTATATAACCAGTTACCCGTGCTTTGATAAAAACCTACTGTAGCTATCAAAGTGGTGATTTTGGGTGAAATAGCTGTGTCAAACACCCGCTTTCCGGTTACCGGATTCACACCATGAGAAGCTATGGTAGCTGCCATTACAGCAAGCTGTTCGGTGGTAATGCCGAGTGAGCACTGACGGGTATATAGGTCAAGACTCATATCCGGCTCGTCATATATCCGGTCATAATTCTTCAGCAGCCACGAAATAGCCCTGTTATTGAAATTTGTGGCGCTCTCGCTCTTGTATAGCTCGTCGATAAGCACCGGTGCGCTACCGCACAAATCGGTGATATTATCGGTTATAGCCTTCCATTTTGCATCCGAATCCCCCTTTGGAGTTATCATCGAGCAGGCAGAAATAGCTCCGGCATTTACAAGCGGAGTGGATGGTGAGTGATTTTCAAGCAAAATCGCGAAAATTGAATTGAACGGCAATCCGGTTGCATCAGCACCGATTTTTTCCATCACCGCCTCCGGAGAGTGCTGTTTCATCGCAAGGATGGCGGTGGGCACCTTGCTAACCGACTCTATTCCGAACTGATAGGTTGTGTCACCGAGATTCACGCTATAGCCGTCAGGCAGCATAACGCTGAGTCCGAACAGATTGGAATCAATATTGGCAAGATACGGAATGTAATGCGCATTCTCTCCACCTGTTACCTTACTCGCAAAATCGTAAGCCTGCTGAGCGGCCTCCTTAATCTGACTTTTGGTTATGTTGACAATCATTTTGCAAAAATAAAAAAATCCCGACAGAAAACTATCGATTGACAGTTACCTGCCGGGATATCAATTATAATCAATTATTACTTACCTGTGTGGTTGAAAACCTGAGCCTTCAGCGGAATATTCTTTTCCAGAGAAATACGTGTGGGAGTAGGATATTCCAGCTTTTCAAGCTCGGCAACCGCAAATTCGATATCGGCTATGAGCTGATCTGCCATATCGCGGCTGAAGCCCTGCTTGCACAAAGCGCGCATCACAATCATTGTTTCGATATTAGCCGGCATGGTATAAGCGGGTATCATCCAGCCCTTCTGAGCGAGTTTATCCTGAAGGTCATACAGAGTCCATTTTGCTGATGCCTGGTATTCAGGCTTCATGCGCCACACAAAAATCGGGTTAGGCAGCTTGCAGTCAGCATAAGGCATGAACGGAGTCATTGCGCTCACCTTTGATTTCAGATATTCGGCAACCTGGAGCGAATTGTACTGCACATTCTTGTAGCCCTCGAATCCGAGACGGATAAACTGATAGTACTGACCGAGAATCTGCGCTGCGGGACGCGAGTAATTCAAACCCACCTGAGTTACCTCGGCACCGAGATAATTCACAGTAAATGACATATCGTCCGGCAGATACTTCTTGTCTTTCCATACCACCCAGCCGAGCCCCGGATAAACGAGACCGAACTTGTGGCCTGATGTGCTGATACTCAGCACCCATTTCAAGCGGAAATCCCACTTTTTGTCCGGATCGAGGAACGGCAGAATAAAACCTCCTGAAGCGGCATCGATGTGAATGCACACCTCGTTGCCTGTTTCAGCATTATATTTATCAAGGGCTGCATCGAGAGCCTCAACGTCATCATTAAGACCGGTCCATGTAACACCTTGAATAGGAACTACACAGATTGTGTTTTCGTCACACATTTTGATTGCTGCGTCAACATCAAGTGTAGGATGCTCAACACTCAGAGGCACAAGACGCATCTCGATATCCCAGAAATTACAGAACTTCTCCCATACAACCTGATAGGCGGTTGACATTACCAGATTAGGCTTATCGTATGGCTTACCGGCTGCTTTACGGCGTGCTTTCCATCTCTTGAGGGCAGCGAGTCCGCCAAGCATACATGCTTCAGATGAGCCGATAGCAAGAGCACCCGCTTTCCATTTGGCTGTTTCCGGGGTATTCCACAGGTTTGCTACGATATTGATACACTTCTGACACATCACGGCAATGCGCGGATACTCGGTTTCATCGATATAGTTGATATCGATAGCCTCGTTCATCAGTCGGGTAGCATACTCATCCATGTAAGTGGTTACAAATGTTGCGAGATTGAGTCGCGGCTGAGTCTGCGCAAAAGTCTCGTCTTTCACCATCTGATAAGCGATTTCAGGGGTTGTTGAACCCTGTGGAATCTTTTCTACAGGTGCGGGCTGCAACATTGCATCTGAACCGAAAACATCAGTTTTTGCGTCACCCTTACGGAAGTTGGGATCAAATTTCTGGTCTAACATAATAGTTTGTTTTAGAGTGAATTGATAAGTTAACTGAATTTACAGGATTGAAACTCGCACCTGAAAAATATATTTATAAACAACTCTGACAGTCAAAAAGATGAGCCCAATTTCGTTAAAACGGAATATTTAACACTGTTAATCATTAATTTAACACAATAAACATCACCTACCATGTTACATATCAGTTACAATTATGACTCAATCCTATTAAAGAATGATATATTTGCATTCAGCACAATTGATATAGCATCTTTTATCCTGTTTCTATAAAAAACAGGAACGTTAACCTGATGAAAAAAAATAAATTATAAGATATCGCTTTTATGAAAAAACTGATCTTAACGCTGTTACTTCTTATTGGCGTATTCAAACACGCTTCCGCTGAAGTGGCTACGGTGGTTTTTGACTACACCACGGCTTTCACCGACAATGATTTCACCGGCTATTATATCAATTCCACAACTAAAATGAGGAAGGATACAAACGGCCTTCTCAATCTCCCCGGAACTGTTTATTCATTAAGCAAAAAGGTTACCGTCGGAGCGAGAGAGTACGAGGTGTTGCTTGAATTCACAAAACCGACTCAGGCTGCTTATGGAACCGACTTCACAATGCCTAAAAACCAATACTCCTCCAAGGAAATCAACATTAAAATTGCCGGCGGAGTCGAGTTTAAGATGTATGTAAGAAACGCTGCCGGTGAGATTGCCGGTGACCTCAAATACATCAACTTTTATTCTCCACAAACTTACAGAGCCCAGATTCTGGCTAACATTCTGAACAATGGGACAGCAAATGTTTCGTTCTCAAATGTCGGAACAAACCCTCCCTCATATAAGCAGTTCAAACCCAGCTCTGCATCCAAACCGGTACAGGAGGCATATCTGAAAGCCGGCACAACAGCTGTGACCGGATATGTCATGCCGGTGGAAATCACTAAAATCGAGCTACAGTTCGAAACTACCGACTACAGACCTTTCACCCCGTATATTGAACCGCGCGGAGGGCACAATGCTGACGAAAGCAACAATGTTTACTTCATCAACAATATTGACGTTGATTTCAAGTTGCACCATGAAGATGTAGTCGGAGCCATGAACATGTTCCTCTATACACCGGCTTCAAACGATAATATGCTTAACCCTCCGAGAGAAGATCAGTATATTATCCGGCACAACCATTCCATCAACATTTCAGAGCCGACAACCCTGTGGCTCTATGCGGCAAACCCCAAGAGCTGGTCTTTCTACAGCGCTGTAAACGAAAAAATATTCCACAAGCTAAAAGCTAACGAGTTTGAAACAATTGAGAGCCTCACAGGTATATCTTCCGGCAAAGATCTGCCCTATGTTAACCCTCAGGAAAGACAGGTTGTTACCTTCTCCGACGAAATTCTTGTTGACGGAGTGCATGAAACTGACCAGGGCAACCGGTTCATTTATATAAAAGACCGCAAAGGTGGCATGCTCAGAGTTGTTTCTGCTGTGGATGTGCCCTTTACCGAAGGACAGATGCTTGCGCCAAGAGGTATTGCCGGACGTTACATTCACAACGAGGGTACTCCCGAACTGGATATCACCGACTTTATCAATTACTGCGCCATCACCGACTCGACCGCCCCAACCACCGGTTTCATTGAAACTGAAATAAGAGACAACCGCGAGTTGCCCGAAGGCAAACCTATAATCACTGACACCGACTACAACAAGCACCTTATTCTCAAGCACCTCACTTGGGAAGACAATAATTATGTCAAAGACCGCAACGGCAACAGCTTCCTTATTTACCCCAGATTCATTGACACTTCTTTTCCGAATGTCAACATTGGCGAGGAAGTGAGAATTGACTGCTATGTAGGCAAAACCGTGCGCGGACTCACACTCATTCCTGTTGAAATAAACATCTGCGCCACTACCCCGTATGTTAGATATAAATCCGGAAACAAAATATCCGGAACAACTCCATTTGTTTTCAATGACGACACCAAAGTTATCGAGTGGACTGTCGAGGAGAATCCGGAACTATCATACGCTTGCCGAATCAACGACGGAGATTGGGAGGCACCTAAGGACATCACCCCCGAAATGTTTACCGGTACTCTGCCGGACGGACGAAAATACTGCGACCTTGAGGTGGTTGCCAATATAGCTGATGAATATGATGTCAGAACATCATCTTCAGAGAAAATCCGTTTTGTACGGGAAAAACCCACCGAAATAGCTTCAATTTACGACCTCAACCATCTTTTCCTTAATGATGACGGCCCGATTGACGGCAAGGATTATAGCGGATATTACCTTATTAAAGGTGAGGTGGTGATTGAAAAAGTTTCAAAATATAATCTGTTCGTGCGTGACAACGTTGAAGCTTCAGGAGACAGATATAAAGGTCAGCAATATCACCTTATACTTTACACCCCCAATACCTGGAACCAGCCGCAGGTAACAGTTATTGTTAACGGCAAACCTGTCAGCCGTTCACTCAAGGAGGGTGATGTCATTACATCCTTCGTTATCAGACCGGAAGTGACTAACCTCGGTATGTTCCGTGGAAATTCAGAGGGATTCGCACCTACTTATACTCTTGCGAAGAATCAGGTAGCTGTTCCTGAAACCACATCCCGCACGCTTGAGGTATCTTATGATGATCCGAATGCTTCAACGTATTATACCAAGTATAAACTTGATCCGGAGAACCGCATGATGCTTTTCCGCTTCGAAAACGTGGAAGTTGATAAAATAAATAATCCGGATTATGCAAAAGCTACACAACAGCCGGACGGCACCAAGGTGGATAAGGACGGAAACATTGTGGATGAGCATATTTACCGGATGGTAGTGGGAGACAAACTGAATATCCAGTTCGATGCATTCCCCGACCGCGTGGGTGGATTCATCGCCGCCTACGCTCCTGAAGCAAAATACACCATCGAGGCTATCGTTGTTAATGATCCCCGGTCAACAGAAACAGGCTATTCAATGGCACTCACCGACTTTGAAGGTAATGAGCAGACGCCTGCTCCTGAAAAAATGTATGTCAGCGGATTTGAGGATATCGTACCGGACGAGAACGATATAATCAACTATACTCACGCCGGAGTGGTCAAGATTGCTCTGCCGGCAGATGCGCCCGCTCACACGGCTATTTATTACACCACCGACGGCACTGACCCCAAGATGTCGCACAGACCTGTCAGATACGATGACAAGATAGGTATCAGTCTGTCCGGCGACAACAAGCAGACTACCGTCCGCGCATTTGCCGTTGAACCCGGCTCTACTCCAAGCGATGAGATTACCACCGTGTTCAACCGCCGCTCGGAAGAGCTCCCCTACATCATGCACTTAATTGCTCACGCCAAACCCGATGTGCCTTACCACTACAACGGAAACATGAGAATTGTATCCATTGGCGGTGATTACATATTTGCACGCGGAGCGCAGGGCAACTTCCTGCCTATTCATCGCGAATATTCATCAACAGTATCACGCAGCAGAGCTAACGACAGGTGGAGCACTTACAAGGTAGGTGACTATCTCACTGATATCGTATTTGAAGCGGATATAGATGACGACGGAGTGCTTCACGGTGCCAAAGTCACAGATGATCATGTTTCATATCTGCCTAAGGGCTCACAGACCAAACCGGATATTCTCAAAAATGACATAGTTATTGAGCCGGAATCTGCTGCTGACGCAGTTTCAAAGGTTGAAGAGAAGAATCGCCTTCGTCTTGTTACCCTCTATTACTGCCAGCTTGTGAAATTGCAATCATCACATGGCACTGACGAACCCGAGTGGATTATGATTCCGGATCACGGTGATGCGGTTGAAAATGCAATGACACTGAATGCTGCGGCTATTGGCTATCCGATGTCCGCCGACCTTGACAATGAACACAATTACTTCACTGTTACAGGCTTTGTGATGATTGACGAAGAGGGTGAACATGAAATATGGCCTGTCAGCATCAACTCCGTGGAAATTTCCGACGGTCCCGTTGCAGAATTTGACAGCAACGCAAGGGTTGTTGAGAGCGAAGATGACCTCACCGTTATATTCTATCCCGCAACCAAGGTTACACTGGCTTACAACGGTAAAAACTCTGCTAATGCCACTATCAGCTACTATATCACTGACCTTGACGAGGCTCCGGACAACGATGGCAAATGGAATGTTTACGGACAACCTTTCACCGTGTCGTCTGACTGTTACCTCCATGCGGTTGTAGATATTCCGGGAATGGCTACCAGCGGACACACTCATGTGAAACTTCTGCTCACCAAGCCGAGCGCTGATGTTGAGTTCGCCGTTTCACGCTCAGGCAATATGTCAAAAGTGGCTCTCGTTCCTGCTGAGGAGATTCCCGCAGATTCTTACACCGTGTTCTACTCCACAGATGGTTCAGAACCCACTCTTGAATATTCAGAGCCGTTCAGCATTACCGAAACAACAACCTTCCTTGCTAAATTGGTTGAAAAGGACAAGCTGCCGGGAAGAGTCTGCAAAGCCGTTATTTCGGCAGGCAGCATCGGCGGTGCTAAAGGACTTATTTCATTCCGAAGCCTCCCGCAGCCGGACGGCAGCTCTAAAATCCAGCTGTTCTCAAAAGAAGGTCTGGCTGAGGGCACATATAAGATTTATTACACCACCGACCCGGATGAACTCCCCACTATTGACCCGAAGATGCTTTACACCGAGCCCTTCCAGGCACCTAAGAGCGGAGTTATCCACGCTATCCTGGTGCAGAACAATTCAGTGCAGGGCGAAGTAACAACCATGAATGTATGGGATGTCACCGGCATTGACTCGGTTGAAAGCGATGCTGCCAAATCAGTTACGGTTAGCGGTGGCACCATTATTGCACCGGAAGGCTCGGCTATATTTGATGTGACCGGCAGACGTGTAAATCACACCAATCTCCGCCCGGGCATCTACATTGTCCGCTGTTCCGGTGGTAAAGCCGTGAAGGTTAAGGTAAAGTAACGGCACTTTAGGAACGGAGTATAAAACATGAAAGGAGGGGCTCAAGTTATCTTGGGCTCCTCCTCTCACGTTTCAACTATTTATTTATGAGAGCTCTAAATTTCGGTATCACTACCAGAAGATAGAGACGAGGGATGTTGAAAAAAAACTGCTTCTTACTACTTTCATTGTTACTTTTCAACTTACTTACGCTATTATAACAACCGGCACAACATAATTCCCTCGGTAGGCATACTAAAAGTAATTAAAATATGTAAACGTAAAAATTCAGTCCACCGGCAATTAGCTGGCAGACTGATAAATACCTTTAATAATCTTGACTTGAAACCCTGCTAAACAGCCTATTCCTTTGAGTCGATAGGCAACGGACGGCGAAATTCCTCCTTAAATGATATAAGGGTTTCTGTTCTTCCGGCTCCTACTGCCTGCAAAGGGCCGTGGATTATTTGCAGAAGATGGTCATTATTGCGCGCGTACAGTTTGATAAGCAGGTCGTACTTACCTGTTGTGAAGTGGCACTCAACCACCTCCGGAATCTTGCGCAAGGCTGCCACAACATGGTCAAAGTCACTCGGGTCTTTAAGAAAAAAACCTATGTATGCGCAGGTTTCATAGCCCGCCGATGATGGATTGACGAGTGTTTCAAAGCCCTGGATTATTCCACTGTTCATCAGTTTTTGAATGCGCTGATGAATAGCGGCACCGCTCACACCGCACTCTCTCGCTATTTCAAGAAAAGGAATGCGGGCGTTTTCGCTGAGCATACTCAGTATCTTTTTGTCAAGGCTGTCAAATTGAATACGTGGCATAAATCTTTATTTTGATGCAAAATTAAAATTTTCCTGAACATATTGAATCATGAATGTGTTTACAAAATGTCAACTATTTATTTATTTCTGGAGATGAGACGATTTCTTACCGGTGCACTGATGCTCGCCGCATTGACTGCAACCGCAACAGAATCAAGCGACACCGTAGCCGGCACGACCCCACAGGCAGTGGGGCTCGTGCTGAGCGGAGGTGGTGCTAAAGGCATAGCTCACATCGGTGTTATCAAGGCGCTTGAAGAAAACAATATTCCTATCGACTATATTACCGGCACCTCTATGGGTGCAATAATCGGCGGATTGTATGCCTGCGGCTACACACCCGAAGAGATGTTGGAACTTATTAAGTCCAAGGGGTTTGAGTACTGGAGCAGCGGCACTATTGATCCGTCGCTCACTTACTATTATGCCACTGCGGAGCCTACTCCCGCTCTGGTGCATTTCAATCTCGGCAATAACGGCACCAAGAAATCAACGGGTCTGTTACCCACAAGCATCATTAATCCCCTGCCCATGAATTTCGCCTTCATGGAGCTGTTTTCGCCCTACTCAGCCCAGTGCAATGACAATTTCGACAACCTCTTTGTGCCGCTGCGCACAGTCACCTCTAATATTTATGCCAAGCATAAGGTGGTGCTCAAATCGGGCTCGCTCGGCGATGCTATCAGGGCGTCGATGAGCTTTCCTATTGTGTTCCGTCCAATTGAAATTGACAGTGTGCTTGTGTATGACGGCGGTATTTACGACAACTACCCCTTCAATGTGATGCACACCGAATTCGCTCCGGACATCATGATTGGCTCCAATGTGTCCGGTCCTGACGGCAAGCCGAAGCAAAACGACATCATGCAGCAGCTGGAGGATATGATTATTCAGAACAATGACTATAATCTTCCGCCACAGTGGGGAGTGAGCATGAATGTGCCGGTGAGAATGTTCGGACTTCTTGACTGGGACAAAGCCGACACCATCTGCGCCATAGGCTATAAAACAGCCATGCAGATGATGGACTCTATCAAAACAAGGGTAACGGCAAGAACAGCTCCGCAGGTGAGAAAACTGCGCAGGGAGGTGTTCAAGTCACAGACTCCTTACGTGAGATTTGATTCGGTAACAGTGACCGGCGGTACAAAGTCGCAGAACGAGTATATAAGATACCTTTTCACCCACAATAATCCTGACACCTTCGGACTTGCCAGAGCTAAGGATTCATATTACCGTGCCATTACTCCGGGCAAACTGGAGAATCTTGTGCCGGAAGCGGTGTATAACGACTCCCTCAGACTCTTTGACCTCAGGCTCAAGGCTACCGTGAAGGATAATTTCAGAGTAGGTTTCGGTGGCTACATATCATCCTCAACCTCAAGCATGCTATTCTTCTCCGGCGGCTACAACACCATGAGCTTCAACTCGCTTGATGCGAATATCAACGCTTGGGTGGGACAGAGCTATCTCGCCGCGCTTGCAAACGCCCGAATAAATCTGCTCACCGGAGTGCCCTCCTCGCTCAAACTTCAGATAGCCGCCACCAGGCAGAAGTACTACGAGAGCGATCAGCTGTTCTTTAAGGACACCGGACCCATTTCACTGATTCACACAGAGTATTTCTCCCGCCTCTTTTACACTGTTGCTGCCGGGCGAAGAGGCAAGTTTGACTTAGGTGCCGGGTATGGCTATCTCGTTGACAGCTACTTTCCGAACAGTCACTCCGACTTTAAGAAAAACGACCGGGACAAAGCCACAAGAAGCCTTGGCGAGGTTGTTGCTCAGTATAGCTACACAACGCTTGACAACTCATCATATCCCACATCCGGTGCGGCATACTCTGTTACCGCGATTGGCACCCATGGCAGATTTCACTACAATCCCGCAGCTATTCAGAATGGGACTGAGCGAAGAAGCAATATGACATTCGCACAGATAGAGGCTTCGGCTTCAAACTATTATTCACTCGGCAGGCATGCCGCTATCGGAACGGAATTCAATGCACTTGTTTCAACCCGCAAGCTGCTCGATACATACAATACATCTATTGTGCTTGCACCCTCTTTCAATCCCACCCCGGCAAGCTACAATGCCTTTAACCCGGGACTGAGGGCAAACTCTTATGTGACAGCCGGTGTGGTTCCTATCTGGAAAATCAACTCAACCGTGCAGCTCAGAGGCACATTCCACACCTTCCTGCCCATCAAAAAAATCATGGAGGGGGAAAATAATACCGTTCACTACGGCAAGCTGTTTGCCAATCCGCAGTTTTTTGGTGAGACAGCATTTGCGGTAACTCTTCCATTCGCAACTCTTTCGGCATACGCCAACTATATCAGCTATCCCGCACGAAACTGGAATTTCGGTATATCGCTCGGACTGTTTGTTCTCGCTCCCAAATTCCTCCGCTGATTCCACTTATTTATCAATAAAAAATAATTATATTTGCGAAAAATTATTTTTCGCAAATATAATTATGGATTTTGTTGACAGGAAAGCTGAAATTGCAGAACTACACAGGGTGTTAAGCCCTAATGCACCTGCGCGATTTGTTGTTGTATATGGCAGACGGCGTCTTGGTAAATCCACTTTAATCAAAAAAGTTTTGAATAAAGAGGATGTATATTATATGGCAGGAGATTTTATCGATCAGGTACAGAGAGATATGCTGCGGAACCAGCTTGCTGAAAAATTTCCGGCAATATCAAGGGCAACATATTCGTCCTGGGAAGATCTTTTTCAGATGCTCAACTCATTGATTACCGAAAAATTCACTCTTTGCCTGGATGAATTTCCATATATGGTCAAGCATTCTCCGGAATTGCCTTCAGTTGTTCAGCGCCTTGTTGATTCCGGAGCCATGAAGTTTAATCTGATTATTTGCGGGAGTTCACAAAGAATGATGCAGAATATGATATTGTCTCAGTCTGAGCCACTTTATGGCAGAGCCGATGCAATTATTGATGTTCGTCCGATTCCTATAGAATATCTTTCTCAAGCACTGCATCTGGATGCTGTTTCAACTGTTGAGGAATACAGTGTTTGGGGCGGTGTGCCAAGATATTGGGAGTTGCGTGAGGAATACTCTGATTTTAAGGAAGCTATTAAAAGCATTCTGGTGAGTTCCACCGGAATCCTTTATGATGAGCCTAAACGGCTGTTTCTGGATGATATGACAGCTACTGTTCAGTCTGAATCACTCATGTCAGTAGTGGCTTCCGGTGCCAATAAGCTTTCAGAAATAGCATCCAGGATGGGGAGGGAGGCAACGGCATTGTCAGCGCCTATAGACAGGCTGATACAGATGAATTATCTCAGACGCGAGATTCCCTTTGGTGAAAGTCCAAAAAAGTCCAAAAAGAGTATTTACCGTATAAATGATCCTATGATGGATTTTTATTATACGTTCATAGTTCCAAATATCTCTGAGATAGGGCGAGGACGACGTTCTATCGTTATGGAGGATATCGAGTCCGGATTCAACAGTTACGTTGGGAGACATTGGGAGCACCTCTGCCGCGAAGCTGTGAGCGGCAACACAATTGCAGGTTTCAGATGGAGAGAAGCCTCACGATGGTGGGGTAGCGTTAAAACTGAAGGTATTGTTAGGAATATGGAATTTGACATTATTGCCGAATCAATTGACGGTAAAGCGCTTCTTGTGGGTGAATGCAAGTGGACAAATACTGAATATGCATCTGAACTCATGAATACCTTGACAAAAAAAGCCTCGGTTCTTCCGTTTGCTCAAGATAAGAAAATTATTCCGCTGCTATTCCTTAAAAATAAACCCAAAAACGTTGAAACAACTGAGCACCGAATCCTATATCCGGAAGATATTATAAGAATGGCTTATGGTGAAGAATAATTATATTTGCGAAAAATAATTTTTTGCAAATATAATTATATAGAGGTAGCTTAGAGAGTGGTTACGATAGCTCGTAATGCACACGTCAGAAAGTGTAGGAGCAAGAAATGTAACCACCTTGCATAAAAGATTTCTTCGGATAGAATTTATCAAAAGAAACACCTTTGTAAGATAAATGCCGTTGCTGGCTATATACATCAAGATTAGACATCAGGTATCCGGCACTTATACCGCATGGACCCATATCGATGCTCACACCAAGACGTATGTCCACCGCCAGCCATTGCCCTTTTGCTGTGCTTACATATTCATAATCTATTGCAGGCAGGCGATGCGTGGATTCAATGCAAACACGCCTATAGGGAATATTAAGCATCAAACCGGGCTCGGCAAACAATGACCATGAGCAAGCACGGTAATTGAACGGCGGGGTTTTCAATAGAGCAGAAGGACGCAAGTAGAGATTCCATGGCTCATTATCATCATCGTCTATGCTCCAGTTGTTACCCGAAGCCCATCCTTCCCCAAAGTAAACCGCCCAGGTGCCGGCTGAACCTCCCACACCTACGCATTTGTGAAACATATAATGATAGGAAAACTCAAGTTGCCACGAATAGGAAGAGGTTAAGGCACCGTTAAACCCTACCCTATGGTGAGTCTCGTCCTCAGCCTTTATTGCCGGAGACAGTATGCAACAAGCGGCTGTAAGAAGAACTTTTATAACTGACTTATATCTCATGACCTGAGGATGGTATAAACTAATGACTTGCTTATAATTGCAAAAATAAACAATCTCCCGGATTATGCCTGAAAGCATAGAGAAAAAGAGTTGGTGTGGAATTCATGCAAAAGCCCGTACTATGCTGATAAACAGCATAGATTTATATAAACGAATACAGGAAAGATACAGAATCTGATAGGATAAGGCAATAAGATAATGCAATTTCGTATGCTGAATAGGCTTTTGAGATAGGTGAAGTGAAAATATTCCCGATTATTTGGTCTGAAAAAAATTATGACCAACTTGCATTCCGAAAAAGTGTCACAAATGACATTTATTCTGAATATTATTATGAGAATAGACAGAAAACTCTCTTGAACTGTAACGATAAAATCGGGTCGAGGGGTTTCTCCTTGCAAGGGTGTTTGTAGGTCAGACAAAAGCAATGCGAATGTCCGACAAAAACTCATCTTGCAGAACCTATTGAAAAAGAAAACCTCGACAAAACTGCCGAGGTTATTTATAGTTGCGGGATGTATTTCTTTCGAATGGTGAAATTCAGTTTTTGAAGCCTAATAGGCATGATTGTTCTTACTGCCGAGTCCTTATTTAATCCCTTATTCAATTATGTACTCCAAATCGAAGTAATTAGTGCCTGATCTTTTTAACACGAATGGCTCGGATCCTTTGGCAACCTCTATACTGAGAAATTCAACAGGCCCACCACCATCATAACTTACTACCAGACTTGCCTTAAAACCTTTATTTACGGGGCCAACACTGTATTGGAATTTTCCATCCGGCATTGAAGTCTGAATGAATTTAGACTTACCGGACTCATTTGAGAATGACATGCTAATAACAGCATTTGGCTTTGCTATAGCTGTGTATCTCACATAATAATCCATGATGGGTTCATCATCGTGATTACAGGCTGTCAAAATAAGACATGCGATGAAAAGGAAGGGAATGATAAGTTTTTTCATTATTATGGTTTAAATTATTATTGTACATGATTAAGATACAGATACAGCGTAAATGCTGTATGTGCCGATAGAAAATTTGATATAAAAGTATACGTAAGCAGATTATTGGTAGTTTTCCCCATTGACTCAATGGAAGATTTATGATATTAAGAAACGTGAGCCAACTATACCTCGTCTTAAGTGAAGGTCATAGGAAACCACAAGTACAGATGTAACAATAGTAGCCCACGCATATACGTGAGAACCACTATGCTATCTTAGTACTTTAATGAAAATTTCCTACGTTTTCATCTACAAGATAAGCATAACGCTTCATATTTTTCCAAAATGTCTTGGACTGAACATAGTCAATCCTACAACAAAAATACACGAAAAAATTGGAATACAATAGTTTTGGACTCTGAAAATTTACGAGTTCAAAAGTTATAATGCTGATAAAAGCAAATAAAAGGATTCTTGGTAACATACAAATTATGCGTTAAAGTTTGCATATAGTCACTGATAATCCGAGAACATCAAAAGAATACTTCACAATTGCGCCTACACGGAAGATACAGCAGTCACTGTATTTGTCCTATAAAAAGTCTTTGCATAGAAACATTGGTGTGGAATTCATGAGAAATCCGCATTTTATTTATATTTGCGGTATGAAACTGATTGTTGACAGCGGAAGCACCAAGGCTCTTTGGATTGCACTTGACGATAATGGCAAAATTGAGCGGTTTGAGTCGCCGGGCATGAATCCCGCGCTGCTGAGTGAGGATGCTATAATGTCAGCCGTGACAGAGAGGATGCCTGCGCAGATTACCGGGGCACCGGTCAGCGAAATATGGTTTTATGCAGCGGGATGCCGGAGCGCACGAGAGGCTGATGCAATATGCAGGGCTCTTGAGGCAGTTTGGCAATCGGCGCGGACCTTTGCCGGATCGGATATGCTTGGAGCAGCAAGAGCTGTGTGCGGCAATAGCCCGGGAGTGGCGGCAATTCTCGGAACCGGCTCGAATTGTGCCGTTTATAGTCCGGCTCAAGGCATCGTGGCATCTACGCCGCCGCTCGGCTTTATTCTCGGTGACGAGGGCAGCGGAGCCGACCTCGGAAAGGCTATTGTCAATTCAGCCCTTAAAGGGCTCTGGAGCCGTGAGCTCTCTGAAAAATTTCTGAAAGACAATGCTCTGACCCAAGGATATATTATAGACAGAGTGTACCGCTGTCCGGAGCCGAATCGCTTTCTTGCCTCTTTTGCTCTGTGGGCAAAGCGTAACATATCAGATTCACAGGTAAGCGCACTAATTACCGGCAGGTTCGTTGCTTTTATTGAACGTAACATCAAGCCGCTGCCGCAAGCCACCGGGCTTCCTGCCGGATTTGTAGGCTCGGTGGCACATGGTTTTGAATCTCAACTGCGTGAGGCATGCACCAGATGCGGAGTTGAGGTAAAAAGTATAGCCAAGTCACCCGAAGAAGGATTAATCAACTATCACAGAACAAAATAACACCACCATGAAAAATAAGAATGCTGAGAAATTTGAACTCATATTGCTCAATATAACCGGCAATGACCGTCCCGGAGTGACAGCCGCCTTGTCTGAGATACTTGCTAAATACAGCGCGACAATTCTTGACATCGGACAGGCGGATATACATCACACTCTCGCTCTCGGCATACTCATTAAAACAGATAGTTCCAAGAGTGGCGACCTTATGAAAGACCTTCTTTTCGAGTCATACGAGCTTGGAGTGAATATACGTTTCAGCCCTGTAAAAGAGTCTGACTACACACAGTGGGTGGAGATGCAGGGTAAGGACCGTTGGATTATAACCATTCTCGGCAGGAGACTGACCGCCAAAGCTATAGCTGAGGTGAGCCGCGAAGTAGCCGAGCAGGGTATGAATATTGACGGTATCAAGCGACTCACCGGACGAATTCCGCTGCACGAGGATGATCCGCTTACAAAATCGTGCGTGCAAGTGAGTGTGCGCGGTTTCCTTAAAGACCAGACAGCAATGCAGCAGCGGTTCATGCAGATAGCTTCGGAGCAGCAGGTTGACATATCGCTTCAGGAGGATTCCATGTACCGCCGCAGCCGCAGGCTTGTGTGCTTCGACATGGATTCAACCCTCATCGGCACAGAGGTTATTGATGAACTTGCCGACCGCGCGGGAGTTGGCGACAAGGTGCGCGAGATAACCGAGAGAGCGATGCGCGGTGAGATAGATTTTCGCGAGAGTTTCAAGCAGCGTGTGGCGCTTCTCAAAGGGCTTGATGAGAGCGTGATGAAAGAAATAGCAGAAAATCTGCCCATAACCGAGGGAGTTGACCGCATGATGGCTGCACTAAAGCGCACCGGCTACAAAACCGCAATTCTGTCCGGCGGATTTACCTACTTCGGCAATTACCTGAAACAGAAATTCGGGTTTGACTATGTGTATGCCAACGAGCTCGAGATTGTTGACGGAAAACTCACCGGCAATTATGTGGGTGATATTGTTGACGGACGCCGCAAGGCTGAGCTTCTAAAACTCCTTGCCCAAGTGGAGAATGTCAACATTCAGCAGACAATAGCTGTTGGTGACGGAGCCAACGATCTGCCGATGCTTGCAACAGCCGGACTCGGCATTGCATTCCATGCCAAACCTAAGGTAAAAGCCACAGCCGACCAGGCATTGTCAACCATCGGACTTGACGGTATTCTCTACTTTATAGGCTTCAAGGACACCCAGATTTCCGACCCTGCCTGAAAACTTAGAGCTTGTAGCCCAGGCACCCCATAAAGTTGAGGCTGTGAATATTCGGATTCACGATGCCGTGGTTGTATGAAATATTTTTCATGCCAACCTGAAAACGCATACCCACAAAGAAGTGTTTGCCGAACTGAATGGCGGTTGCAAGATGCACGCCTATGTCACCGCGGTAATAGGAATTTATAAATGTGTCGCTATTGGTAAAGTATCCCGTTTTGGTATCAACTGTTACCGGCACGAGCTGCCCGAGGTCATTGACATAAGATCGGTAGATAGTCTGATGCTGCCTACCCGATAGACCATAGCTGTAATATAGTCCGGCATCAACGTTCCAGCGCAGTCCCGGCAGGATATTGAAGCGGAAAGAAATGAACAGCGGAATATTGAGATAAGTGTAGCGGTTGCGAATAAAAATAGTGCTCATCGACACTGATTCGGCATCGCTCACAGCCATATTGAGCTTATTGTTGCCGAAAAGCAGATTCAGCTCCGTGCCAAATCCGAGCCATTGCCTGATCCCGAACACTGCACCGAAACCACCGCCCACTCCGGCACCGTTATCTGCCGTCACCTCGGTGAGTGAGGGAAATTTGCCACCATAATTCTGAATAATCCCGGATGTGCCGGCAAATATATGTGCATCAACCTCCACAAATTTCTTTGCCGGAGAATAGCTTATAAACTGGGCTGAGGCTATTGCAGGCACAGCGGCTGCAAGAATAACTGCCGCAAAACGGATAATACACTTTTTCATATAGGCTGGTTCTTTACCGCAAAAGTAATACTATAGTTCCACCTGTGCAAATAGCATCTGGCTTAAGAAAAAATGGTGGATATTTTTTTGAAACAATGCGGGCGTGTGTTAATTTTGTCAACGTTTTTCAGAATAAGAATTTATAATATCATTATGCCACATAAACGCAACAAACTAATGGTAGATGCGCGCGACTACCTCTTTATCGTAATAGGTCTTGCGCTATATGCTTTCGGATTTTCAGCATTCATCCTGCCGCAAAAGGTGGTTATGGGCGGCATGGCAGGTCTTGGCTCAGTAGTGTATTTCGCTACCCAGCGCCTTGCCGAAAGAGGGGCTTTTCCCTGGGCTATTCCGGTGGGTGTAACCATGTATGCGGTCAATTTCATTCTTCTTGCAATTGCCTATAAAATAGTAGCCCGCTCTTTTGTTATACGCACTCTATTCGGCATGACGGTTCTGTCGGCAATGATATATTTCTTCCAGCCGATGTTCGGCAGTCTCAACATTCTGCCCAACGACCATCTGCTCAACCTTATTCTCGGTTCATCAATAATGGGTGTGGGAATCGGCACGGTGTTTATTCACAACGGCTCTTCCGGCGGAACAGATATTGTAGCCGCCATGGTGAGCAAGGTAAGCAATGTGACCATAGGACGCACAATGATGATATGCGACTGCCTTATAGTAGGCTCAGCTTACTTTGTGCTCAGCTATTCGCTCGGAGAGATTGTTTACGGTCTTCTGGTAACGGTGCTCACCGGATATATGTGCGACCTGGTTATCAACAGCGACCGTCAGGCGGTTCAGTTCACTATCTTCTCAAAGAAATGGAAAGAGATAGCCAAGGCTGTCAATGTAGAGGCAAATCGCGGCTGCACAGCCTTTAACGGCATGGGTTGCTACTCAGGGCAGGAGGTTAAGATGCTCCTTGTAATGTGCCGCCGCATAGAAGCGGTGTCAATCTACCGAATCATCAAGAGCATTGACGAGGATGCATTCATCACCCAGTCAAACGTCAACGGTGTGTACGGCAGAGGCTTCGACCAGATAAAGGTGAAGAGCAAGAAAAGGCGTAAGAAGGAGTTGACGGAAACTTCTGCTGATGCCGGCTCGCTTACAAGTGCGGAAGTAGGCACCGAAGCCGAAACACAGGCGTAAAAATCCCTGATTATTTGGACGTTAAGTAGAATTTATGTAAATTCGCAGTGACACTGAGAATTTGCATAAAATATACATAATTTATGGCTATCCAATTCATTAAAAGAGATTTATCAGCAGCGATTATAGAAGCTTCGATGTATTTTCCTGTTATAACTTTGACAGGACCGAGGCAGTCGGGTAAATCAACACTCTTACGTCATCTGTTCAAAAATGTGCCCTACACTTCAATGGAAGAATTGGATACCAGGGAAATAGCGTTGACAGACCCAAAGGCATTTCTTAAAAGATTTGATAAAGGGGTAATAATAGATGAGGTACAACGTGCTCCTGAATTGCTGTCATATATCCAAGGGATAGTGGATGAATATCCCGACAGGAGGTATTATCTCACCGGCAGTTCACAATTTGCGCTATTAAAAAATGTGACCCAGTCATTAGCAGGGAGAACCGCTGTATTTGAATTGTTACCATTATCAATGAGGGAGATTGAAGATATCAACTTAGATAAAGACATTGACTCAATACTCTATAATGGTTTTTATCCGGCTATATGGAGCGGAAAGAATATTCCAAAATTACTGTACCCCAACTATGTTAAGACTTACATAGAGCGTGATGTCAGAGACTTGCTGAATATCAAAGATCTGGATAAATTCCAGCGTTTTCTTCGACTTTGTGCAGCCCGCATAGGAAGTATTTTCAATGCTTCAGAACTTTCAAATGAACTCGGTATTGCGGCAAATACTGTCAGTTCATGGCTTTCTGTTCTTCAGGCATCATATCTGGTTTATCTTCTGCCACCTTTTTATACAAATACTCGCAAGCGACTTACAAAAAGCCCCAAACTTTATTTTACAGATTGCGGATTAGCTGCTTATCTGCTTGAAATAGACTCTCCCGCAGTAATGAATCATGATAAGATGCGCGGACATTTGTTTGAAAATTATGTAGTGACTCAATACCTTAAGGGTGAGTATAACAGAGGGAAAAGCGGTGGAATGTATTTTTATCGGGATTCAAACGGCAATGAAGTTGACCTTCTGATTAAGAAGGGAGCGGGATATGATTGCATTGAAATAAAGTCGGCAGAGACATTCCACACTGATTTCACCAAAGGCATAGAAAAATTTGAAAAAGAGTATCCTGAATTGGTTAAAGATAAGTACGTGATATATGGTGGAGAAAGTATGCCGGACTTACCGGTGAAAATTATCAACTACACAGAAATTCCTTGACGGCTGAGAAGATAAGATAATAATCAAGAGGGTGCATCAAAATTTCAGTTGATGCACCCTCTTAAGGTATCAGCCGCAAGTTGCGGTTTTTATTTTTTTGCTTTCTTCTTTTCAAGCTGACGCTCAACTGCTTCCAGACACAAATCAATTGCTTCCTCAAAAGAATCGGCTGTTTTTGTTGCCACCATTTTGTCCTGCTGCGGCACTGTAAACTCAACAACAGCCTCCTTATTCATGGCTGTTTCAGGCTTAACTACTTTAAGTATCACGTCAGCAGAGGTGATGTCCGGGAAATGGCGCTGAATGCGCTCCACTTTTTTGTTTATAAACTCTGTAAGCTTTTCGGCGATGTCGAAATGGATTGCTTGAATTCTAACTTCCATGGTGTTCATTTTTTAGTGGCACGAGGGTGTGCCTGTTGGTAATTCTGTTGTAGTTCTCTATATGATATATGAGTGTATATCTGCGTGGTAGCGAGAGATGAATGCCCTAACAGCTGCTGCACTGCATTGAGGTCAGCACCATTGTTGAGCATATCGGTGGCGAATGAATGACGCATCACATGAGGGCTGAGTCTTGAAGCGTGAGCCTGCTCTGACAGAGCCTGGTGCACAATATTATACACCAGCTTGCGATAAAGCGGCTCACCTGACGGGCGCACGAAAAACTCATCGGCGGTTCCCGGCACAGTCTTACTTCTCAAATCTCTGTAGCTGTCAATCATCATAGCCAGTTCTGAACCAAAAGGTATTATTCTTTCTTTATTACGCTTACCAAGCACTTTAAGTTCACCGCTCAAAGTGTTAACAGCGGCATCTCTCAGCCCGATAAGCTCGGAGCAACGGATACCGGTTGAGTAGAGCATATTGAGAATCAGGCGGTTTCTCACAGCTTCAAAATCATCCTCATCTATTTCAGAATCAATCACCGCGTTGGTTTCCTCCTGGCGCACTATCACCGGCAGAGGCTTAGGCAGCTTAGGCAGTGTAAGGTCGGCAGCCGGATTCTCGCCAATAAGCCCCATGCGCATAAGGTAATGATAAAACGCTCTGAGAGTCTGAACTTTCCGACGGACGGTGCTTTGACCGGCTCCACCCCGGGCGATACTCAGCACCCAGCGGCGCAAGTCACCCGAACTAAGTTTCTCGGGCAAAAACTGCTTGCCATCCGGAGCCACAAAGTCGCGCCACTGATCCAAATCGCGTTTATAAGCCGCCACAGTGTTGACTGATGCATTGCGCTCGCATTTAAGATATGTCAGAAAATCCTCTATCATCTCACCTAACGGAATAATTAGCTTGCACACGAAGTTAATCTTTCCCCTCCGAAATTCCAAAAAAATCTTATCGGCAGCTTCTATTAAAAACTAGAAAATAGCACATATACTGCCACTTTTGCTGAATGCTTTGACGCCTTTAATTTCCCGGTTGAGGAGATTTGGATTCCATGCCGATGCCGAAGAGGGCGAAGTCGTAAAACACGGGGTCGTCCGGCCGCATTTCACGTAGAATGGATGTGAGCTGCTCCACTGTCTTACGGTCGTTAGCCTTGCGGTCAACCAGCTCAAGCGAGCGCGCCACATTACCGACATGCACATCAAGGGGTATGTAAAGCTGTGCCGGTTTGATTACGTCCCACACTCCCAGGTCAACTATTCCATCATTGCGCACAAGCCACCTGAGTGCCATATTGACTCTTTTCAATGCAGTTGTTTCCATGTTAAGCGGCAAGCATCTTGAATCACCCTTCCCTGAGTTTGCATCGGCAAGTACCGCATTTATATTTTCAACGAGACTCCATGACGGATGTGTAGCGAGGTCAATACGGCATTTGCGGGCGAAATCTTGTAGCGAGCCATGCTCAGAGTATATCTTTTCGAGTCCCCGCAGGAAATGCTTTAGATTACGGGCAAAGAATGTGCGGTGAATATTCAGTTCATCGGGGAGCTCCTCATATCCTCTGTCCATCATGTAGGCATAGGGGTCGTTATCCATAAGCGCAAGCATTTTGTTGCAGTCGCGGCAAATCATCTTGCGGTTGCCCCATGCTATCGAAGCACACAGCAGAGATGATATTTCAATGTCACGCAAGTCGGAAAAACGGTGTGGAAACTGAACCGGATCATCTGCAATGAACTCAGGGCTGTTGATTCTCTTAGCTTCTGAATCGAGAAGGTATTTAATATCTTTTGAGACCATGATAAAAAGTGGATAAAAAAAGAGTTGAAAGACAGCGCCTCACGGCGCATCCTTCAACTATAAAATAAAAGGGGGAAAAAATGTAGCCCATAGGAGAATCGAACTCCTCTTTCAAGAATGAAAATCTTGCGTCCTAGCCGATAGACGAATGGGCCCGCTATGAGTTATGGCGATAACCTCTTACTTGCTGAGCTTGTTCACATGAAGAGCAAGCTTGCTTTTGAGGTTAGATGCTTTATTCTTAGAGATGGTCTTTTTAGCAGCGAGCTTGTCAAGCATCTTGGTAACTTTAACCAAAACTTCTGCAGCAGCTGTAGCGTCGGTCATCTTGCGAAGATTGCGCACGGCATTGCGAGCAGTCTTGGCATAGTAGCGGTTGCGGAGGCGACGCGACTCTGTCTGACGGATTCTTTTGATTGATGACTTATGATTTGCCATTGTTATCGTTAAATATGAGTTAATTTATTTTTAGTAGCCCATAGGAGAATCGAACTCCTCTTTCAAGAATGAAAATCTTGCGTCCTAGCCGATAGACGAATGGGCCCTTGCAAAAGCGAGTGCAAATATAGGCACTTTTTTTTATCCTTGCAACTTTTTAGAAAAAAAAGAAGATTTTTTTGAGGAATAACATTAAGGAAGACATAAAACAATTAACCAAACCTTAATTCCTCAAAAGAAATCTTCTTTTTTTTTATTTTACCAAATTACCACGCGCTCTTCTACCGGACGCCACATATTGTCGCCCTCCTTTATAGAGAATGCCTCGAAGAACGGCTGAAGGTTTCTGAGAGTAACGTTTACACGGTTAGAACCGAGAGAGTGAACGTCACCCTGTGTGAGCGAGCGCATCTCTGCCTCGCGGATATTCTGAGCCCAGAGGTTTGCATAGTTCATATAGAATGCCTGCATGGGAGTGAGACCGTCAATCTTGGCGGTTGAAACATCCACACCCTTCTTTTTCTGAGAGTCAAGGAAAGCGGTCATTGCAACACGGAGTCCGCCCTGGTCGGCAATATTCTCGCCAAGAGTATATCTGCCGTTGGCGTTGAGTCCGGGGAGCACTTCCACTGCATCAAACTGGCTAACGAGTATGTCGGCGAGTTTCTGGAATGCTTCGCCGTCTTCCGGAGTCCACCATTCGGTCATATTGCCTTCTGCATCAAAGTGTCTGCCCTGGTCATCAAATCCGTGAGTCATCTCATGACCTATAACCACACCGATACCGCCATAGTTTTCGGCATCGCTCGCCTCGGGATCAAAGAAAGGAGCCTGGAGGATAGCTGCGGGGAAAACAATTTCATTTGCGAGAGGATTGTAGTAAGCGTTTACTGTTTGTGGAGTCATGCCCCATTCTGTACGATCCACCGGTTTGCCCCACTTGGAGTATGTTTCTTTCTGATGCCACATGCCCACATTGTGCATATTTTCGTAATATGAAAGGTTGGGATCGATAACAAGTGATGAATAGTCTTTCCATTTGTCGGGATAGCCGATTTTCACGGTGAAAGCATTGAGCTTTTTGAGTGCGTTCAGCTTTGTTTCATCGCTCATCCAGGTAAGGTTGAGAATATGTTTGCCGAGTGCAGTGCGAAGATTTTCAACCAATCCGACCATATAATCTTTTGATGACTGCGGGAAATACTTTTCAACATAGAGCTGACCGACAGCCTCACCCATAGCTCCCTCTGTAGCACCGAGGGCTCTTTTCCAGCGAGGACGCTGCTCCTGCACACCGCTCATCACCTTACTGAATTCAAATGATGCGTCTGCAAAATCATCGCTGAGTGTTCCGGCTGCCTGCGCCACATATTTCCAAAGATAATAGTCCTTGATTTCGCGGGCTGTGAGCGCCTTCATCAAATCATTAGCACGTTTAACCGATTTGAGCTCGGTAACGATAACGTTTTCCGGAGACTCTATTCCCATTGTTTCAATAAAGAAACGGTCCCAGTTGATAGCGGGATACATTTCTTTGAGCTGCGCGAAAGTGCGGGGATTGTTCATAGCGAGAAGGTTTCTGCTCTCTTCTCTCGTGAAAGCGGAATCAGCAAGCGCTGTTTCAACCTTCATCACATTCTTCACGATTCTTGCGGCATCTTTCTTTGAGTATCCGGCGTTGCGCATCTGGCGGTCAACGAGTTTTTTGAAAGCCTCGCGCACCTCTTTATTTCGAGCGTCATTTTTCAGATAGTAGTCACGGTCGCCCAACGACATACCTCCACCACCGATATACATTGCGTACTCCGAAGAGTTGGTGAGATTTTCCTGAATGCCGGCGCTGAAGAACGGGCTTGCATAATTACCGTGCATCCACAAAAACAAATCCTCCATGCCGCTCTCGGGAGTATTTTCAATCTTCTTAAGATCGGCGAGGATAGGCTTTGCTCCCTCAGCGTTTCTGCGCACGGAGTCCATAGCCAGATTGTAGATAGTTGACACTTTGAATGCCACCGTACCCGGTTCGGGGTTTGAGGCACCAAGGTTAAGCACAATATCCTTCACTCTCTGCTCAGATGTATCGTTGAGCACATTAAACTGTCCGTAACGGGCATATTCGGCTGTGAGAGGGTGAGCCTCCTGCCATCCTTTGGTAACATACTGATAGAAATCGGTGCCGGGTGCAACCGATTTATCACAATTCTTCAAATCGAGGCTTTTGAGGTGCTCCTGCGCAGAAGCAGCCCCGGTTGCAGATAGCGCTACAGCCATAGCGATTGCAAATTTTGTTGTTTTCATTTATAAAAAGTTTACTGTTTCTCCGGTTTTACGGCTGTGTAAAGGGTGCACACTCCAAAAGTGAAGGAGCGGTATGCAGCCTGTTCAAGACCAGCCTGCCGCATGAGGTCGAGCATCCGCTCGCCCTGAGGCACCGCCTCTATGCTTTTAGGCAGATAGGTGTATGCATCTGAATCCTTCGACACCATTCTTCCTACTGCGGGAATGATACACCTTGTATATATATTATATAGTGGTCGGACAATAGGTGACCGGGGACTGGATAGTTCTAGCACTGCGAGCATGCCGCCCGGGCGCAACACACGCGCCATTTCCCGGTAACCCTTGCTGAGGTTGCTGAAATTTCTCACCCCGTAAGCCACAGTTACGGCATCAAAGCTATTATCCGGCATCGGTAGTTCAAGACAATCGCCCTGCATCAGGGTAATCCGGTCGGAAAGTTGTGCTTCACTGATTTTTTTACGTCCCACCTCAATCATTTTTTCCGACAGGTCTATTCCGGTGAGCTTACTGCCCGCAAGGGTGCTGGCTATCTGTATAGCCACATCTCCCGTACCGGTAGCCACATCGAGAATATCTTCAGCCCCATGACGCGCTAAGGTATTCACCATTGTTTTGCGCCACCGCTTATCAACTCCGAGAGTCATGGCACGGTTCATAAAATCGTAGGCGGGAGCAATGTTGTCAAACATTTCCCTCACCTGCCCTGTCTTATCTCTGAGGTCACTGTAGGGTGTGATATTCTCGCAATTCACAGCTGCGGAATCAAAGGCTCAGGTTGTCAAGACAGTCAAGCACGTTCACCTCGATTCGACGATTCAAATCGCTCTCATCAGCCTTGACAAAAGGCTGGCCGGTTACCTGCTCGTAAAGCTCGATATATCTTGCTGATACGCTCTCGCAGAATTCGGGAGTCATTTCAGGTACTTTCTGACCTGCCTGTCCCATGAAACCATGATCGATAAGCCACTGACGCACAAACTCCTTACTGAGCTGGCGCTGGGGCTCACCTTTTTCAAATCTCTCCTGATAGCCATCGGCGTAGAAGTAGCGTGAAGAGTCCGGGGTATGGATTTCATCAATAAGAATCACCTTTCCGCCCAGCTTGCCGAACTCATATTTGGTATCAACAAGTATCAGGCCCTTCTCGGCAGCCATCTCGGTGCCGCGCTTAAAGAGCTTGCGAGTGTAATCCTCCATCACGGCATAGTCCTCCGCGCTCACGATACCGCGCTCAATGATTTCCTCTTTAGAAATATTCTCATCGTGTCCGGCATCAGCTTTGGTAGTTGGGGTGATAATCGGTTCGGGGAACTTCTGATTTTCCTTCATGCCCTCCGGCAGAGTCACACCACATATAGAGCGCACGCCAGCCTTGTAATCGCGCCATGCGCTTCCGGTGAGGTATCCGCGAATAATCATCTCAACCTTAAAGCCCTCAGCTTTATATCCTACAGTTGCCATAGGGTCCGGAGTAGCAAGTCGCCAGTTTGGCACAATATCAGCGGTAGCTTCAAGAAAATAGGTTGCAATCTGATTGAGCACCTGCCCCTTATATGGAATACCTTCCGGAAGAATAACGTCAAACGCCGAAATTCTGTCGGTAGCCACCATAACGAGAAGCTCGTTATCTATATCATACACATCACGGACTTTGCCATGATACACACTTGTCTGTTTGGGGAAATTGTAGTCGGTATTGACTAAAGTGGTTGCCATAATCTTATAAAATATAGAAATTGATGCGCGAATTTACGAATTTTCTTGAATAACCGACTCACAATTCTAAATTGAGAGCATATTATATCGGTGAATTTGTGTAAATTTGTCACATAATTAAATATAACCGATAAGTCATGGGTGAATTTTTTCAGGTGTTGAAGCGTTTTGTGCCGCCGTACAAAAAGTATCTTGCACTCAATATCATATTTAATTTTCTTGCCGCTTTTCTCACTCTGTTTTCGTTTGCGGTAGTGATGCCGATACTTGAAATGCTGTTCGGTATCCGCGAAAAAGGGTATGAATACATTTCTTTGAGCGGTGTGAAAATCGGTCAACTTGCCGATACTATTGTCAATAATTTCTACTATGTCACTCAGATAGCCATAGACTCCTGGGGACCCAGCTGGACACTCGGGGCTCTCGGGTTGCTGCTGATTTTCATGACCGGACTGAAAACAGGCACCACCTACCTTGCATCCTATTTCATTATTCCGTTGCGCAGCGGAGTGGTCAGAGATATAAGAGATGCCGTTTATGACAAGATCGTAAGCCTGCCCATAGGTTTCTTTACCTCCGAGCGCAAAGGCGATGTTATGGCAAGGATGAGCGGTGATGTAGCAGAGATTGAAAACTCTATCATGTCATCGCTCGACATGATGTTCAAAAATCCTGTGATGATAATTGTGTGTCTGCTCATGATGGTATTTATCAGCTGGCAGCTCACCCTGTTTGTTCTCGTACTTCTGCCTATCGCCGGAATAGCCATGGGACGCATAGGCAAAAGCCTGAAGCGCAAGAGCCTGGAAGGGCAGCAGCAATGGGGCAGGATTATGAGCTACATTGAAGAGACCCTCGGCGGGCTACGCATCATCAAAGCTTTCAATGCGGAGGGTAAGGTTGAGCACCGCTTCCATGATGCCACCCAGCTGTTTTACAAACTAAGCAACAGGGTAATGAGGCGTCAGGCACTCGCTCATCCGATGAGTGAATTTCTCGGCACCGTCACCATTGCCATAGTGCTGTGGTTCGGCGGCTCGCTTATTCTGCGCAACAGTGCCGGCATTGACGCCCCGATGTTTATCTACTATATGATTATTTTCTACAGCATCATAAACCCGGCAAAAGATTTGAGCAAGGCTATGTACTCCATCCAAAAAGGTCTTGCCTCGCTGGAGAGGGTGGATAAAATACTTTCGGCAAGAAACCCCATTGCCGATCCTCAGCGTCCCAAGAAACTCCCTGAAGATTGCGGAGAAATCAGATATGAGAATGTCACATTTGGCTACGATCCCGAGGTTCCGGTAGTTAAACATGCCGATCTGGTGATACGCCCGGGCGACACAGTGGCGCTTGTGGGTCAGAGCGGTAGCGGAAAATCAACTCTTGCTGATTTGTTGCCGAGGTTCTATGATGTGAACGGTGGCTCTATAAAAATAGGCGGAACCGATATACGCGACCTCAAGGTGCATGACCTGCGCTCGCTTATGGGCAATGTCAATCAGGAGGCTATTCTGTTTAATGACACTTTCTATAATAACATAACTTTCGGTGTTAAGAATGCCACGATGGAGCAGGTGATTGAGGCTGCAAAGGTTGCTAACGCCCACGATTTTATTATGGCATCGGAGTACGGCTACGACACCAATATCGGCGACCGTGGCTGCAAACTTTCCGGCGGACAGCGTCAGCGCATATCCATTGCAAGGGCTATTCTCAAGAACCCGCCCATTCTTATTCTTGACGAGGCGACTTCGGCGCTGGACAGCGAGAGTGAATACCTTGTGCAGCAAGCGCTTGACCGCCTGATGAAGGACCGCACCACTCTTGTTATAGCCCACCGCCTTTCAACAATCAAGAATGCCACACAGATATGCGTTATGCACGAAGGTGAGATTGTGGAGAGAGGAACACATGATGAGCTGCTGGCTCTCAACGGCTTCTATACACGCCTGGTTGAAATGCAGAATGTGAATTCGTAAGGAAGCGGCTATGTGGAGCAAATCTTTTTTATCAACAGTATTGCTGCTGTCAGTGTGCGTATTGCTAACCGGATGCCGGGGAGCCAAACTCAGTGTCGCTGACGAGCAGATGGCCCGTGGAGAATACTACGAGGCAGCAGCTACCTACCGTAAACTTTACAATAAGCTCAAAAAACCGTCCGAACGCACGGTGCGAGGCGAGGTGGCCTACAAGCTTGGAATGGCTCACACAAAACTCAATCAGAACGCAAGAGCTGCCGGGGCTTTCCGCAACGCACTGCGTTACGGTTATCCGGATACTTTGCTATACAGACATATAGCCAAGGCACTGCACGCCGATGGGAAATATGGCGAAGCTATTCAGGCTTACAACCAGTACCTGATGATAGCCCCCGGAGATGATATTGCCAAAACCGGACTGCGTGGTGCTATTCTCGCTGATAAGATGCGTACCAATCCCACACGTTACAAGGTTGCCAATGCCAAGCTGTTCAACTCGCGCCGAAGCGATTTCTCCCCTGCCCTACAAGGCGACAAGCTATATCTTACAACAACCAATGAGAATGTTACGGGAGCTAACCGTAGCGAAGTCACCGGTATGAAACGTGGTGATATCTGGGAGGTGAGTAAGGATGAGCAAGGCAAATGGCAAAAACCGGAACCGGTGAAAGGCGAACTTAACACCGATGCCGATGAGGGGGCTGTTTCATTCTCGCCGGATGGCAGACTGATGTATCTCACAAGAGCAAAAAGGCGACAGGACGCAGATACTAAGGTGGAAATTGTCACCTCAGCGCGTAGTGATGCTTCATGGAGTGAAGCTCGACCGCTTGATCTCATTGAAGACACAGTATATAATTACGGACACCCGTCTGTTGACCCCACAGGCACTTATATCTATTTTACTTCCGACCGCCCCGGCACTTACGGCGGCTCCGATATTTGGCGCATGAGACTCGATGCTAAAGCGGGTACCCTTCCGGAAAATCTCGGCCCCTCAATCAATACTTCCGGCAGAGAGATGTTTCCGTATGCTTTAAGCGACAGTATAATATACTTTTCTTCCGACGGACACCCCGGCATGGGAGGGCTTGACATATTCAAGGCACAGCTCACACCGTCCGGATCATGGAAAGTTACTAATATGGGAGTGCCCGTCAACTCTTCGGCTGATGATTTCGGCATAACATTTTATCCCGGTAAGGAAGCCGGATACTTCAGTAGCGGCAGAGGCGATGCAAGAGGCTATGACCATATATATTCTTTTGAATTGCCTGATATAAAGATAACCATCACTGGCACTGTAACCGATTTTGAAGAGGAACCGATTGCCGGGGCAAGGATAAGAATTATCGGGCGAGACGGATCCAACCGCAGAGCAGTGAGCCGCGACGACGGCACATTCACCTTTGACCTGGAGCGCGGAGTCAGCTATGTAATGCAAGCCGGGGCAAAAGGTTTTTTGAATGCACGTCAGGAATTTGCAACAGACACTGCAGAGCAGGATGCCGAGTATGGAATTGACTTTATGCTCGCCTCCCTCACAGTGCCTAATGTCGTTGAGAATATTTTCTACGATTATAACAAGGCTACCCTGCGCCCGGAATCAACCGTTGCACTCGATTCTCTCGCTCAGATTCTGCGCGATAATCCGGGAATAACTGTGGAAATGTCTTCTCACACCGACCGTGTCGGCTCGGATGCCTATAACAATAACCTTTCGGAAAACCGCGCTAAATCGGTAGTTGACTATCTTATATCCGCCGGAATTGATTCAGCGCGTCTGAACTGGAAGGGATATGGAAAGACTCAACCGAAGAAAGTCACAAAAAGAATAGCCCGGTTATTCCCTCAATTCAAGGAGGGAGAAGTGCTTGATGAGGAGTATGTCAACACTCTCTCAGATGAGGATAAGGCTGCTGCTGACCAGATTAACCGGCGTACCGAGTTTAAGGTAACATCAACTGATTTTGAATCACCGCTGTGATGACTGAATTTAGAACACCAGTATCTCCGCTGAGCCACAAAGGCTTGATTTCCCATTCCACTCCCATGCTTCTGCTTGGGAGCTGCTTCGCGTCAAATATCGGCGCGAGGTTGCAGAGAGATATGTTTGACGTGTGCGTCAATCCGTTCGGCACGCTCTATAACCCTGCCAGCATCTCTGTTGCGTGTGCGCGACTGGCATCCGGCAGCGAATTTACCACCGATGATATTGCCGAGCGTGATGGCAGGCTCCATTCGTGGCACTGCCACTCATCGCTGTCGTCTGACAATGTTGATGTACAAGCGTATCTGAATAAACTGAATGCCCATATTGCCGCAACCCGTGAATCAATCAAATATGTTGAAACAGCAGCACTGACACTGGGAACAAGGCGCATATACAGACTCAAAAATTCGGATATGATTGTGGCTAACTGCCACAAATTTCCGGCAGATGATTTTATTGTTGAGAATCTGGACGTTGCAAAATCCTTTGAGTGCATAGTTAAGGCTGTGGCGGCTTTGCGCACCATAAATCCGGGCATGAAGATAATCCTGACTGTCAGCCCGGTAAGATATGTCGGCGAGGGATTGCACAACAGTGCTGTGAGCAAAGCCGTTCTTATGCTCGCCTGTGAGTCTGCTTGCAATACACTCCGGGATGTGATATATTTTCCCGCATACGAAATAATGATGGACGATCTGCGCGACTACCGCTTCTATGCTTCAGACATGAAGCATCCCAGCGATGTTGCGGTCGATTATATCTACTCGATATTCTCCGACTCCTTTTTTGATGGAAACACCATAGGACTTGCTGAAAAATGCCGCAAACTTTCGGCAAGATTGGCTCACCGACCCCTCTCAGGTGAACCGGACGCGGCATTCGAGCGCAAGACCAGGGAGATTGCCGATGCTCTGGTGCTGGAATATCCTCAGTTAAAACCTATTGTAAACAAAATCATCACCAAATGACATATACAGTTTCTGAGATTGCGGACATTATCAAGACTTCCGCAAAATTCAATCCTCAAGATGAAATTTCAGTGCTTCTCACTGACAGCCGCTCGCTCACCTTTCCGGAGCGGACCTTGTTTTTTGCGCTTGAAACAAGAAACAACGACGGCCACAAGTATATGCGGGAGGTGTATGATAAAGGAGTGAGAAACTTTGTGGCGAGATATGTACCCGAAGATATGACCGGGATTGAAGATTCCAATATCTTCATTGTCAAGGATGTAATCAAAGCACTGCAGACCATTGCCCGGACTCATCGCAAGAGGTTTGATGTACCGGTTATCGGCATAACCGGCAGCCGGGGCAAGACTACTGTAAAGGAGTGGCTCTATCAGTTGCTTGCCGATGATTTCAATATTGTCCGCAGCCCGCGAAGCTACAACTCGCAGATTGGAGTGCCGCTGTCTATCTGGGAGATGAACAGCGACACCACACTCGCTATTTTTGAGGCAGGCATATCACAACCGGATGAAATGCCGGCGCTTGAAAATATTATCAAGCCGAATATCGGTATCATTACCAATATCGGTTCGGAGCACACCGACGGATTCAGCTCCGACAGAGTGAAATGTGCCGAAAAAGTGACATTGCTCCGCGATTGTGACTGCATTATTTACTGCGGTGATGATCCGCTTATCAGCGAGGCTGTTGCCAACGCCTGCATCCCGGCAAAGGAGATTGCATGGTCAACGGTTGACAGTGACCGTCCTCTGTTTATTTCCACTATAACCCGTCACCGCGAAAACACAAGAATTGAGTATTCGTATCTCAGAAAAGACGGTTCGGTTACAATTCCGTTTACTTCCGAAGCTGATATCCAGAACGCTATCCACTGTCTTGCGGTGATGCTTTATCTCAACCGCCCCGAAGATGTAACGGCGGCGCGAATGGAAGCTCTTTCACCGGTAGGCACCAGAATACAGGTGATGGAAGGTGTCAATAACTGTCTGGTTATATATGATGCTTACACATCCGACCTTAATTCTCTTGCTCCGGCACTTGACTTTATGGCGCGCCGGCGCACCCGCTCACGCTCTACCACCGCAATTATAAGCGATGTGATGCATGAAACCCTGGAACCGGCAAGACTCTATCGCGAGGTAGCTACATTGCTTGCCAATAAGGGCATAGAACGAATCATCGGTATCGGTGAGGAGATAAGCCGTTACAGCAAATATTTCCCGGCAGACAGCCGCTTCTTCCCCTCCACTTCATCTTTTCTGGCGGAAATGAGCGGAGGCGATTTCGAGAGGGAGCTGGTTCTTGTCAAGGGTGCGGCGCAATTCCATTTCGAGCTCATAGCCGAGATGCTTGAGGCTCGCCGCCATGAAACCGTGCTTGAGGTTAATCTCGACTCTATGGTACACAATTTCAACACTTTCCGCGCCATGCTCCGCCCCACAACCGGAATTATCTGTATGGTAAAGGCATCGGGCTACGGAGCCGGCTCCCTTGAGCTTGCTAAAACGCTCCAGAGCCAAGGCGCTGCTTATCTCGCCGTAGCTGTGCTTGATGAAGGTGTAGGACTCAGGCAGGCGGGAATAACTATGCCAATCATGGTACTCAACCCGAGGGTGGTAAACTACAAGACCATGTTTGCCTACAACCTCGAACCGGAAATTTACAGTTTTGATATTCTCCGGGAAATAATTGCCGAAGGGGAAAAGTACGGTATTACGGATTATCCTGTTCACATTAAGCTTGACACCGGTATGCACAGGCTTGGATTTACCGATGCCGATTTACCCGAACTAATCTCTCTGCTCAAGCACCAGAAAGCTGTCAAGCCAATGTCACTCTTCAGTCATCTCGCAACTGCTGACTGTCCGGACCTGAATGAATACACTTTGATGCAGCTCACCACTTTTGACAAATGGTGCACTGAGATAGAAAAGGAATTCAACCACAAGATAATGCGCCACATCCTCAATTCGGCGGGTATCATACGTTTCCCGCAATATCAGTACGATTTGGTGCGTCTCGGAATTGGCCTCTACGGCATTCCGGTTCTCAATGACGGTTCTGAAGATGCTCTGCGCCAGGTGTCCTCGCTCCACACAGTGATAATATCCATCAAGGAGTGGCAGCCTGGCACCAAAATCGGATATGGCAACAAAGGCTCTGTGGAACGTCCGTCACGCATAGCCACACTGCCGGTAGGATATGCCGATGGCATAGACCGTCATCTGGGAAACGGAGTGATGAAAGTGTGGATAAACGGCACCCGTTGTCCAACAGTAGGCAATATCTGCATGGATGCCTGTATGGTAGATGTGACAGACGCCGACTGTCAAGTCGGCGACCGTGTGGAAATATTCGGTGATCATGTTCATGTGTCTGAGCTTTCAGATGCCCTTGACACAATTCCTTATGAGATTCTCACCTCAGTGTCAACCCGCGTCAAGCGAGTGTATTTCAGGGAATAACAGAGTAGAGCTATCAGCGAATCCTGTCATAGGAGCGAAGCAGCTTCTGGTCATGGCTCACACCGCGGTATGCGCCGAACAGCGCTATCTCTGCGGCGATAAGGAGCAAGCCGCCACCACCCCATACCGTGCGGATGTCGATGTCAGGATTAGTGTCTGAGTAGCCCGCAGTGAGATAATATATCACCACTCCTATGCAAGCTCCGATAATCAGTGCTGACAAACCAATCAGTGCCTTCTGACCGGAGAGTGACCTGAATGAGAAAATGGCAATCGCCATGGTGAGCAGTGAGAGCGATACCGGAATAATCAGGCTCAATCCCTGATTCAGTCCTGTAAGCCCTTGCTCCATTACTGCACCGGCAGATTTGACTGTGTCTATACTATAGCCGAATGGTACAAAGAAAAATGCCACCATTAATCCTATTGCTATAATCAGGTAGAGGGTTTGAATACGTTGAATCATAGTTGAAATAGTTTTGAATTTTGATTATGTTTCTACAAAGATAAACAAATAACTCACCGAAAATGGACATTTTTATTACTTTTGTAATATCACTTTTAACATTTTTCAAGCATGGAACAGTCAAAACCGCTCATATTTATAAGTAATGACGATGGTGTTGAAGCTCCGGGACTCCGCCATTTGATTGAATGTGTCAGGAATCTCGGCGAGGTGATTGCTGTCGCTCCGTCAGCTCCGCGCTCCGGGCAGTCATCTGCTATAACGGTGGATGCGCCGCTGCGCATAACAGCGTGTCCCGGTTTTGACGGAGCTAAAGTGTTCTCTGTAAGCGGCACTCCTGTTGATTGCGTCAAACTCGGGCTCCATGCACTGGTGCCACGCAAGCCTGACATCATGCTTTCAGGAGTTAATCACGGTTCTAATTCAGGCAATTCCGTAATCTATTCCGGCACAATGGGTGCAGCGATGGAGGCGTGTATGGTTGGAATACCTGCAATTGGATTCTCACTGCTGCATCATTCAATCGCCGCGGATTTTTCACACACCACACCTTATATAATAGACTTTACTAAAAAAGTACTTGAAAGCGGTTTGCCGCAGCAGGTGTGTCTCAACGTAAACATTCCGGCAAAATGTGTGCCTAAAGGTTTCAAAGTTGTAAAAGCCGCAAGAGGGTACTGGACAGAGGAATATAAGGAGTACAAAGACCCTTCGGGCAAGCCGTTCTACTGGCTCACGGGACGCTTTGTCAACAGTGAACCGGACAATGATGAAACTGATGAGTACTGGCTTGACCGTGAATATGTAACAGTAGTGCCGGTTAAGCCGGATCAAACCTGCTCATCCGCTGTTCAGCTGATATCTTCAATGCTATGCCGATAGTAGAGATAACCGCACTGGACACTCCCGGGGTGGAGGTATTCGCTTCTATGACAGAGGCACAGCTGCGAGCAAATGTTGATGCTGAGAACGGAATATTCATAGCTGAGAGTCCAAAGGTTATCGCTGTAGCTCTTTCCGCCGGATACAGACCGCTATCACTGCTGTGTGAAAAGAAACATATTGATGGCGATGCTGCGGAAATAATTGCCAAGTGCCCGGACATTCCGGTATATACCGGTAGCAGGGAAGTGCTTGCCTCTTTGACCGGATACACTCTTACCCGCGGTGTGCTATGCGCTTTTGAGAGAAAGCCGAAAGCTGATATAAAGGATATATGCGCCGAGGCATCGCGTGTGGTTGTGATTGACGGTGTTTGTGACACAACCAATATCGGTGCAATTTTCCGAAGTGCTGCTGCACTCGGCATTGATGCCGTGCTTCTCACACCGACATCATGCGACCCTCTGAACCGTCGCTCGATCAGAGTGTCGATGGGTTCGGTTTTCCTCGTGCCGTGGACCTGGATAGACACAGACATCAGTAATCTCGGCTGTCTCGGATTCAGAACAGCGGCAATGGCATTGCGCGATAACTCTGTGAGCATTGACAATCCCGCCCTTATGGCAGAGCCTAAGCTCGCAATTATCATGGGCACGGAAGGTGACGGACTTGCCGACAAAGTTATAGATTCCGCTGACTACACGGTTAAGATACCTATGAGCCACAATGTTGACTCGCTAAACGTTGCCGCTGCTGCAGCCGTAGCTTTCTGGCAGCTCAGACAGCGGGAGTGAGGAACGATGTCACTGGAGTTACCTCCTCGTCCTGCGGGGTGGTTTTGAGTATATTGCCGGATGGTGTAACATACACATATAATTCGGTAGCCTGAGGACTTTCAAGTTCCACCACATAGAAAGAAATATCAGGTCTTTCGTAAAAATCGATATCATCCACCGTCCATCTTCCGTAATCGGGGCTTGCCTGAATTGTATTGACAACAGCCTGAGGAAGCTGATTAACATCAGCATTGTACTCGGTTTCAGTCATAACCCATTTGACATCGGTTGAGAACCACACCGTCATATCATATTTACCCTCAGTTCCATCTGCCACTATATATCCGTTTTTCTCATCCCACTCCACCGATTTCATATTCGGTTGAACAGCGTGCAAAGCATCCACAAAAACCATATCTACTCCAATATTTCTCTGATGGTCAATGCAACTTTGAAATGTACTTGCTGACAAAATGACAAGTAATGCAAAAGCAATTTTCTTAAACATAGTTATTTGTTCTTTTATAGATAATTTGAAAACATAACACCCATGCTTTCACTTTGGTTCCGATTATCCGCTTAAAGAATTTAAATAGCAAAACATTTGCATTATACTTGGTAATACGTTAACTTTGCATCGGTAAAACACACATTAATTCATTTTTATAAAAACACACCACTATGGAAAAATCTAAAAAAGTATTCGTATTCAACACCGCATGGTACAAAATCATCAGAAACTGCAGCACACTCGTAAAGGGAGAAGTATTTACAGCTGTTATGGAGTACGCCGAATCCGGCAAAATAATTGAGTTGAGCAATGAAGCTAATGTAATCTTTCAGTTCATCAAACGCGAGATAGACAAGCGAGAGGTGCGCCGCCAAAAAGCAAGCAAAACAGCAGATAAACCGGCACCGGTGCGACAAACAAACCAACCCGAGACAACAACTGAAACCGGCACAATCAACAATCACCCCTCCCCTCAACCTGCTGCCACAGCATCCGCACCAATAAAACCTTTCACAATAAAAAATATCACTCCGCAAACAAACGACTCCAGACCAACCCTGCCCCTGACACGCCAGATGCGGAGAAAACTACAGCGCCAAGGCATTGAGCTGCCAGCCAACCCGCCCCGGGTATAATATTTTTACTATCTTTGTAGCTGTCACTTAAAAATAAATTTACAATGAGAAAGGCTGCCTTTTTTGCGATGCTGCTTATTGCCGTCAACTCGGCTTTTGCCGCCAACATACTTAAATACAACCGTCCCGCGCGATTCTTCGAGGAGGCGTTGATTATTGGTAACGGTAATCTCGGAGCCATTGTTTATGGCGATCAGCGGGGTGAAAAAATTTCGCTTAACGATATAACTCTTTGGACCGGCGAGCCGGAAAACGGTGTCACTACCCCGGATGCGTACAAAGCCATTCCGGAAATAAGAGCGGCTCTCGATGCCGAAAACTACAGAGCCGCCGATTCGCTGCAACTGAAGGTGCAGGGGCACTACACCGACAATTATCAGCCGCTCGGCACACTGACCATTGACTACCTCAACCGCCCGTACAATCTGCCTGCCGACTACCGCCGCTCGCTCGATATCGATAGCGCGATAGCTCACGCCTCATACACCGCAAACGGTTTTCCGGTAAGCACCGAGTATTTCGCTTCCGCCCCGGACTCCGCTATCATTATACGCATATCAACAGCTGACCCTGCCGGGCTGGATGCGGTGATATCGCTTGACAGCAAACTCCCCCACTCGGTTACAGCTGAGGGTAATGAACTCACCTCCACCGGCTATGCTGCTTATCATTCGCTACCTGTGTATTACAACAACGGAGGTAATCCCAAGCACCTTTACGATCCTGACAGGGGCACACGGTTCCGCACAATAGCAAAAGCTATTAATGAAGGTGGCACCGTGACAGCCACCGATGCAGGACAGCTTAAGGCAACCGGCGTGAGGACACTCACATTGATTGTTACCAACGCTACGAGCTTCAATGGATTCGACAAAAATCCGGCCACTCAGGGCAAAGATTATAAATCACTCGCTGCAAACCGAATCAAAGCTGCCTCTGCCAAGAGCTTCAATGAGCTAAAGGACCGGCATATTGCCGATTACAAGAATTTCTTTGACCGTGTGAGCATTGATTTCGGCACCACAGCTCCTGAAATCGCAGCCCTCCCCACCGATGAACAGCTGAAACTTTATACCGACTCCACTGCTTACAATCCCGACCTGGAGGAGCTGTTCTTTCAATTCGGCAGATACCTCCTCATCTCTTCATCCCGCACTCCGGGAGTACCCGCCAATCTGCAGGGACTATGGAATGAGTATCTCCTGCCACCGTGGAGCTCCAACTACACCACAAACATTAATCTTGAAGAGAATTACTGGCACGCGGAGATTACTAATCTCAGCGAACTCCACAACCCTCTGTTTACCTTCATTCGCAACTTATCTTCACCTGAGGCAGGACAAGCAACCGCACGGAGCTATTATGGAATAGACAACGGCGGATGGACGCTCGGACAGAACTCCGACATCTGGGCTACCACAAACCCCGTGGGGCTGAACGTGGGTCATCCCTCGTGGGCAAACTGGACAATGGGAGGAGCGTGGCTTGCCACTCATATCTGGGATCACTACCTTTTTACCGGCGACAAGGAATTTCTTAAAGAGAACTACGGTGCCCTGAAAGGTGCCGCCCTCTTTTGCCTTGACTGGCTGATTGAGAAAAACGGTGAACTGATAACATCGCCGGGCACATCACCCGAAAATCTATTCTTCGCACCGGACGGATATGTCGGAGCTACCCTTTACGGAGGAACCGCTGACCTTGCCATGACCAGGCAGTGCCTTGCCGACACCCGCGATGCGGCAGCAGTGTTAGGTGTCGATAAAGAACTGCGCAAGCGCATTGACAAGACCCTGAAAAAACTTCACCCTTACAAAATCGGCTCCAAAGGCAACCTCCAGGAATGGTACTTTGACTGGGAAGACCCGGAGCCTACCCATCGCCATCAGAGTCACCTGTTCGGTGTTTATCCCGGCAGGCATATCACCCCGGCAGACAATCCCGACCTTGCCAAAGCCGCCGCACGCACCCTAGAAATTAAGGGCGACAAAACCACAGGCTGGAGCACCGGCTGGAGAATCAGCCTATTCGCCAGACTGCTCGATGCCGAAAAGGCTTACAAAACTTACCGTACACTCCTCAAATATGTCAGCCCGGACGGATATAAAGGCGAGGATGCCCGCAGAGGAGGCGGCACATACCCCAATCTACTTGGAGCTCACTCACCATTCCAGATAGACTCCAACTTCGGTGGCCCCGCCGGGGTTGCAGAAATACTGCTGCAATCCACACCTACATCCGTGTCACTCCTGCCGGCACTCCCTGCCCAATGGGCACAAGGTAGCGTCAAAGGTCTGCGTGCCCGCGGAGGCATAGAGGTGGACATGCAGTGGCGCGATGGCAAAATAGTATCAGCCACACTGAAATCGGAAAAGGGAGCCACTACTACTGTAAACTACAACGGCAAGTCACGCAAAGTGAAAATTCCTGCCGGAGGTTCTATTAACATCGACTGAACATGCACTACTTCATATGCGCCGGAGAGCCCTCCGGCGACCTTCATGCCGCTGCGCTTATCAAGGAGATAAAGAAAGCTGATACTGAGGCAAAATTCACTTTTCTCGGTGGCGATTTGATGGCCGAAGCAGCCGGATGTGAGCCTGTGATTCACTACTCAGCAATGGCATATATGGGATTCAGCGAAGTGCTGAGAAATCTCCGCACGATAGGCACCAATATCAAAACAGCGAAAAAAGCCCTTGCCGAAAGCGGAGCAGACTGCTTTATAGCCGTTGACTATCCCGGATTCAATCTGAAACTTGCCAAATTCGCCTATAGCATGGGTGTGCCGGTTTACTGGTACATATCGCCCAAGGTGTGGGCATGGAAAGAGTACCGGGTAAAGGCACTGCGCAAATATGTGCGCAAAATGCTCTGTATCCTCCCCTTTGAGGTGGAGTTTTACAGAAAGCACCGAATGGAAGCGGTGTATGTAGGCAATCCGAGCCTTGAAGAGATAGACGCCCGACTTGCCAAAGCACCCTCAAAAGAGGAATTCTGCAAAGCTAACGGTCTGCGTTCCGACCTTCCGGTGCTTGCTCTTGTGCCGGGCAGCCGCCGGGGAGAAATAAAAAACAATCTGCCGGTAATGGCTCAGGTAGCGAGTAAGCACCCCGGTCTGCAGCCGGTTATAGCCGGAGCACCGGGAAGGAGTGCGGCTGACTACTCCATAGCCTCCGGCATTCCGGTTGTTTACAACTGCACTTTTGACCTCATGGCGATAGCCGATGAAGCTCTTGTCACCTCCGGCACAGCTACCCTGGAATGTGCCCTTGCAGGAACGCCGCAGGTTGTTTGCTACCGTGCGAACGCTTCTCGCCTGAGCTACAACATCATGAAGATGATTCTCAAAATTCCCTTTGTGTCATTGCCCAATCTCATTGCCGGTAAAAAGGTTATCTCAGAGATGCTGGTGCACCAATGCACTGTGGAGGGAGTGGATGCCGAGCTTAGCGCTATCATGCCGGGCACTCAGGGAAGAATTGAAATGCTTGAAGGTTATTCACTTATCCGACGCAAACTTGGTGAGCACGGAGCGGCGCGCAGAGCAGCGGAAGTTATAACAGACAATTTGAAACAGATATGATTATTGAAACCCTTTTACCTGTAATCTCTCCTCTGGTAGCCTCCGGCTCACCCCGAATACTCTTTGTGTGTCTGGGTAATATATGCAGGAGTCCGGCGGCTGAGGGTGTGCTTGACGAAATCATTGCCGAGCACCATGACAGCGAGAGATGGACAGTTGATTCAGCCGGCACCGGAAACTATCATATCGGCGATTTGCCGGACTCTCGCATGAGAGCTCATGCACGCCGCAGAGGGCTTGACCTTACCCACCATTGCCGGCAGGTTACGCTGAGCGATTTTGATGATTTTGACATCATCATACCCATGGATGCCTCAAACGAGCGCAATCTAAGGAGATTGGCACCCACCGACACTGCCGAAAACAAAATCATACCCATGGCAAAGTTCTTCGGTCTCGCTACCCGTTACGATTATGTTCCCGACCCCTATTATGAGGGCTCGGAAGGCTTTGAACTTGTGCTTGACCTTCTTCAGGACGGATGCCTGAATCTTTACGATACCGTAACAGAGGCAATGCGGCAAACATTATAGCCCCGACAGGTGTTTTAATTGATATAACTATTAAATAATATATCATGACTACACAAAACGAAACACCTGACAAAAAACAGCAATCAGTATATCCACCCGATACCCCTCGTAAAAACTGGGCGGCAATTATTATAACACTTGTTATAATAGCTGCCGGTATTATTGCTTTCTATTACATGGAAGCGTAATTGGCACGGTTTTTGCTCATTATTAATCAAACAATAAATATTATATAATTATGGAAAAGATTCAACCCGGAAAATATGTGGAATTAGGCTATGATCTCTATAAGATTACGCCTGAAGGTGAACAGCTTGTGCATCAAACCGACACCGAAGACCCCGAAAGAATCATCTTCGGAGTAACCCGTGGAATGATTCGCCCTCTTGAAGTGGCTATCGACGGTCTTGAAGCCGGTGGCGAATTTGATGTGACAGTCAAAGCTGACGAAGCTTTCGGTCCTTGGGATCCGGAACAGATTGTTACCCTCGACAAAGATATTTTTGAAGTTGACGGTAAATTTGACACCGAAGCTGTTAAACCCGGTGCCGCTCTCCCGATGATGACTCAGGACGGCTATAAAATCACCGGTATCGTTACTGAGGTTACCGATGATAAAGTAAAAATGGATTTCAACCATCCGCTCGCAGGAAAGGATGTGCGCTTCAAAGGCAAAATCCTTACTGTGCGTGATGCTACTCCTGAAGAACTTCAGCCCGCCCACGGATGCGGTTGCGGATGCGACCACGGCTCATGCGGTGATGACTGCGGATGTGAGCACGATTCCTGTGGCGATGGATGCGGATGCCACTAAACAGATTCTGACAATTACATCAGAACGGGATTAAGAGCCGGTTTAACATACCGGAATTCGACAACACATAATAGACAGATCAGGCCTCGGTGCTTGGTCTGTCTATTGCTTTTTCAGCACCAACCCTAATAGCCGGTTGTCGGCTGATGTCCGGTTTGCTTACAAAAGCGGGAAAAAGTGACTTTTGCAAGAGCCTATTCCCCTATATTTGTGTATCTACCTATACCAACATTTGGAATTCAGAGCGTTATTGTCAATTATTTACTAACTTTGCGTCTGGAGATACCATTTCCCAACACTTAATAATGAGACGGATTTTTAGCTACATAATGAGTGCGGTTTCCACACTTGGCTTAGCCGGGTGTGACAATGGCGGCAAACGTGCGCCGGGAACGATTGAATTGCCCGTGGCTCAACAGGTACAGTATGCCGAACAAATCACTATCGACAAACTACCCTCGGTGTTGCAACGGTTGAAGGACGGACAGATGGAGTTTGACTTTTTCGGTATCTGCTCCCACCCCGTAGCCTGTATCTATTTCATGCAGGAAAATGGCAAGTTTTACATCGACTATGAGGCGATAGGAGCAAACCAGCTTCCGTATCTCGACAAGATCCGTCAGTATGCCAAGGAACAGGGCTACCGCATTGTCGATACCACCTACGGGAATACTCCTATTGACTTATCCCAACCGTCACAAGCTCCGGTCCTGAGCCTCCGCATAGACACCGATATTGACAGCATAGCCAAAGTCGGGGCACGGCTCATGCAGACAATCTTCAACAACAACGACTCCACACTCTACGATATAGTACCGTAATAAGCGTGGATAATCTTCCATTTAGCAAACGAGGCAACAATCAATATCATCAAAAGATGGTTTTACAGCATTTGAAGAAAGATGTATGATAAGCCCCAAAAAATAAAGAATGTCAGATCTGATATACCGTTGCCTCTTGCAGGGTGGAATGGTGATAATCTAATCAATGAGGTCCGCCTTAATGAATTTTTGGAGATATTATAGATTAATAAATTTCGTTTATCTTATTTCAGAACAGGAATTTATCGGCAGGTATAATTCAAGGAGCAGGAGGGTTGTGTCAAGTCAGGCAACTTGGAGTTTCATATCTCAGATGGCGTAGTTGATAGCCTCTACGTTTTACAGTCAGAATCAAAGGAGTGTAAAAATGAATAGAATCCCGATAATCAGTGCGATAAGTTGGAAAATATAGTGGAAGTGTGCTGAAAATTTGTTAACTTTGTATTCGGAATATTCCTTTACAAAGCATTTTTATATGGATGATTTGACAGATCTTTTACGAAAGAAAATGAACTCAGATGACTGGTTCACGACAGATTTAAGAGTAAGTCTAATCTGGGATGATACTAAGTATTTGGAAACGATAGATCTTATAAAGGGAATAATGAATAAGTATAGGAATAATTTTCTGATACCTAAGATTTTAATTCGTTTCTTTACGTTCGATGTGGATATGATAACGGGGATAACCAGGAATAAATTGTTCTTTAACGTAAAATCCGATAAAATCAATGATATAGATTCATATAGAAAACTTGTTAAATGTCGAATAGCAGAGCTAAATGAATTGAGAGATACATTTTTTGCTGGAGAAGAAGGAGAAGAATTATTATAATCAGACAGTTATGTATTATTTCTTAGGAGTATCACCCAAATACCCCAATTCGTATTGGCTTGAATACGATCGCTCATCAGCGATAGAGTCCATCCGGTTTCTTATGAATGAAAGAATGGTTCTATCTGAATCTGATAATCTGAGGTTTGATATCAAGAAAAATATTTCGCTTCCAAAGTTTTTGAAATATGATTACTTGTGTACCGATGCCAGTCCGATTGTAAGTAAACGCTTGGCCGATGTTTTTAAGGAAGTTGCATTTGATGATGTTCAGCTTCTTCCTGTTCAAGTATACATAAAGGGAGAATTGGTAGGGACATATTATTTACCCATATTTCTCAAAGTAATAGATTGTATAGACTGGGATTCCACAATCTATGATGCACAATATAATTTTTTCAAAAGAATAGCAATCTTACCTGGCAGTCTTGGAGCTAATAGTGTAGTTAAAGCTAAAGGGTATCATTTGGGAGACCCGATAGTAAACGAAGCTTTTTATTCCAAATGCTTAGAGAAAGGCATTTGTGGATGTTCGTTTTATGAGAATCCATACATAAATAAATCCATTTGATGATATGGAACGCAATTTCTTAGCAGACACCATTAGTGTCATAGAAAAGGGGCCCCTTGACACGATAAAGGATATTATTGCATATTATTTTTCCGAAACGGAAGACAATATGCGATTAGGCAACAATTTGAGCATATCAAGTTACAAAAATCCATATACGAAGAGGAATGTACGAGGTTTAAAACTCGGTGATATTGATTTGCCTAATATGTCCTATATTATAGAGAATGATGAGACCGTTTTACAGGACGTATCAAAGTTATTTCCATCTTTAAGCAAAGAACAGATCGAGGATTACTTTCGGCTTGTAACACTGATATTTTCAAGCCTTGAAAAAGAAGCTGACGATAAAAAACGTCTATAATAGAATTATCACAAATTCTACTGATTAAGGAGGATTATCTGTAAGTGAGCAAGAATATAAGATAATGGTGCAAGGAGTCTCAATCATTAGGCAGTTTTCTGAATATCTTTCAGCAAAAAACTATCCCACAAACCTCAAAGTTATGAAGAAGGAAATAAATTTTGAGGAAGACCTGGAGGATAGTACACAGAAAATGGCAATATGCTTAGATATTGAAAATGATAAATATATAGGCAGATTCATTGTGTGGGAAGACAATAGCTGCTTCTTGGAGATGATGAAGTTTGATACAGCTCAAACAGTCATACATAAAAGAGTTGATTTCCAAACAAAGGAAGTATTGATTTCCATATACGATTGCTTTCTCCAAGACTTTTCTAAACCCCAATTATAGGGCTATTGTAAAAGATATTGTGCAAGCAAGTGGATTTTCCGGGGAGGCGGTTTTGCGTGGGGATGGAGCAAAACCGCCCCGACCGGTGAGGGTCGGAGCGGTCGGCTGTTCAAAGTTGCGGTATCGGATACCAAAGCACATCATCACGATACGGCTTGGCTATCACAATGGGGTCAAACTTCATCAGCTCGTAAGATGCGACGCCAAATTTTTCATCAGCCACAGCCAGAACTATCAAGTCTCCTTTCTCCGGCATATTGTCATCGCTAAACTTGTTCCAACCTTTGAGGGGATTTGCATCAGCCCACTCCGCTCCCTCGATGAAGCAGAACATATTGGGCGTTCTGAAATCGCTCTCTTTGTACTTTTCCGCTGCAACATTGCGGATTTCCTCTTTCCTGTTCATAATCGTATGGTTATCAGTCATTGTCTTTTAGTTTGTGTATTGATTTAATCTCTTTGTCGGGGTGGACTGAAAAATTCCAGTCAATATTTTCATCAGGGAGGGTTGAATGTATATCGCCCCCTATAACCATTCCGCAATGCTCCAGCACATTGCCTTTAGCCTCTGAAGTGCTGTCTGCCTCTACATCGAAATAGCCGCTGAAGACAAACTGCGTCTGAACTCTGTACCTTGCCATAAGCCGTTAAATGTTTGTAATTTGTTAATTCTTATCCCTTTTCGTGATGCTCTATGAGCATCGTCGGCAGGATCGGCCGTTTTTCGTGCAATCCACCGCAGCGTACATCAGGGTGAATAAGGCAAGTGTGCATTCAGCGTCAAGACCGGGATACCCAAATTTTATCGTAAAATTTGTGGAGGCTCACGGGTGCGGACGCCGACCGCAAGCCTCGCGGCACTTGACGTTTCAGCCGGACGCTGCACCTTCGCACGGAAAATGCCGTGCTGACGAGCCTCATATTCACATCAAGGGTCGGAACTCCGGGCATGTCGTGGTCCGAAACAACGTCTCGGATCGCGGTACTGCCATAGTTTCAGGCAAGTGTTCACTACACAGGACACGGCGCGAAAGCCGACACTTGTGGCGGCTCTGGCGTCGCTGTCCGTCACGTCATAAGCCGGATAATGGTCTGTACCTGTCGGCTGATACTGCCTCGGTGTCTGCGACACGGAGCCGTTCAGCCGGCTACAGTCTTCTAAGGTAGGCACACTATCGCCCGGCGCCGCATGGAATACGGCTCGTCGGGCGTGTGTGCCGTCGATGCGCAGTCCCGGTGTTCCGGATATTTCGGGATTGTCAGCCATAAGCGCAAGCCTATGGCCGACCAAATCCCGCCAAGTCTTCAGTTTGTATGCAAGTAATCAGCACAGTAAGTGCCGAAACATCGCGGCAGTCTGCCAGATTTTTTTAACTTTGTATTCATAATAGATTTTATCATATAACCTCACATATTATGGAAGAGGATAAATATACTATTTGTGATGAGTGTGGAAGTGAATATCTAAGGTCTAGTTCCAACATGATGTCGTTGTGCCCAGAATGCGCACATGTTGTGTATAGCTATCCAAATTGCAACCATGTATTTGAAAATGGAAGATGTATATATTGTTATTGGGATGGAAGCAGGAGTGAATATATAAAGCAGCTCATGAATATCGATTGAATAGATAACCTCCTCTTTGCGGTATAAATCTACAAAGTTTAACTTTGTATTCGGAATAGATATTATCATATAACCTCGCATATTATGGAAGAAGATAAACAAAAGATAGAACAAGTGTTGCGATCATTCTTCACTGAAGAGATGGAATGGGAGCGGTTATGTGATAAGGAATTACTATCAGAACAGGAAAGAAATCAGATAATTTCCAACATTTTCGACAAGTATATTACACTCAAAGAAAGGAAATACGGTAATCCGGCTATCCGGTCTTATGGTAATGATGGCATATACAATTACGATCCGGAAAAAGAAATTATTGAATCCATTGAGATAAGGGGTTCTAAAGCCACAGTAACCACGACAAGGGAAGAGCCGTTCAGAGAGACGTTTCGATATGCGTTGAGAAAAACAGACAAAGGATGGCTGATTGATTCAAAAAAGATTTATTCCACTTGGGAAAAGAAGTGGAAGAGAGGTGTCATCTAAAATCCATCTGGTAATATGAGCGAAAAGACACATTTTGACTTAGAGTGCTTTAAGTCTGTCATTGGTAGGCTGATCGGGGATTTGGCACGTAAGGATTATCAAAAGATTATGGCTTCCGGCGAAAACGGAAGAATACCAATTCCAAACCTTGTTGAGCGAATCAATGAATATGGCGAAGATATAGTACCATTGCCAGACTATGGATTTTCAGAAGCCTTGTGCTATAATATAGCTAACAAGTATTTAGATGTATATATTCCTATTTGGACTGTCTCTGGCAAAAGTGATCTCACCCTGTGCTTGCAATGTTGGTATGAAGGTGGTCAACCAAAAGTTGCAATCGAGGATTTAGAGGTACTATAAACAAACAGTTGAAATTCAAAAGAATGTAAATGGAATCAAACATAGAGAAATTTGATGATAATTTTATGACAAAAGTCTACTCAGATTATCTTTAGAAAGATATAATGGTGTGTATATCCGATGAATTAGATGCTTGCGAAGAAGAACTTTCATTGGGATATAGGAAAGAAATATCATCATTTATCAACGCTATGGCGCAATGGTATCAGTTAGTTTATGATGCCATTTTCGATTGGGCTAAGAAACAATATGACACTTCCTTAAAAACATCAGATATTGAATTGATGATAGTCTACGTATTGTTTGAGCAAACTGAACAAGAAAGATATGGATTGTCTTTCAGATTAACTTTCGATATTGAACATGGGTGTGGAGTACAAATAGTTGTAGAGGACGGTCAATATTCCGTTATTAAAATAGGTAGTGCTGATGTGGCCTTCGATATATATTAAGTTAAACAAGAATCATAGAATGAACCGATGGCTAACCCTATCCATCAGTCGTCCATACGTTAATGAAGACACGATCAACAGCATTTTGGGTGATTTCCCCTTGCTAAGTATCTATGACGGAAATAGGATATCCCGCCAAGCAGCAGATTCAATCCGTCATAAGGAAGGAAAGAATTTAAGAAACTCCACCCTGTCAGGAGAAGAAGCATATAAAGCCTTTGGCCCGGCAGGGATAAAGGGAGTAATCATAATGAAGTCGAAGTTCCGGAGATAGCAAGTCTTCCCGGAAAGGTGTCGGCAAGTTTCCCAAAGAGGCGCAGCGGGTCAATCTTCCGGGTCGGTGGCGGTCGCCATTTCAAGAACTCGGATTAAGCTGCCGTTTCCTCCGTCTGCGGTGTTTCTTCCTCGGTGTCGGGTGTCGGTTCGGGAGCAGTCGGTGTCTCGCTCTCCTTTTCAATTTGCTCATTATAGACCGCTATCCTCTCGGCTATGCGGTGATGACTGCGGATGTGAGCACGATTCCTGTGGCGACGGATGCGGATGCCACTAAACAGATTCTGATAATTCCATCAGAACGGGATTAATGGCCGGTTAAACATACCGGAATTCGACAACACAAAATAGACAGATCAGGCTTCAGTGCTTGGTCTGTCTATTGCTTTTTCAGCACCAACCCTAATAGCCGGTTGTCGGCTGATGTCCGGTTTGCTTACCAACGCGGGAAAAAGTGACTTTTACAAGAGCCTGTTCCCCTATATTTGTGTATCTGCCTATACCAACATTTGGAATTCAGAGCGTTATTGTCAATTATTTACTAATTTTGTACTACAACACCATCAACAATTGTTCAGAATGGACGTAAATAAAAACAATAATCCACTGGTAAGCGTGATTATGATCACGTACAATCAGGAAAAATATATTGAAAAGGCGCTGCGGAGCGTGCTTGCACAGCGCACAACCTTTGATTTTGAAATAGTCATAGCCGACGATGCTTCAAGCGACAGCACTGTTGAAATATGTAAACGCATCTCTGACGAGTATCCCGGAAAGATTAATCTGATAGCAAGAACCGAGAATCTCGGCACATCCGGCAACTATATCGATGCATGGGGCAGGTGCCGAGGCAAATATATTGCAATATGCGAAGGTGATGACTGGTGGCTCACAACCGACAAACTTGCTGTTCAGGCTGATTATATGGAAACTCACCCGGATTGCACCGTTTGTTTTCACAGAGTGGCGAATTACTATCCTGCTAAACATAACTGGTCGCTCTGCGGAGTTCCGGCTACCTGTGATTTCGGACTGACAGAATTGGCTAAGGGTAACTTTATAACAAACCTGTCAGTGATGTACCGTGCCCTGCCTGTATCCTCCATTCCCGACTGGGTAAAGCAAACTCCACTGTTTGACTATGCCATGCACTCGCTTCATGCGGCCGGAGGAAAGATTCATTTCATACCATCAGTCATGGGAGTATATCGCAAACACAGCTATGGAATATGGAGTGGTAACACACTGAGAGCCAGACGACTTGCCACAAAAATCAGGCTACTCCTATTCAACCATTTTCAAACCACCCGGCCTGAAGCGGCAAAAGTATTTCTGGATAAGTATTATGAAAATGCCATTGCCCTTGGAGCGGCTTTGCAAAGAGACGGTAACGAAAAGGAATTAGAAGACCTTATAGCAGAGATTAAAGAAACCGGTGCACAATATGGCACCCCGGCTAATGAAACTGAAATATTCAATGCCATCAAAGCCTTCTCCCCTGCCAAAGAGACATTGAAACAACGAGCCAAACGATACGCCTTTCGCACACTCACAAAAATTCTGCCGGTGAGTTTAGCCGCCAAGTTTTAGGCAACCAATCAGCGTGTCCGCAGAATAGTTACCCGAATTTTCTCTAAAAAAGTGTGTAAATTGCAAATAATATGCTGAGAGATTGATTTTTTTGGCGTAACTTTGCAGAACCTTGCTTAAATACAGCTAAAATTTTCGAGAATACATAATTTATGAAGAATATATACCGTTTTTTCGCTTTAGCATTAATCTCATTTTCAGCTAATTGCCTCTTTGCACAATCATCAGGAGACAACTATGTCAGAGAGGCGGATGCAAAACTGCAAAATAAAGAGTACACAACAGCCCGCTATATGTATGGCAAAGCATTTAAGGCTTATGCCGCGGAATCAAAGATAGAAAAAGCTATTCAGGCAGTGGTCAATATGTCTGCCCTGTATCACCGCGAAGGCTTTTTCAAAGAAGCGTTTGAACATCTTAACAGCGCTGAGGCGCAGCTGAAGGCATACGAAGAAGCGAACAATGTACAGCTTCCTGGATCTCACTTCCTGCTTGCAAAAGAGCGTCAGAAAATGTACATGAAAATGCGCCGTTTTGACAGTGTACGCGAGCAGCTGGAAAGGATGCGCTCCTATGCCAGTGCTTCAAACGATACCGCACTTAATGTAGATTTCCTTACAGAGAGCGTAAAGGTATATTACTCTCTCGGTCAGAATGATAAAGGCGAGGAGGCAGCGAACAAACTAATTGGTCTCTATCTGTCGTCAAACGACTTCAACACAGCCAAAGAATGCTATAAAAACCTGATAGACATGTCGGTAAAAACCGGTAATGTTCACCTTACCCAGAAAGCCTACGACCAGTATGTTTCTTGGTCAGACTCCGTGGCAGAAGTAAAGGCGGCTCAGGAACGTGCATCTTTGCAAAAAGAATTGGATGAAGCTAATGCAACCATTGCAGACCGTGACAGCTCCATCACTGCTAAAAATGCAATAATAATCGGTCTTCTTGTGCTCGCCGCCGGGCTTGCCGCCGGGCTTGTATTTGTGACTATCGCCCTGCTGCGCTATATTGCCCGGAGCCGTCGTCAGAAAAAAGCTATAGCCACAGCTCAGGAACACAATCAGCTTAAAACCATGTTCCTCTCCAACATATCCGCGCAGATGGAACCGACTCTTGACACCCTGCCGTCAGACATGCCGGCTGCTAAGGCACTGAAAGATTTTGCCGGTCATATTCAGGAATTATCTGACCTTGAGGCAACTCAGACAGAGCTCTACCCTGTTGAGCCGGTAAACATCTATGATTTCTGCGAGTCAATAGCAGAAGAGGCAAGGAGCAAAGCTGCTAAAGATGTGGTCATCTCTGTGACAGCACCAAAAATGAATGCGCCGTTAAATGTCGAGAATACCAGCAGAGTTCTTAACCACCTGATGAGCAACGCGGTTGAATATACTCCCGAGGGTGGAAAAATAACTTTGGAATTCAAGAAACGCGGTCCGCACAACATTCAGTTTATCATTACCGATACCGGCTGCGGCATCAGTGAAGAGCAGCGCGAAAACCTATTCAAACCATTCTCTGAAGTAAGAGACCTAACAAAAGGTGACGGTTTAGGATTGCCGATATGCTCTATGATTGTGACAAAAATGAACGGCTCAATCATTCTTGATGAAACATATACCCACGGTACACGCTTCATTGTAGAGCTTCATCCTTAAAAAGATTGCAACCCGACATAAAAAAATCAGCTGCGCCAATAGCACAGCTGATTTTTTTTATCCCTATTAAACTTAAAAGTCGAACCTTTCGAGGGTAAGAGTACCACACTTTTCAAGCTCAGGCACAAGACGACGGAAATGCTCTGATTCAGAGTGAGCCTTGAGTGATTCGTCATCTTTCCAGGTTTCCACTATCTGAATATGATTGTCAGAAGTAAGGCTGCCGAAAGCTTCGTATGTTATACATCCTTTGTCATGAAGAGAGAGTTCTACAAGTTCAACTGCGGTTTCAACCGCTTTCTTAGTAAGTGAACTGTCTGAAATTTCCAAAAAACAATTAAGTCGTATCATATCTTTTTTTATTTGATTTTCCATATAATAAACGCCTCTGAACAGCTGAAAGTTTGAGGCAGGTATTACTATGAGCAAAAGCAGTTATTTCTTCGGACTGCCGATATATGGTCAACTAATAAAATCACTCGACCGAGAAAAGCTTGTTGAGATTAGCCGAAAACGACTGAGGGGACTTGTCATATACAAAATATAAGCCCAACTTCTACCTTTCAAGAAGTTGGACTCTGTCATTTATGGTTTAGCGGGCATTAATAATAAACTATTGGGGATTCTTGGCGAGTGATTATCCTTACTCATCAATTTCATTATCCGGCCCATCAACAAATGAATCTATCTGTTGAATCGCATCTTGGGTTTCTCGGTCATCATCGTCCCAAGAGAAAATGATTTTCTCTGCACTCGGATCAAAGATATAATGGAGCACATAAATTCGGGTCTCATTTCCATTCGTTTCACTATATCTAAATTTATGCTTGATATGCCAGTACGGTTCTTTCGGTATGTCCATAGCACCATATAGCTCTGACATTTCATGCAGCAGAGCAGTACATACAGAGAGATTTTCCTTTTCAAGCTTGGTCAGATGTTCAAGCTTCTTATTATCTTCATCTGCATCGATAGCCATTGACATGAAGTCGCCTTTGCCAAAAAAGAAACTATTGAAAAGTGCTTTTTTATTTCTTTCTACTGTCGCGTTCACTTTTTGAATTTGTTCTTCTATTTCCATTCCTTCAGCTTTAAGTGCCATAAACTTTTGCACTTTGGACAGAATCTCTTCAGACGTCATCCACACTTCCTTCAAAGTGTCTATCTCTGTTGAAATCTTCTCGTAGCTCTGATAATTGTTGAGTGACTCAAAAAGTTGTTTCTCGATTGCTTCTTCAGCTCTGTTCTTTCGACGCTCTGCTGTGTCGCACTGCACGAACAGCAAACAAATCACTACACAGAGTGTCCACTTTAATAGTTTCATAATTTATTTATTTGAGGTAATCTTGTAATAAAGATAAACACATGCAACCCGTCTTCAGTCGGAAAGTTTGTAAGATGCTCAAGTTGCTTGACATAGCCGACTGAATGTTCGCGGATATTCTCTATAATTTCCGTGTCTAAAGTTCCGTCAGCTTTCTCCGTTGTGCGGATAATCATATCTTCCGAAATATTGGAGCCGTTGAAGAAACGTGAAGCCTGAGACATTGCTTTGACCTGAGCTACACGATTTAGAGCAGACTCGCTTTTATACTTATCCTTGTCAAGTTTGACAACAGACATCAGATAGGCATTATCATAGTCCTCTACGGCTTTAACTCCATCAAACGGAGCGTTCTCATACATACGCACGAGGAAATTTGTCAACGCCGTCCTCTCCTGATTGTAGCTCTGTGCAACGGCGAGTGAAGATGAAACTAATACAATCAATAAAGATAAAAAGAGTCGGTTCATATTATTTCCGGGAGTTGATTATTGAAACTTTATCATTTTGTGAAAGGATTGTAATCATCTGAAGATATTGAGAGATTAAATTGCTATCGTTATCTACCTTAAACCAATATGGATAGCGGAAGGTAGAGTATAACTGTGATTCCGACAGTAGTTTCGGATCTGAACACATAGGGGAGAGTATGCATTTCAGATTCCTTACAATCGTTTCATCCAGAGAACCATTATTATCCGGATCAATTATCCCGATGTAGCGCTGACGTAGGTAAGACACTACCGCATAAAACCGTTTACCCATGCCGTAAATCGAAAATTCGATACCTGCATCAGGGAGATCCCATCCTATCTTATGCATTGAGAGTAATGGAGGAAGGTTATTCTCCTTTAGTCTAGTATCTATATTCAAGCATATCTCTGCCCATCTCTTTTCGTACATAAGTTTCTTGCAAATCTCAGAGGCTTCCTGAAGTTCGATGCTGAGTTGCTCGAGAGCGGAAATCGTATTTTCTTGGCAGCCTGACTGTGCTAAATATTTCTCGATTTCAGTACTGATTTCTTCAGGAATTTCCGAGGAGGATTTTGAGTCAATCATATTGTTAAGGTAATTTCTGTAGTGATAGAGTGCGCTATGGATGCTGAAAGCCTTATCTTGAGTCAGAAGAATTTCGTTAATCCATCGGCGAATGTCATTCTTATATGTCTTATTTATAAACGTACACTTATCCTTTGACTCGTCAAAGGAATATTCACTCGGCATGAGCGGATATATTCGGGAAAGATATAATACATAAATGTTGCTTTTGTCCTCAGAGAGTTTCTGTCCGACATATCGGTCAATCTGATGATATTGCTCAGGCGCGTTATTGACTTTATTTTCGATAATTACAACATTGTGTTCACCCTGAATGGTAATGTCAATATTGTCTTTTTCAATGATAACCTCCCACTTCTCCTCTGTGCAAAACAGTCTTGGTTCAACAAACTCGTCCAGAAATGATTTCAGAATTGCTTGGTCATGCTTGAGAATTTCGCCCAGAATGCGGCTATGGGAAGTCTCGTGAAGCTTCCCTCTAACCACAGCCTGAATAAGATTGAAACTTTCTTTCCTTGTTGGATATATTTTGCCAGCAATATATCTAACAAATTCAAACACGTGAGATAACATGGGGCAATGCTGTTAATCACACTATAATAATAAATTGATAAATGATTAATTGTGAACCAGTTTGAAGTTTTTGATTTCTTTTATCTTCTCAATAGGAAATTCCAGGTTTCTTACACAGAAATATAATTGCTGTCCATCAATAAAATCTGGACAATATCCATACCATTGGTCTATAGTATATATTATTGCAAAAAATTCACTCCTTCTTAAGTAGCCGTCTCTGTTTTCCTGTTGCATATCCTCCACTAAGGAATCTCCGTTGTATATGCTATATTCGCGTATGACTTGATTGATTCCGTAGTCCAAAAAACTTTTTAACATTTGGATGCTTTCATAAGAACGGAAGTAATATTCAAGATGGCTGACATCACGGCCAGAACCTTGCCTCTGACCCGGAGCTAATCCTTCAAATCTATACGTATTCGCATTCGAAGTTTTTAACTTACCATTATTGGGAATAGCTATCAATTCCAACTGCTTGAAAAAACGCTTAAAAGCTTCTTCTCCATTTTTATTTAATCTGGCACTCACTTTAATTGGAATGCTTGCTGTTGATTCATCATAACTAAGTTGAGGCTTCTTGAGATCATAACCATGCACCCAACTTAGTTCCTCGTCCGAGTATTCGATGTTATTCATGTCAATTTGATAATCCAAACCATTTTTCAGCATCTCCGAGGTTGTATATATAAGATTTTTCATGGCTTGCTCCTCATTCTTCTTATACAATAATTGAAGTTCTATGTTGGAAGCCAAGGCATCTCCATCCAATTCACATTCAGCCCCTTTATTTTTTGCATACGTAATAAGATTGCTTACGGATACAATGCACTTTATAGTAACATTTACTTTTCCAGACGTTACCGGAACTTCAGATAATATCTCGAAAGATTTAACATTTCCAGACGAGACAGTTGCTACTTCATCCTTTATAACGTCGTCATTCAGAATATCTGTGTTAGATGACACGAACACTCCATATGTCTGTTCAATTGCCATACGCAACGCATTCTTAACAGCTTCGTCCTTTGTTGCCCCGTCAGATGAAACGGTTAGTGTAATCTCATCATTTGGAGCTGCATTATCGGCAACTGCTTCTGATATATCATCTAAAGTCACATCTAATCCGACATCCTTTAGTAGATTATTGACGTATTTTCGTTGGGAAGACGTATCTAATTTGGGATTCTCTTCTTTGATATGGTTAAGGACTTTTGCATACTTATTTACAATGTCGAAAAGCTCATCAAATTTTCGTTGTATGAGTTCCTTATGAGTATCTGTATATCCCGTAAGCATGCTTTCTTTCTGGATATTCTTCACAGTACTATTTATATCTTTCGCTTTGGCTTTCATTTCTTTTTGGAGCTGCTTAATTTCCTTATCATATGGCAGATTCTTGGCCTCTGAAATATTTGCTATGAACGCTAAAACTATTGCAGCGAGAGTAAACAACAATCTTTTCATAATGTTATTTGTTTTACCAGTTTAGATATACCTTTGTTTCGGGTTGATTTTCAGCCCATTTTTCCGCGACGGAACGTGCGGCGGCTATAGTTGACATTGATCGAGCGTGGGAGTTTGCCTGCTCACGTTCACGAAACGCTTTCTCATCCTGATACTCCTGCATTTTCAATTTCCATTTTCTCTCCTTTTCAGAGGACATTTTTTTAGAAATTACGTTTGCTAACACTTCTGCATCTGGAAATGCAGCTGAGGTGACAGGAATCTCGTTAAGGAAGGTCATTGCAAGGTCTGCTCCATTTTCGTCAGAAGATGTCGCCCAAGCATTTTTTGCTTTTGCGAGTAAAGCAGCACCAACATTATCTATTTTATTTTGATAAATTTCACTAGCGGCATTCATCGCTTTGTCATAACAGTCATGACAAATGTCGGGCACAGCCATTAAGTTTGCTATTGCTTCATCGTACTTTCCAGTTGAAGCAAGAGTCTTCGCATTAGAAATTATGCTTTCGCAACTCTCTGAATAAAACGACTCTATCTTTTGAGATGCTTCTCCAAACATCTGCCTGAAAGCAGGATTAGCCGGCTTCAAGCCATTTATCGCCGTTTGCCATGCTTTAGTCTCGTTGATGCCGATACCGGAAAGCTCTACTGTAGCGGATGAATATGTCTTGTTCTCAACCGCATCACCGAGAATAAATGTCACCTCTACTTTCTGATTAATTCGAGGAGGAGTGGTTGATGCCACATCTTTTTCCAGAACGTTGCATTTGGCAAGCATTACAAAGCGGTCAGCGCGATTCATTGATCCGAAGCCATTATTGGTGAGAATCTGCTCCATCTTTGAAACAATCAGTTTTTTTGACGCTTCGGTGATGTCATTGCCAACCACAACCGGAAAGTACGATATCTTGCCGTTGAAGTCGGTGGCTGAAACTCCTGATATATTAAGGAGTGACATAAAAAGGATTACAATATATTTTTTCATTTATCGCCTAAAATTAAGACAGCCTCTCCGAGACCACGGATAACAACTTTTGAAGTAATATTGTATGGTGGCTTCTGTAAATACTTGCGCAGTGCGGTTGCAAACGCACGGGCATCCATTGCTTTGCCATTCTTATCTTTAAGAGGAATGCGCACCTGCTCAAACTGAGCGAATGACTCGGTGCCGTCGCTGAGATTGAAGCTGCCGTTCACAGTATTTTCACGCAGCCACTTCTGAATAACATCGGTAAGTTCCTCTCCGTTGTATTCTGTTTCAAGATCTTCATCCCAGTTATCCCAACAGCGGACTGTCAAAACAATTTCCCTGCCGTGCTTCTTTTGGTCGGCATACCACTTGTCGAGTTGTTTATCAAATTCCTTAACGTTTGCCTTAACAGCATTTTCAAGTGCAACGGGGATTGCGTCATTAGTTGGTTGTGAATTTCCCGTTGCAGTTGCAATTCGTTTATTAGTATAGGCATCGAAAGCTTCAAGAGTAAACGAAACAACCTTTCCAGCTGGGTCTTTAGTTATATTCCACCATAACTGAATCACAATGTCGGACTTCATGCGGCGTTTAAGCACGTCAAGTGGTGTCTCAGCGATAGAAGCACCTGAAGTTTTGCTTGACATAGCATTATCTTCTGCTTGCTTGACTCCAAGCGACTTAATCTCCATCTCGGCATCTTTGAGACTATATCCCATACCGGTAAGTACACTGCCAACTTTAGAGATTACCTGCGGCAACTCCAAATCTTCGGCAAAAGCCCTCTGATAATCCGAAATCTTAGAAATCGTGCCCTGATTGTCGAATGACTGGGTGAAATAGCGCTGCGTACACCAGTTGTCGCTGGGCAAAATCATCACTGTCGGCTTTTTTATCTCCTCTGCACGACAAGAAATCCCCAAAAGGGTGATTACTAATGCAATAAATATTCGTCTCACCGTATTTATTTAGCCGCCGGACTCACCTCATTGGCATTAGTACATATAAAAAAAGAGCGTGAGAGTCTGTATCTGCTACTCGTCCCGCTTCTTGAGGCTCTGGCATGTGCCCATCACAGTGGAACGAGCAACGCGGAGCCTCACGCTGTATGATATATGCGATTATATATAAATGTGTCGCATCACATCTATATAATATTAGGTATATCATACCCGAAAGGCGTCTACCGTTGTCTCATCCTTGACTGTGATATTGAAACTGCCAGATTCCAAGAAGCCAAGAACAAGCGTTTGATAAACGCTCTTGTATTATGTCTTCACACCCGCCACGTCACCCCATATCGGGACTCCGCGGGCGATATGCGTCTGCAAATTTACGACATAATTCCGTAAATTCAACTATTACTGTCCGCTAAAATATTTTGAAAAAAATAAAAATAGGGGTGATTCTTGCAGAGCAAGCGACTAAAGTCGGTTACCATTTGCAGGAGTCAGCCCTTTATGGTTATTTGGGTTCACCACAAACTTAATAATAACCTTGAGCAAAAGCAGTTATTTCTTCGGACAGCCGATATATGGTCAACTAATAAAATCACTCGACCGAGAAAAGATTGTTGAGATTAGCCGAAAACGACTGAGGGGCTTGTCATATACAAAATATAAGCCCAACTTCTACCTTTCAAGAAGTTGGACTCTCTCATTTACGGTTTAGCGGACAGTAGTATTATTCAATAAACTCTTAATATTATTCTTGTTAATCGGTAAGATATATCTTTCCGTTTACAAGGTCATTGAAAAGATTAGCATAACATTCAGCTACCGCAGCGGCATAAGCAGCACCCTTTTCAGGCGTAGCCAGAGCGGGATTTCCAATGCCTGTATCGGTACTTACCTTATTCCAGTTTCTCGGCACCCAGGCAACTCCTTCAGCCAGCGATTCAGCAGCGAATCCGTTATAGTCACCCTTTCCCGCTTCATCAAGATTCACCAGTTCCGGATGATAGTGCATCATCACCGAAGTTTCAAGTTCATCCGCATGGTCACCCGGATTGTCAAAAAACTGCTTTGCCGGCAGAACCTTGAACCAGTCACTCGCTGCAATAAGCACATCCGGATAATCAACCGCAAGGTCTCTTATCAATCCTTTGAATGTGTTGCCACCATGACCGTTTATGATGACCAATTTATCAATACCCTGATTGTGAAGGGAAGAAACAATATCGGTGAGCACCGCCATTTGAGTTGACTGACGGAAATGCACACAGAATTTCAGGTCTCGCTGCCCCGGATTCTGCGCTCCGAGAGGCATTGGTGGCATAACCATTACATTGAACCCGAACTTATCTTTAGTAATACGGGCGGCATCCACAGCCACATCATGACTCAGGATAGCATCGGTGAGATATGGCAGATGCAGATTGTGTGGCTCCGTAGCTCCCCACGGAAGCACCGCGAGAGCATATTGCTCATCGCGAGTACTGCCATAGTTAGCGACTGAAAGGTCTAATTTCTTTTCCATCAAAGCTTTACCTTAGACACTTTGGGGGTGCGGATTCTCGGTTTGAGTTCTCCACCGATAAGCCATATCTCTCCTTCGGGTGTCAGAGCAGCAGCAGCTCCAGCACGAGCCATCTCGCTATCTGTTGCGCCAATGCTCCATTTAGATGTCTTCGGATCAAAAACGAGTGCGAGATCATTGAAGCGATACCACTCGATAGGGTGTGACAGATAATCGGGAGCCTGATTTCTCAGCGCTTCGAGGAACACATCCTTATTAACCCCTCCGGTAACAACGATTCTGCCGTCCGGAAGTGTGACGGCAATACCGCCACCGGTGCTTACAGCCTCACCCTTGGTATTGACCGGTTCGGGAAGAGCAGACCATTTTCCTGATGCAGGGTCAAACATAAGCCCATCGGTGTTGAGAGACGCTTCGCGATTCTCTCCCTTGCCGGCAAAACCACCCCACATATAGAGTTTAGATTTGCCTTTTGCATCTTTAGACGCTGCGAGTACCGGCTGCACACGCGGATTTCCGGGGAAAGACTTAAGCTCCTTCCACCCATCGAGCTTGTTAATGTCAAGAACCCACAGGGCGTTAGACGGAGCGCCGTTAATATTACCACCGGCAACATACACCTTGCCGTCAAGGTATGCCGCACTTGCATTATCAACCGTAACAGGGAGAGAAGGCAGTTCGCTCACCACAGCATTTCCTTCAGAGTCGAGAGCAATCAACAGCACTGAAGACAGAGCAGCCTGATCGGTTGTTCCTCCAATAGCAACAATGCCCTTTGGAGTGGTAGCCGATGCGCCATAAGCAATTGCTTGGGGAAGCATACCTATCTTTTTGCTGACAATGGAGCCATCATTCTGCGGCACGAGCTCATAAACAGCCTGATAGAACTTCTTTACACTTCCCGGAGCCATAGGATTAACCGGGAAATTACATCCGCCGGCTTTGATAACCTTGCCGCTTACAGTACCGGCGAATGCAGCACTCACACCAGAGGCAATACCTTCCTCACTGGCGGGAGTCTCGGTGATTTCAATTTTGAAAGTAGATGCAGGAAGCTCCTCATCATTAACAACGTTGGCTCTTGTAAAAGGCTGCCAAGCGTAGCGCACATAGCGCGGGTTTGTGATATCCATATTTGTAATCATTATTTTATTATCAGCAATAAATTCAGCCTTGGCGGGATAGTAAATTCCATCTACCTCAGCAATTTCAAAAGTTCGAGGTTCGGCACCGTCTGATGTTTTCATACCTCTGCCGTACTCCATTTCCAACAGCACCTTGCCGGGAGCCACAACTGTAGCTTTAATTGGTAACGGACCCGAAGGAGTTATGCCTGTACTATAGACTTTATTAAGAGCCTGCCGGGCGAGACGAAGACCAACCGGGCGTTTGTTTCTCGGGTGTACATCCAGAGAGTCACCGTGGTCTAAAGAAACCGCCATAGCTGTCATGGGAACAGTTTGCGCGAGTCTGCGCTGACTATCCCTGAACTCAGGCCATGAGGGGCGTGAGATAGAGCTTAGCTGAGTGAATATAAACGGCATTTCAGGCGAGTTCCATGTATTACGCCAGCTGTTAACAAGCATCTTGAAGTATTTTTCATGCAATTCAATATTATGCTCATTGCTTTCTCCCTGATACCAAATTACACCGGCGATAGGATACGCTCCGAGTGGGCGGATGCCGGTTGAATAGAGGTAAGTGGGCTCATAGGGGTGACGTCTGCTTTTGTCTCCACCAATATTTTTGAGAGCCCTACCCTGCGCCCACGGCTGAACATAATCATTACTATACCAGTCAACCAACGCTCCAGGCATACCCATTTCGAGAGTCTCGATATCAATCCATGCTTCAGTACCTGACCCGCCAATAGCATTGTTAATAATACCGACGGGCACATTAAGGCTATCCCTAAGCATCTTACCGAAATACCAAGCCACAGCAGAGAAAGGTGCAGCATCCTTAACGGTTGACTTTTTCCAAGCTGAAGGCAGATAGTAAATCAGATTATCAAGTGAATCAAGGTCAGCCTCATTCCAAGTGACATTATTGGTAAGCACTCTCGGCTTCATGTCAAACAATCTGAGCAGCGGGTCGTTGATGATTGCTGAATCCTCGCGGAAAGTCGTGCAATTCTTGAGATGGAACTCCATATTGCTCTGCCCTGATGCGAGCCAAACCTCACCGACAGCAACGTCATTGAAAGTCAGAGTCTGCTTGCCATCAGTTACAGTCATAACAAGCCCGGTAGTTTCAGACATAGGTGGAATCTCAACAGTCCATTTGCCACGGTTGTTCGCCACCGCCTTGACAGTAGTGCCTGCGATTGAAAGAGTAATCACCGAACCGGCATCTGCGGTTCCTGAAATAACGAGCGGCTTATATCTCTGGAGTACCATTCCGGAACCATAAACCATCGGCATCTTCAACCCTCCGTAATTACCGGTAATAGCCGAATATGCAGCCTCTGCAAGCAATTTAGCACCTTTGGCATTGGGGTGGATTCCTTCAGGCAGAAGATTTTCACGGTCGCGAAGAGGCTCGGCGAAGTCAATTAACTCAGCTCCTGTAACCTGTGCAACAGTTTCAATAGCCTGTCTTACCTTGATACGCCAGTCACGAGTGCCGGTCCTGAAACGATAGTGCTTTGCCGTAAGAGGTGTAAGGTTTGCAAGAATGACCCTGACGTCAGGATTGACATTTCGGAAACTATCAATGAGTGCGATGTAGTCGGTAATGAACTCACTGTTGTAATGCGGCCAGTTTCGTGGGTCGGTATCGTTAACACCGAGATGCACAACAATTATATCGGGCTTAAATGCGAGTGCATCCTTAAACTGCTGCCCTTTGACATAAGGATTGTGACCCTTAGTGAGCAAAGTAGAACCCGAGAGTCCGAAATTACCCACCTCATATTCCTTGCCAAGCATATTTCCAAGCTGCTTCGGATAAGCATTCTGCTCTCTGTTCTCAACAAGGAATCCATAAGTGATACTGTTTCCTACGCAAGCGACCTTGGTAGGCTTTGCGGCTGAAAGCGCAAAAGCCGCCACACCTGCGAGCAGGATTGCGGCGGCTGATGTTCTAAGTAAATTCATTCTTAATTATTTTCAAGAATATTGTCTATAAGCATTTTGCCTTTGATAAGCATACGCGGAATGTGGAACGGTCCTTTGAATAGATTACCCTTAGCCGGTTGTGCTACAGAGCCGTCTCTGTGTAAGTATCCAAACCATTCTCCGTAAACGGGATCCGGAAGGAACTGGTAAGCCCAGTCGTTTGCAAGCTGATGCATTTCAAGATATTTGGTATCGCCTGTAGCTTCAAAAGCATACAGAGTGGCGATAACAGCCTCTGTCTGAGGCCACCAGAACTTCATATCCTGACTGTAGTCCTGAGCTGGAAATCCTTTGCAGTCACGGAAATTGATGATTCCGCCAAACTCTTTATCCCAGCCCCATTCCCAGGACCAGTCAAGAATCTGGAGTGCCATTTCCTTCACTTCCTTACCCTTACCCTCATTCCAACCGAGATATTTAGCCTCTTCGAGAAGGAACCAAGCGGTTTCGATGCAGTGACCGGGATTGATAACACGACCGTTTAGTGTGTCAATCACCTCACCCTCGGGGGTAACCATTTCCAGAAGCGCCTTATACTCCGGATGAATGAAATATTTGCGTAACGCTTCAATGCTGTTTGCAATCTGCTCGTCAAGCACGGGACTCTTGATAGCCTCTCTGATTCTCGCAGCGGTGTTAATCAGAATCATTGTGATAGAATGACCGATAGCCTTCTGCTCAGGGAGATATTTAGGCTCAAGAATACCCGGAGTGTTGATGAACTTTTCAATATCATTAAAGAGTTTCAATGCCTGCTCCGCATACTCTTTTTCGCCGGTAGCGATAGAATATTCGGCAAGTGCTATTGCAGCGAAACATTCACTGAACACGTAGCGGCGTTTACGCAAAGGTTTACCGTCGGCTGTCACCTCAAAGTACATTCTGCCATCTGTATCATAGCAATACTTATTGGAGAAGTCGATGCAGCTCTTAGCCATTTCAAGATATTCCGGACGCTTTTCAATATTATTGTAAGCGAAAGAATAAATGAATGCGCAACGTCCCTGGAACCAAACGGACTTAGTAGAGTCCATGAGATTACCTTCACGGTCAACGCAGGTGTAAACACCACCGTTCACCTTGTCGAGTCCATGCTTAAGCCAGAAAGGGAGGATATCGTCGAGAAGATCACGACGATAGTGCTCACCCCATTCCGAAAGATATTTCTTAGTATCTGTTGTCCACATTTCTCAATCAGAATTTATTGCAACGTTCAAAAAAGTTGATTGCTTCAAGTTCTTTCTTCATTGCAGCTTCCTCCTCATCGGTGAGGTTGCGGAAAGGCACTCGGTTGGGTCCGAGGTCAAGACCGATAAGTTTCATGATGCGCTTACCACCTACAATGTTACCGCGATAGTTGCAGATAACGTTGATAACCGCCTGTGAGAAATTCTGCTTTTCGCGAGCAGTTTCAAGATCGCCTTTTTCCCAAGCGTCGATAATGCCGACAAGCTCCTTGCCGTTGTAGTTTGTAGTACCACCGATACCACCCTGGGCACCACCCTGGGCGAGTGAAGGTAGAATTGTTTCGTCCTGACCGTGAAGCATATCGAATTTACCATCCTTGTAAAGGCGGCACTGATTGTACTCATACAGGCTTTCAAATGTGTATTTGATACCGGCGAAGTTGGGTATTCTACCGTCAACAGCCTTAAGCATTTCAATCATGGGCAGGAATGCTCCGTTGAATGCGGGAATGTGGTAGTAGTAGAACGGAAGATTGGGGGCAGCCGAAGCAATTTCCTCACAGTACTTCACGAGTTCTTCAACGCGACCGATTTTCGGGAACGGAGGAGCCATGGCACCGATGCCCCACGCACCAATTTCAGCTGCATGACGAGCAAGCTCCTTAGCTTCGCGAAGAGAGCAGCTGCCAACATGAACTATCACCTTGAAATCCTCAGGCACAGCCTTAACCCAAGCCTCAGCGAGCTTTTTGCGCTCATCAGTGGTGAGCATATAGCCTTCACCGCTTGAGCCGTTGATAAACACGCCTTTAAGACCGTTTTTCTTAAGCATCTGAGCATATTTGGGTATTACTTCCAGATTTATATCACCATTGGGAAGCATAGGGGTGAAAGGAGCATCAATGAGTCCTTTGATTTTTTCAAATTTCATAATTACTAAAATAATATAAGGTTAATAAGATATTTATCAGAATTATATTTCAATTGTATCTGCCGCAAGATTTTCAGCCTTTACATCGGCTGCCTCCTCATCATCCTTATCATCGCTCTTAGGCTTGAGCACAATAAGCTGGAGCGCCACAGCAACAACCAGAATACCAGCCATGAGAGCGAAGCACTTGCCAAGTCCGAGCGACTCTGAAAGTCCACCGAGAACCTGAGTGGTGACAGCACCCATAATCACACCGAGCGAGTTCATGAAACCGTAAGCCATAGCTCTCTGGCGTGAGGAAACAAACTGACAAAGGATAGGCATATTGTTTGCGTCAAACATTCCATAGCCAACACCGAAGAGAAGTCCGGCGAGCACTGAAAGCACAATGCTGTTTGGAATAGCGAGAAGCACCAGTGAGGGAATCATCATTGTCAAACCGATAGCACTGGTGTAGATTCTGCCCTTAACATTTTTCTTTACCCATTTATCGCTGAGCGGTCCTCCAATCATAACACCTATAAAGCTGCTGACTGCAATGGTGAGAGTGGCGATGGGACCCGCCCATTCCATTCCGATGTTCAGACTTGCGAAATTATCTTTGAAGAGTGTCGGCAACCAGTTTTTGGTAGCCCATCCGGGTATTGAGCTTGATGCGAAGAAGAACAGGATAACCCAGAAAGCAATGTTTGAGAAAACCACAGCGAATGACTGGATAACCGTTTCCTTAGACTTTGGCGCGGTGCTCTTGACGGCAGCTGTCTCCACTTTTCCGCGACCGGCTTTTTCATGAAGGAGGAATATGAGCACAACTGCGTAAGCAACACCGATTATACCGAACCAGTGGAAAGTAGCCTGCCAGCTCCAGCTGGTAGCGACCATAGCGCCGAATCCGCCCAATGCCTGACCACAATACAATCCGGTCATGTGCAGACCAATTGCGAGTGAACGGCCTTTGCCGGTAAACATATCAGCTATAAGCGAAAGGGCCGAGGGTATGTAAAGTGCCTCACTGATACCCATAATGCCTCGCAACCACATCAGTTGTGAGAAATCGCTGCAGTAACCCATGAGATATGTAACCGCACTCCAAACTCCCAGCGAGCCAACGATGAGCCATTTACGGCTCACGCGGTCTGCTACCGCTCCTGAAAAGGGGCTACAGAATCCGTAAACCCACAGGAAAATAGCCATCAATGCACCGAATGCCTCAGCGTTTTTCAGCGCAGCGATGTCATTGGCAATATTCATTTGCATGGTTGACAGCATCTGTCTATCCATATAATTAAGGAGAGCCACTACCCAAAGCAGTCCAACAACCATCCAAGGGTAAAATTTCTTTTCTTGCAGTTTCATAAGCTACTGTGTTATTATCCGAGATTTAAGGGTTAATAAGTGGTATAGAGCATAGTCTATACCGCAAAAGTAAATTATTTTCCAACAACGGCAAAAAAAAACTCGTATTATTATATTATATGTGAAACCGTTCAACTTCAAATATTATCTTTGCAGCAATAAATATTATATGTAAGTCACTTTAATTATGGAGAATTTCAGATATTGCTCGCCTACAAAATATATATTCGGGCGCGACATGGAAAAAGAGACCGGCAAAGAAGCAGCCGCAATCGGTGCCAAGAAAGTCCTGATAGTGTATGGAGGCGGCTCGGCAGTTCGTTCCGGACTTCTTGACCGTGTGTGCGAATCACTCAGAAACAGTTCGATAGAATTTGTGAGCCTCGGCGGTGTGCAACCAAACCCGGTGGATGGTGCGGTGAGAAAAGGCATTGAAATTTGCCGAAGTGAATCAGTTGACACCATTATAGCCGTTGGCGGCGGCTCCGTTATCGACACCGCCAAAGCGATAGCACTCGGTGTGCCCTACTCCGGTGATTTCTGGGATTTTTACAGCGGCAAGGCAATTGCAAAAGAAGCATTGCCAGTGGGCGTTGTCCTTACAATACCGGCAGCCGGCAGCGAAGGCAGCGGCAATTCGGTAATAACTCTTGAATCAGAAAAAATAAAAATATCCCTGCGCACAGATTTTGTGCTTCGTCCAAAGTTCGCCATCATGAACCCCGAACTGACCGTAACCCTGCCTGCATATCAGACCGCAAGCGGCATTGCAGATATGATGGCACATATAATGGAGCGCTATTTCACTCCTACGGAAAATGTTGAGATAACGGACAGAGTGAGCGAAGGTATTCTCAAAGCCATAATCGAGGAAGCGCCAAAGGTGATGAGCAATCCGCAGGATTATCAGGCGAGAGCCAATATCATGTGGAGCGGCACGTTAGCCCACAACGGGATATGCGGCACAGGAAGGAAAGAGGATTGGGCAAGCCATGCCATAGAGCATGAGATAAGCGCGATGTACAATGTGACTCACGGTGCCGGTCTCGCAGTTATATTCCCGGCATGGATGACTTTTATGGCAAAACGCAACCCCGGCAAGATAGCGCAGTACGCTCGCAGAGTGTTTGATGTAAAAGAGACAAACGATGAGGCTGCCGCTCTTGAAGGTATAGATTGCCTTAAAGCATTTTTCGGCAGTATCGGTCTTCCAGTAACATTTGCCGAGTTGGGCATAGCTAATCCGGATATATCAGAGATGGTGAGAAGGCTGCATATAAATAAAGGAGAAGTTATCGGGGGATACCTTCCGCTCCGCGCAGCCGACACAACCGAAATATATCGCCTTGCCCTGTAATGGTTATTCGGAGGTACACTCCCGATGACAAGGAGCTGTGGGATGATTTTGCAGAGCGTTCGCGCTGCGGCACCTTTCTGTTCAAGCGCGACTATATGGATTACCATGCAGACCGGTTTGAAGACTGTTCGCTCATGGCGTTTAACCGTCGCGGCAAGCTTATCGCCATGCTACCTGCCGAGATTAGCGGACACACTGTCAGTTCACACAGAGGCCTCACCTACGGCGGGTGGATAACACCTGTCAGACATTTTGACGGCACAACCATGAGTGAGGTTTTTGCCGCTTCAACCTCCGCGCTGCGAGAAATTGGCGTAAAAGAGCTTATTTACAAGCCCCTGCCACACATCTATCAGACCACTCCCGCCGAAGAGGATCTGTTTTGCCTGTTTCGACTCGGTGCGGTGCAGACCGATTGCGTGCTATCCTCCGTCATAGAACTGCAGAATCCGGCCCCGATGAATGAAAGCACCCGGCAGAGTATCCGTCTGGCAACAAAGGCAGGTGTAATAATAAACGAGAGTGAGGATTTTTCAGGATTCTGGGTTATGCTCCGTGAACAGCTCCGGCTGAGGCATGACGCAACGCCCGTTCACTCCATTCAGGAGATTACCTGTCTAAAAAAATCATTCCCTGAAAACATAAAACTTTTCACAGCCTCACAGGATGACAAACTGATAGCCGGTGCGGTACTATACATCTGCAAGAACGTTGTGAGAGTTCAGTACATGGCATCTGATGAAACCGGCAGAAAAGTAAAAGCTATGACGGCTCTTGTCAGCCATCTTGTCCAGAAATACAGCGGCAAATACACCTGGCTTGATATGGGAGGCTCCAATGAACCCGCCTCCGGTGAACTCAATTCCGGATTGCTCCTATTCAAAAGCGGGCTTGGCGGAAGAGGCATCGCATTTTCCACTTACTCCATTAATCTTTGAATTTTGCAATTAATTTAAGTATCTTTGTAGTCACAAAATAAGAAATTGACTCAGCTATGGATAAGAAATTCAACCGCACCCTCATAACAACCGCACTACCATACGCAAACGGCCCGGTTCATATAGGACATCTTGCAGGGGTTTATGTTCCCGCAGACATCTATGCCCGCTACTTGCGCCTCAAAGGCGAAGATGTGATAATGATAGGCGGCAGCGACGAGCATGGCGTGCCCATTACAATCAAAGCTCGCGAAGAGGGTGTAACTCCCCAGGATATTGTTGACAGATACCACACAATCATCAAAGACTCCATGGCTGAGCTTGGAATTAGTTTCGACATTTATTCACGCACCACTTCCGACATTCACCACGACACCGCCTCTGAGTTTTTCAAGCGTCTGTACGACAAAGGCTGCTTCGAGGTAAAGACATCGGAGCAACCATACGATGCCGAAGCGGGAGAATTTCTTGCCGACCGCTATGTTGCCGGCACCTGCCCTCACTGCGGCAAGGAAGCCTACGGTGACCAGTGCGAAAGCTGCGGCACCTCGCTGAGCGTCACCGACCTGATTGACCCTCACTCACGTCTCACATCCGCTCCTGTAAGCTGGAAGGAAACAACCCACTGGTATCTGCCGCTCAACAAATACGAAGAAGCTCTCAGCAAATGGATTCTTGAGGGACACAAGGAGTGGAAAAGCAATGTTTACGGTCAGTGCAAGTCATGGATTGATATGGGTCTTCAGCCCAGAGCTGTGAGCCGCGACCTTAAATGGGGTGTGCCCGTGCCGGTTGAAGGCGCTGAAGGCAAGGTGCTCTATGTTTGGTTTGACGCTCCAATAGGTTATATCTCAAACACCAAAGAGCTTCTTCCCGATTCATGGGAAAAGTGGTGGAAAAGCGATGACACTCGCCTGATTCACTTTATAGGCAAGGATAACATTGTTTTTCACTGCATTGTATTCCCTACCATGCTGATGGCATACGGTGATAATTTCCAGCTCCCTGACAATGTGCCTGCAAACGAATTTCTGAATCTTGAAGGCGATAAGATTTCAACTTCACGAAACTGGGCTGTCTGGCTCCACGAATATCTTAAGGATTTCCCCGGAAAGCAGGATACCCTGCGCTATGTGCTCACAGCCAATGCTCCGGAAACCAAGGATAACGATTTCACATGGTCCGACTTCCAGGCGAGAAACAATAATGAACTTGTAGCTGTGCTCGGCAACTTTGTTAACCGCGCAATTGTGCTCACCCATAAATTCTTCAACGGAGTTCTTCCTGAAAAGGGTGAAACCGAGGAAATAGACCGCAAGATGATGGAGGAGGTTGATGCTGCCGTTAAATCTCTCGGTGCCAACCTCGACACATTCCATTTCCGCGAGGCTCTCAAAGATGCTATGGAACTTGCCCGCATCGGCAACCGCTATCTACAGGAAACAGAACCGTGGAAAGTTGCCAAGACCGATATGCCGCGTGTAGCAACTATTCTCAACTGCTCCATTCAGCTGTGCGCCAATCTGGCTGTGGCATTTGAGCCGTTCATGCCCTTTATGAGCGCATCGCTCTCAAAGATGCTCGGACTCAAGACACTGTCTTGGAATCTCCTCGGCAAATTCGACATCATTCCGGCAGGAACAACTGTCGGCGCTCCAGAGCTGCTGTTTGAAAAGATTGAGGACACCGCAATTCAGGCACAGCTTGACAGACTCGCACGAATCAAGGAGGAAAACAAAGTCAAGGCATTCAAGGCAGCTCCTCAGGCTCCGGATGTGGATTTTGACACCTTCATGAAGGCAGACCTGAGAATCGGCACGGTGCTGGAATGTGAAAAAGTGCCCAAAGCTGACAAACTTCTCAAGTTCAAGATTGACGACGGACTCGGCACACGAACGATTGTGAGCGGTATCGCAGCTCACTATCAGCCGGAAACCCTTGTTGGCAAGCAGGTGTGTTTCATAGCCAACCTGCCTCCGAGAAAGCTCAAAGGCATAGAATCGCAGGGCATGATTCTCTCTGCCGAAAATGCCGACGGCTCTTTAGTGGTGATAGGACCGACCGGACCGGTAGTGCCCGGAGCACAAGTAAAATAATCACTGGCATGGTAGATATATCCGGACGACCAAGACTCCTTATAATATATACCGGAGGTACAATCGGCATGATTGAAAATCCGGATACGCATACTCTGCAGCCGTTTGATTTTTCACACCTTATTTATAATGTGCCTAAGGTGCGTAAGCTCAATTATGAGATAAACAATATCTCATTTGATCCACCGATAGATTCATCAGACATGAACCCCGGGCACTGGGGGCAGATTGTGGAGGCGATAGAGAAAAACTATCGCGCGTACGATGGTTTTGTGGTGCTTCATGGCACCGACACCATGGCTTATACCGCCTCCGCGCTCTCTTTCATGCTGGAAAATCTCAGCAAGCCGGTTATCATCACCGGTTCACAGCTGCCAATCGGTGAAGTGAGGACCGATGGTGAGGAGAATCTTATAACAGCCCTACAGATTGCGGCTTCCGTGAACTCAGCCGGTGTGCCCACCGTGCAAGAGGTGGCTATTCTCTTTGAAAACTATCTGTGGCGCGGCAACCGCTCGACAAAAATGAGCGCTGACAATTTCAATGCTTTCAAGAGCAACAACTACCCGCCCCTGGCAAAAATCGGATTAGGCATAAATTTCGATTACGACGCTCTGTACCACAACATTGAGCATCGTCCGCTGCGCACCCATTACAATATGGACTCATCGGTGATGTGTATAGACCTTTTTCCGGGTCTTACAGAATCCACTCTGCGTCACCAGCTTTCTACTCCCGGAATAAAAGGTATTGTGCTCAAAACCTACGGTGCCGGAAATGCTCCGACCGCAAAATGGTTTATTGATGCCATCAGAGAGGCTATAGAGCGGGGTGTGGTAATTGTCAATGTGACACAATGCGTTAATGGCGGAGTGATGAAACGCTATCAAGCAGGTGACGCTCTTGCCGAATGCGGAACTGTTTCAGGGCATGATATAACCGCCGAAGCCGCTCTTACCAAACTGATGTATCTTTTCGGACTCGGACTGCAACCGGAGGAGGTGCGCGACCATTTCGGACATTCTATCTGCGGAGAAATCACTATTTAACATTTGTAAATGTAACGTTTTCAAACCCTGCCGCGTCATATAGATAAAACGCCTACAATTTTTATCAGATATGACCCGAATTATTACATTCCTGACAATTTTCCTTGTTACTCTGACTGCTCAGGCAGACATTGTCATTGAGCCTTCGTCCAGCTACAAAAAAGGCGCGGTACCGGTTCAGTTCAGCGGAATCAAAGAAATTGTAACCCAGTCAATGATAGACATTGATTATTACAACAGTCCGACTCAAAAAGTTGAAGTGTATGCACCGGAAAACATCACCAAATATATAACCGTTACACATAAGGATAAAAGCTTATCCGTCAAATTCAATCAGTCTTTAACAATCAAAGGCAACTGTACTGTTAAAATTACAGTGTACTCACCGGATGTCACCTCTTTCCGGACAAACAGCTCGGGAAATATCCGCCTGATGAATGCTATTGAGAGAGACAGTGAGGTTGTGTGCATCACCAATTCATCAGGTGATATTACAGGTTCCAATATCAAGGCACCGAGAATTAAACTCATTACCAACTCATCAGGTTACATAAAATTTGAATCACTGAAAGGCACCTCTGTTAACACAATATGCAATTCGTCCGGTGACATAAGGGGTGAAAGCGTGATTGCGCAGAGTGTGAGTTTTTACAACAATTCATCAGGGGACATCTTCTTCAACAAAATCGTAAGCAACACATTTTCAGCCTCTACTAATTCATCCGGCGATATCACCGTTTCAAATTCACTCAACAGCGCGAATATCAGAGCTGTTTCCTCTTCCTCCGGAGACATCCGACTGTCCGGTATCACCAGTGATGCCGTTGATGCTACAAGCGGAAGCACAAGCAGTATCATACTTAGAGGCGTGTGCGATTACGCAAAACTTTCATCCTCAAGCAGTTCTGACATTATTGCCGGCGGACTTAAGGCTAAAACAGTAGCAGCTACTACAAGCTCATCTTCTTCCTCAATAAAGTGCTATGCCGTTAATAGGCTTGAAATGAGGCAGTCAAGAAACAGCACGATATTAAACTGCGGACCGAAGCACACCACACGAATTACCACAGAGGATTAAAAAAACTTGCAGTTGTGCAACGTCGGGAGTTTGAAATACTGGTTTCGCAGTTGCGTCCACGCCTCCTCATCACTGCCAAAAATATTCTTGGCTCGGAGGAAGAGGCTGCCGACGCGGTGCAGGATGCGCTCATCAAACTATGGTTTTTCAAGGATAGGCTTGACAGCTATGATAATCCGGCAGCTCCCGCCGCGGTGATTCTTAGAAGAGTATGCCTGTCTGCCTTGAGAGCAAGAAAAACAACCTTAGAAATTGAAGCGGCAATGACTATTGAGGCGGATACATATTCCGAGGCAATATCTCCGGAACTCATGATGGCAATAGAAGCTCTTCCGCCAATGGAACAGGCTGTTTTGAAAATGAAGCATCTTGAAGATATGGAAACCGAAGAAATTGCCGCACTTGCCGGAGCAACACCGGGAGCAATACGCACCGCTCTGTCAAGAGCCCGAAAAAAAGTTAGAGATATTTACTTAAAGAATAATATATGACCACGCAAGACAGATACATAGAACAATTACTTGACCGCTTTTTTGAAGGCGATACCACTCGCGCCGAAGAAAAGGCCCTGGAGGAATATTTCGCAGGAGAGAATGTGGCAGAAACCCTGCTTCAGTATAAACCGATGTTCAAATGGTATGCCGAGGGGATGCCGGGCGAGGCTGCCGCTGCTGCAAATAAGCCCGTTGCCAAAAAAAGAACCGCATTTCCATTAAAACCGGCTATATGGTTTTCATCAGCTGCAGCTGCACTGGCTATACTTTTTACCGCCGGATGGAATTATCACAGCGCAAAAGTTCAGAAGGATATGCTTGCCAAACAGCATGAAGGTAGCTACGTTATGATAGACGGAGTATTATATACCGACATGGAGGATATTTCTGATGAAATCGAATACCTGAAACTTGAAGCGGAGTCCATTGAGATGGAACTCAGTGCCGAAACAAGAACCACTCCGGATGTTATTTCTTAATTGATAATTAATTAACCAGCCTCTTGATATGAAACGATTATTGCTTCTGTTTACCCTCATTATCGCAATTGTTATTCCGGTTTTTGCCGGTGGTGACTGGCATGATGATCTGATTTCATCCATGAATTCCGAGAAAAATGTGCAGAGCTCACTTGCTGTTGATCGTGACACTAAATCCGGAAAAATCACTCAGGCAACTTACCGCTACTCTTTTAAGAACAAATCTTTGTACAAAAAACTGAGAGCGAAACTCATCAATCGCGAGCACGAGGCTTCAAACTTCATTCTCCGCCCCGGAGAAGATGGCGCTATTCTAATGAAATTCAACTCTGACGACGGATTTCGCAATTACAGCCTATCCCATGTCAAAGGGAAATACCATCTGATTGTATCGGTGAACAGTTCTGAGCCTTTTGGCATCGGGGATTCTTCATACTCGAGAGAATTTGCTCAACGTCAGGCACAACTTGCACGTGAACAAGCACAAAAGCAGGCTCAAATAGCACGTGAGCAAGCTCAGAAGCAGAGGGAAAGGGCTCAGAAGCAGGCGCAAATCGCACGTGAGCAAGCTCAAAAGCAGAGGGAAATGGCTCAGAAGCAGGCGCAAATCGCACGTGAGCAAGCACAGAAGCAGAGAGAAATGGCTCAGAAGCAGGCGCAACTTGCACGTGAGCAAGCACAGAAGCAGAGAGAAATGGCTCAGAAGCAGGCGCAACTTGCACGTGAACAGGCGCAGAAGCAAAGAGAAATGGCACAGAAGCAGGCGCAACTTGCACGTGAACAGGCGCAGAAGCAAAGAGAAATGGCACAGAAGCAGGCGCAACTTGCACGTGAACAGGC
>JAAVFD010000033.1 GCA_014800945.1 Barnesiella sp. | reverse complement strand
GGTTGGGATAATCCGAATGTGTTTCAGATATGTACCCTACGCCACAGCAATTCAACCACCACCAAACGTCAGGAGGTTGGTCGCGGTTTGCGTATAGCAGTTGACCGCAATGGTATCCGCCAGGATAAGGAACTGCTTGGCGACAACGTACACGACATTAATGTTCTAACCGTTATCGCCAACGAGAGTTATGCAGACTTCACCAGTGCGCTGCAAAAGGAGACACGCGACGCTCTGCGTGAACGAGCAACCAAGGCTTCTACTGACTACTTCAAGGGGAAGACAATTACTCTTGACGGACAACCTCATATCGTATCTGATACTGAGGCAGGACGCATTATAGCTTATCTTGATGATAATGGGTACATTGATGACAGCGGTAACATCACTCCTAAATACCACGCTGACCGTGAAGCCGGCACGCTCGCTCCATTGCCTACAAAACTTCAACCAATGGCAGAAGGTGTGACTCGCCTTGTCAACTCAATATTCGACCCGTCTCTGCTTGACGGCATGACTGAGAACGGCGGCAAAACGAAATTGCCTGAGCCGAAGCTGAACGCCAATTTCTATCGGGAAGAGTTTCAGGCCCTTTGGAAAGCCATCAACCACCAGTATGTTTATACTGTCAGCTATGACTCCGACGAACTGATTAAGAATGCAATTCTGCATCTAAATACAGACGAGCTGCAGGTACGCAAACTTCGCTACATCAAGATTGAGGGTAAGCAGTATGAGGATGAAGTAACTGAATTTGGTGACACCAAATCCTCCTCTCAGGAACTTACCGACGTAAGCACTTCATCCGTAAAGTATGACCTTATCGGGCAGATCGCCAAGGGTGCCAATATCACCCGGCGAACTGCCGCTAAGATTCTTCAAGGTTTGCGCCCGGCTAAACTCGCCCTGTTCCGCAACAACCCCGAAGAATTTATCCGTAAGGTTGTGCAAATCATCCGTGAGCAGAAAGCCACGATGATTGTCGATCATATCCATTACCATTTGACTGATGGGAAGTATGACTCGGACATCTTCAGTGCTGCAAGTAAGGCTGAGTTTGATAAAGCTTATCAGGCAACCAAACACGTCACCGATTATGTTGTTTCCGACAGTATCGGCGAGCGCAACTTCGCCCATGACCTTGATGAGGCAAACGAAGTGGTGGTTTATGCTAAACTCCCACGCTCATTCTATATTCCTACTCCCGTCGGCAACTATGCTCCTGACTGGGCGATAGCGATGCAGAAAAGCAATGTCAAGCACATTTTCTTTATTGCTGAGACCAAAGGTTCTCTCAGCTCCATGCAGCTCAACGCTATTGAAAATGCCAAGATTGACTGCGCCTCACAACTATTCAACGAAATGTCAACCGATAATGTCAAGTATCATAAAGTCACCTGCTATCAGGACTTAATTGATGCAATGACCGCAAATAAATAGTTTGGTTATGGGATTTTGGAGTTTTATAGGTGAGCTTGCATTTTTTCGTTGGCTGTTTGGTGAGTTGAATGGAGATGAGATGGGAAAGCATGTAAATAAACACAGTGATAAATTCACTTCTTCACATAATTATTATGGAGGTAATAATTATTACAGTAGAAGAGATTCGTTTGAAGACTTTAATGAAGAACAGGATGATTATGATATGATGGATGATGACTTCTAAGCGGTGTCAAAAAACTGAGGCTGTATTCAATTTGACACAGCCTCAGTCGAATATTGTTATTATTATATGATATTAATCGTCGAGTCCGATGAATTCGCCTGTTTTGCTGAACAATAAATCTAAACCGGAAACAAGATCCACCTCAAATCCTCTTGAATCTACTGAGATTTCGTTTATGCCTCCTGATGTTCCAAAGTTTGAAGAAATATAGGTGTCAATAGATGCGGGATAAAATCCGGTCGGAATATTTTGTCCTGCCGGTGCATCCACATCAATCCATTCTCCATCTTTATTGAATTCAATAGTGTGTCCGTTATTTAGAATGACATCATACTCGTTTTTGTCCTTTGTTGTTTTAACAATTTGGGCAGCGGGGTAGTAGGTAGAGATAAATGCTTTTGCATTAGAGGGGAGTTCAGTAGGATTAATGTCTTTCTCATCATCGCTGCAGCTGATGAAAGATGATGCGAGCAGAGCTGCGAACAAAACCGGAATAAATTTAAAAAGTCGTTTCATAATAGTGTTTTTTAGAGTTTATTTCTATTATTAAAACGGTAGGAAAGCAATAAAGTTCGTTTGTTATATCAGTAGTGTGGCAATAGAACGCTTTGGCACGCATTGAGTGTCTGATTCGTCACGGTAATATTTAATGTCTCCATCGGGTTTAAGATTCACAATTTCAGCTTTTTCGGATGGATAGCCAAGTGCCAGCACATATCTAGGCTTAAATCTCGGGTGAATGGCTAATGATTCAATTAACGCGCTGACATTGAATGCTTTTATGATACAGCCTGAAATACCCAGAGCAGTGGCTCCAAGAGTTATGGCTTCAAGTTGCAGTCCGTCATCACAAAGGCAGTCTTGAGCAAGTTCTGTGTCAATGCACTGAACGAGGTAAGCCACAGGTCTTTCATTTTCCTCTGGTCCGTCCCAATCCTTATAATATCCGGCCCATGCAAGTGCGGGAAATAGCGCGGCGCATTCTTTCGGATTAGTGACAAGGCGATAGCGAAGTGGCTGAAGGTTTCGTCCTGAGGCACAGTACCGAGTAAGCTCTACCAGAGAACGGAGTGTTGACTCAGATATGATTTTAGAAGAGTCAAAGCGTCGGATGCTGCGGTTTTTAATCAGGAGATCTTTCAGTAACTCAAAGTCAGTCATTTTCGGGCGTTTTTGTTAGTTTAGAGGATATATATTGCACCATCTGCTCCGGATTCTCACACCCGAGCCGGTAAACCTTGCCTGATTTGAGGGTAATGATGAAGCAGTCAGAGGCTTTGCCATAGTACGCGAAATATTTTCCAATAGTAGATTCACTGAACCAGCCCCAATAGCCGAAAAATCCTCCGCTGGCAAAGAGTCTCTTCTCAGCCAGTGTGGGCTTGTTTAGAAAGATTGATTTGATTTCAGAGTAGGGGATTGATTTGCATGAGATTGATCTCCATATTTCCAATTGCGCATCAGTAGCAGTAATTTTAATTGGAGAATAGAAAAGAGCTGCAAAGCAGACAATAATAATTATTGCAGATAAGATATATGCTGTAATCTCATTTCCTTTATTGAGATTCAATAGAGTAAAAGCAACAAGAGTGACAAAGTATATCGCTGTCAGTACAAGGGATAATGTGCTTATTTTAACTTTGCTTGTCATAATGAATGATATTATGTCTCAAAGTTAACAAGAAAATGGTATGAAAGCACAATTGGTTGCAAAAAAGATGGATTTTTTGCTCAGACAATCAGAGTAGCCACAAGTCCCCAGATGACAAGAAGGATATTGCTCACAGCATAAGTGACCGTATAACCAATGGCGGGTAGTGTACTCCCGAGTGCATTCTGCACAGCACCCAGTGACGCAGTGCAGGTTCTGGTGCCGGCGCAGCATCCAAGGGTAATAGCCGGATTGAATTTGAAAACCCTCTTTCCGAGCCAAAGTCCGAACAGAAGGGGAATAATCGTTCCGACAGCACCGGTAACAAAGAGCATGGGACCCACAGCTTTAATACCGGCAACAAATGAAGGTGCAGCCTCTATGCCTACAACGGCAATGAAGACATTGAGTCCGAGGTTATTCATAAACCATAGTGCCCCTGCAGAAATGTGCCCAACGGTAGGACGCTTTGAACGAAGCCAGCCGAAAACGATTCCGGCAATGAGAGCTCCGCCGCTTGTTCCGAAACTTAGCGGTATGCTGCCAACCCAAAAACAGATTGCGCCGAAAAGTCCTCCGATAAAAATGGTAAGTCCTACAAACATGAGGTCGCTTGAAATCGAGGGTCGGTCAACGTGTCCCATGTGAGGAGTTGCAGTGGCAACTTTGTCAGGATAACCCATAACGGTGAGTTTGTCACCTTTCTGAAACACAGTATCTCCTGAAATGTCAATCGGTTCTCCGCCTCTAACACCATCGCGAATAACAACGCCATGCATATATTTCTGCTGTCGCAATTCTGTGATGGATTTGCCGATAAACCCTTTTTTTACTACAAGAACTCCAACTCTTTCAAGAGGATAATCAAGTAACTCCGGATCAGATATCTCCTTGCCAACAAACTGCGCTACATTAATAATGTCCTCGCTTCTGCCGCAGGCAACAATATTGTCGTTCATGCGGATAATATCGTCATGGCGTGGAGCAAATATATTTCCGTTGTGGTTAATCCGGTCGATGTCAACCTGAATACCGTTGCTCTTGAAAAACAGCTCGGTGTCACGAACGGTGCGCGGCTCACTAAAGAATGAGCCTGAGACTCTAAACACACGGTATGCCGCCCCACGAGACGCATTGACCATAGCAGGGTCATCATTAGATGAAGTAGCGTTAAGTTCCTTTTCGAGTTCGGCGGTTCTCTTTTTCACATATTCGATGCCACCGAGTAGTTTCGGTCCAAGGTTGCCAAGCAAAATCACAGTGCCGAGAGTGCCAAAAATATATGTAACGGCATAGCAAACCGGAATGAGGTTCATCTGTCGGGCAAGTTCGTCAGCGGGAAGGCCAAGTCTGCCAAGCGCCTCTCCGCCAACACCAAGAAGCGAAGAGCATGTTTGTGAACCTGAAAATAGTCCTATAGCCTCACCCTTGTTATATCCCATGATTTTAGCAATAGCGATGGTTACCAAAAAGCACACAGTGCTCATTAAAACAGCAAATAAAGCCTGCCTTGCACCTTGTCCTCTCAATGACTTGAAAAAATCGGGTCCGACACTGTAGCCTATCGAGAAGAGAAACATCATGAAGAAAAACATTTTGAGCGGTCCGGAAACAGGTATAACAAGCTGCCCGACAAGTACACCCACAAGAAGAACTGAAGTGACACTGCCAAGTGAGAAACTACCAATGCGTATGCTTCCAATGAAAAAGCCGATACCAACCGTTAGAAAGACAGCGAGAGCCGGATAGGTTCTGAGTATATCAATAAATGAATCAATCATGATGACAATATAATGTGATGGATATAAAACAAAATCTATATAAATTAACCGTGAAATTATTAAATTGTTTGAAAAATATTACTTTTGTGGTATGGCAAAGCAAGATTATGTACTTAAAAACAGAGAGTGGCTTCAGGCTAAAAGTTCTGAACCGGGTGTGAAACAGCTTGATAAAGACATACTATACAAGGTGATAAAGAGCGGAAAACCAGGTGGTGTGCATCCCAACCGAAACAGTGTTGTGACCGCCCATTATGTAGGCAAAACGATAAACGGCAAGACTTTTGACAGTAGTCGTGGAGGTGTTGCGCCCGCATTTCGTTTAAGGGAACTGATTCCGGGATGGATAATAGCTCTGCAGCAGATGGTGCCCGGCGATAAGTGGGAAATTTACATTCCGGCAGAGCAGGGCTATGGCAGGATGAATCAGCCGGGTATTCCCGGTGGTTCTACTCTTGTGTTTGAGATAGAGCTGTTAGGGGTAAGCTGATATTACAACCGGACCTTATAACCGTTTCTGAAAAGCTATTCTCGGTGTGCCGTCATTCACATAGATAGTACCGCACCGGATAAATCCGAGTGTACTAAGAGCGGCAAGCATCGTACGGTTCGATTCATGTGTGTCGATGCGAATGTTTTCAGTGAGGTTAAATGAGAACGCCACACATCTTTTCAAAACATTTGCGGTGTATCCATCAGAGGCTAATCTGTGAATTGTAAAATATGGTTCATTGTTGAGCCACTGTCCGTTTTCTATCCTTGAATATGTGGGATCATTTCCCGGAATCAGGCTGAAAGCGCAATGAATCACGCCATCATTGCCTATTCCCACATAAAGATTACCGTCAGATATATCTTTCTCAATGATTGCAATTTCAGGATAAGAACCTGTCCACTGCACATGGTTGCCTTGTGCCCTCATGTATATTTTAGCGGCGTCAAAAATGGCTATAATCCTGGGAATATCGCTCCGTTTTGCCGGATGTATCTTCATGATTTGTAGGGAGGGGATAGTAGCTCCGAGGGGAATCGAACCCCTATCTAAAGTTTAGGAAACTTCTATTCTATCCGTTGAACTACAGAGCCTGATAACTTTGCCGGAATGGCAAAGCGAGGACAAAGATATAGTTTATTTTCGAGAGAGACAAGAAAAACGGTATCTTAGTCCTGTTTTGGAATCGGTGAGCCATTCCTGTGAGTCTTGTTCCCACTCATCTTTATTTATTTCAGGGAAAAAAGTGTCGGCATCCGGACGAGTGGCATCTATCTGTGTGAGGTACAGCTTTGTAGCCATAGGCAGAGCCTGCCGATAAATTTCTGCTCCTCCAATAACCATCGCCTCAGGTGAGTCAAAAGTCAGTTCTATGGCATCTTGCAGTGAAGCTGCTGTTTCTACTCCCGGATATGAATATTCCGGATTTCGGCTTATAACGATGTTTCGTCGGTTTGGTAGAGGTCCGTTCGGTAGTGATTCAAATGTCTTTCTACCCATAATCACCGGTTTTCCAACGGTTAGCTCCTTAAAGTGCTTGAGGTCGGAAGAAATGTGGAAAGCGAGGTTGCCGTCAGCTCCAATAGCATTGTCGGCGCCAACAGCGGCTATAATTGAGATACTCATACTGCTACAGTTCCTTTAATATGTGGATGTGGATCATAATTCTCCAAAGTGAAGTCGGAATATTTGAAATCAAAAATATTTTTGACTTCGGGATTGAGTACCATTTTGGGCAAGTGGCGAGGCTCTCTGGCAAGCTGTTGCTGCACCTGGTCAAAGTGGTTTGTGTAAATATGTGCATCTCCAAGTGTGTGAACAAAATCACCGGCTTTTAGTCCAGTAACCTGAGCAACCATCATGAGAAGGAGAGCATATGACGCTATGTTGAAAGGCACACCGAGAAAGCAGTCAGCACTACGCTGATACAGTTGGAGACTCAATCTGCCGTCTGCTACATAGAACTGGAAAAACGCGTGGCATGGTGGAAGGGCCATGTTAGGTATGTCGGCAACATTCCATGCGCTGACAATGATTCGTCTTGAATCCGGATTGGTTTTAATCGTGTTGATAGCCTCTGTTATTTGGTCGATAAATCCACCGTTTCCGTCTGGCCATGAGCGCCACTGGTATCCGTAAATATGACCGAGGTCACCGTTTTCGTCTGCCCATTCATTCCAGATTCTCACACCGTTTTCCTGAAGGTAGGCAATATTTGTGTCACCTTTTAGAAACCACAGGAGCTCATGGATGATAGATTTCAGATGTAATTTCTTTGTTGTGAGCAAAGGAAATCCATCTTCCAGATTAAAACGCATCTGGTAGCCGAAGATGCTTCTGGTTCCGGTGCCTGTACGGTCAGCTTTATCGGTTCCGTGCATTTCTATGGTTTTCAAAAGGTCAAGATACTGTTTCATTTTATAATGTTTTTATTTTCATCGGATGTGTTACAGGTGTGAGGAGGCGCCGAATTTTCAAGTGTGGGTTCCGGCAATATCGGTTTGACGCTTTGCATCATGGGTATTGACAGCTGCTTGCGTCGGAATGTGTAACGGATAGCATCATCAGGACAAACATTGACGCAGTTGAAGCAGTTGACGCATCTGCTTCCGTCAACAACATGGTCGTTGAGGTTGATGCATGAGCATTTGCACACATATTCGCATTTTCTGCAGTTAGTACACTTGTCGGTGTCTATCTCAAATTGAAATATCGAGAACCTGCTGATAAATCCAAGAGTAGTGCCAACCGGGCATATTGAATTACAAAGAATACGCCCTTTTGCCGCTGACAATATGGCAATGATTACAAGCGAGATTGCAGCAACCGATGTTGATGCCCATCCGGCAAGTGCTTTTGATACGACATTATTCCACCAAGCCATTCCTGTGGTACTTTCAGAACCGGATATGAGTGAATAGAGCGGTTGAAATAAGTCACAGCAAATGCGGCAGTAAGCGGAGTAGGGGGTAATAATAATTGGAATGGTCATGCTGCCTGCCATGAGACAAATAAGCACACCGATAAGGACGATGTTTCTAATGCGTGAATTGGCTGTGCTGAATCGATAGATGCGCGGTGAAACAATCATTCTCGTTCTTGAAAATATATCCATAAGTGTACCTATGGGGCAGACAGAAGAACAGTATATTCTGCCGAATATCAGCGTTATAATCAGCCATCCAACAAATATCACGAGATTGAATAAAATGACAGCCGGTAAAAACTGTATTTTTTCAATCCATTGAGCAAATGGATAAACTGCTAAGGGTAATGCAGTCAGTGCCGCCGTAATTATAAGGAAGACGAGCAGTGAAGCAGCAATGCGTAATATTTTAAGGAATCGGTTCATTCAAAACATCAGCGGTAATAAAATATTACTCACTCATGATTGCAAAGGTAGTAATTTTTTCAGAAGCGGCGAATGCAACGGAAACTATAAGCAGCAATGATTATGAAGCAAATGAGAGGTAAAATGAAGGAGACGTTTACTGCCGGAAGCGAGGCAATTGTTCCACAGTCAATAATCATGCCCTGCAAAGGTGGCATAAGAGCTCCTCCAACAATAGCCATGACAAGGAATGCGGCTCCAAGTGAGGTGTCCTGAGCATCTACTTTTTCAAGAGAGATACCGTAAATGCTTGGAAACATTATGGACATGAACGCGCTTACAGCTACGAGGCATATCAATCCGGTAATTCCGACAATGAAAATGGCTCCGAGAGTACATATAGATGCCATAACAGCGAAGGCTGCGAGTATTTTAGCCGGGGGAATATATTGCATCAGCATAGTGCCGCCAAATCTGAAACAGAGAAAGAGTACCATGGCTATTATGTTGTAGTTTTGGGCGGTAGCCTTGTTGATTCCGAGATTGTCGGCATACTGGATAATGAATGTCCAGATCATGATCTGTGCTGCAACATAAAACATCTGGGTCACTACTCCTTCTCGGTACTCCTTGTTACTGAAAAGACGCCTGATTGTTCCGGGAGTTTTTGCTTTTTCGCTGTGTCCATGCAGTTTAGGCATTCTTACCAATGCGATTAGAACAAACATTGCCACCACGACAATGCCTATTGCAACATATGGGTCTCTGATGATAGCGAGGTCGTGCACTCTGATTTGAGCTTTTTCCGCAGATGAGAGTGTCTGGAAAATTATTTCACCGGATGAATTTCTTGCATCGGAGATGAGGTTGGGCAGTACAATAAGCGATGCCACCGCCATTCCGCAAAGGGATCCAAGTGGATTGAAAGCCTGTGCGAAATTCAGTCGCCTTGTAGATGTGTCCTTAGAGCCAAGTGAAAGAATGAATGGATTAGCTGTGGTTTCAAGAAAAGCGAGTCCGAATGTGAGAACATAAAGCGAGATACAGAAGAATGAGAAGTTCTCTTTATTAGCAGCCGGAATAAACATAAAGGCTCCGATGGCATATAGTGCGAGTCCAAGCAAGATACCCTTTTTATAGCTGTACTTGCGAATGAAAATAGCAGCCGGAATAGCCATAGTAGCGTACCCTCCGTAAAAAGCAAACTGAATGAGCGATGCTTTCGCAGCAGATAGTTCCATGACAGTTTGAAATGCTGCAACCATGGGATTGGTAATATCATTTGCGAATCCCCATAATGCGAAAAGCGATGTGATGAGAATGAAGGGTACAATGTACTTCTTTTCAACGAGTGGAGCTTTTTTAGGTGGGTTCATATTTAGGTGCGGTTGTGATTAGTTGGTGGATATTTGTTTAATGTCAATGCCATGGACTTTAGCCTGCATCAGGATGTTTCCAATTGCAGTTGCCTCAACGGGTCCGGTAACGACTTCGAGTCCTGTAGCTTGTGCTGTGAGATCGGTTAGGAGAGAGTTCTTTGAACCGCCTCCCATGATAACAAGTTTTTTTATCGGGGAGGGCAGGAGTGAATTAAGTGCATCAATTCCTAATTTATATCTGTTTGCGAGTGAACGGCATACAGTCATTACGAAATCCGCAGGTGTGTGAGGTACATCAGACCCATTGTTTCTACAGTGTGAAACTATAGCAGCCTGCATATTTGAAGGGTTTGAAAATTCAGGTGAATCAACATCAATTATGGCTTTGCAAGTGCTTTTGGCAGCATCGGCAATCAGCTCGTCATAACCGGAGAAAGTGCCCTCTTTCTCCCATAGATTAATCAGACGCTGGAGAATCCATAATCCGGTGATGTTCTGGAGGAATTTTATTTTATAGTCAGCAGCACCTTCATTAGTGAAACCTGCTGCCATAGCTTCTTCTGATAAAACAGGGCAGTCAATTAGTGCTCCGAGAAGCGACCATGTGCCGGAGCTGAGAAACGCTTCTGAGGAGTCACCACGGTTAACAGCGAATACGGCACTTGCCGTGTCGTGGGAGGCGACAGCAATGACGGGGATTTTTCTTTGAGTACCTATTTCATCAAGAATATCAGGTGTGAGGTATCCGGTGATTGTTCCCGGCTGAATAATTTTACCGAAAATTTTGCGTGGGAAACCACAAGCTTCAATAAGCTGTGTATCCCAAGTTCTTGATGTTGCATTCAGTAATTCTGATGTTGAGGCAATGCAGTACTCGTTGACAGGAACTCCTGTAAGAAAAAAAGCTAATAGGTCCGGTGTAAATAGCAGGTGTTCTGCCGCATCCAGCATCCAGGGTGAATTGTCGCGTATAGCCATTAGCCTGAATAGTGTGTTGATAGGCAAAACCTGCGTGCCGTTTATCGAATAATGCTCATTTTTATTGACGGATTCAAAGAATCTGTCCGGATAGTGGAGGGTGGCAGGGTCTCGGTAGCAATAGGGATTAGATATTAGTTGTCCGTTTTTGTCAATCAGTCCGAAATCCACTCCCCATGTATCAATGCCGATGCTTAAAATATTGTAGCCTTGCAGGATAGCCTTGTGCAGACCGGTCTTTAATTCAGAGAACAAGTAGGGGAAATCCCAGAAAACAGAACCGCCCATACTCACCGGCCCATTCTTGAATCGATGAATTTCATTAAGCTCCAACTGATTGCCGGTAAAGCAGCCGGCAATAACTCTGCCGCTGCTTCCACCGAAATCAGCTGCTATGAAGGCATCTTTCATTTTTTACCGTTGATATAAACGTCCAGATCAGAAATCTCTGCCGGGGTGAGTGGATTGATGTTGTTTCCGTTAAGCACGGCAATGCGGCAAGCCATTTCGAAAAACATCGCTCTTTCAAACGCCTGATTGAAATCCGAACCGCACACAACCTGCCCGTGCTTGCGCAGTATTACGGAATTGCAATGAGTCATCTCTTTGACAACCTGTTCTGCAAGTTCCGGTGAACCCGGGCGGAAATATGGAATCATAGGAATCGGATTACCGACATGGATGGGTACTTCTGCAGTGAAATTGAGGTTTGCAGGAGGATTGTCCATGCATGCGACTGCAGTGGCATAAGGTGATTGGAAATGTAGAACAACGTTGACTTCCGGGCGCTTGCGCATTACTCCCATGTGGAAAACACTTTCCATAGATGGTTTGACACCGTTGAGAACCTCTCCATCGCTGAGTCTGCAAACAGCAACTTTGTCAGGAGTGAGCTCCGGAACCCAAGAGCCTGTGCCTGAGATAAGAACCTCATCTCCAATTCTCCAAGACAAATTGCCACTGCTGCAAATGGTTAGCTCGGCTTGTCCTACTTTACGGGCATAGCCTACAAATGTCTCTATCTGTTCGATTGTAGCCATACACATTATTTATATATAGGACCATAGTTTTGGCAAGCTCTGTAATCAGCACCTTCTTTATCCATTCCGAAGGAGTTCCAAGCTGCCGGACGGAAGATTTTTTCGTCCTCTACATTGTGCATGCACACAGGAATTCTGAGAATTGATGCGAGTGTGATGAGGTCGGCGCCGATGTGACCATAAGAAATAGCTCCGTGATTGGCTCCCCAGTTGTTCATAACCGAGTAAACATCCTTGAACGGGTCACGTTCAGGCATCAATCGGGGTACAAACCAAGTGGTAGGCCATGTGGGATCTGTGCGCTTGTCAAGCAAGTGGTTTATTTCAGGATCAATTTCAACAGTCCAGCCCTCAGCAATCTGTAGAACCGGTCCAAGCCCTTTTACAAGGTTGAGTCGGCTCATAGTAACCGGCATACCTCCTTTTGACAGGAAGTTGCTTGAAAATCCACCACCGCGGAAATAGTCTCTGTTTGCCGGATACCATGTAGTTGCTTCAAGACAAGCTTCCACATCTTTTTGAGTGAGATTCCAGTGTTCCTTCATAACAGGCTCTCCGTTTTCCAGCACTTGCCCGGAACCGTCAAGAGTAGTAGCACCGGAGTTGATGAGGTGAATGATGCCATTCTGCGCTCTGCCGGTGAGTTCTTTGCCGGTAACTCTTTTTACTGCTTCCGGACTCCAATACGTGCGCACGTCTGAGAAGATCTGCGCACGATTTGTGAGCAGGTGTCCGAAAAGCATGGCAACCCCGTTGCAAGCATCATTTTCGGTTGCGAGCACAAAAGCTTCTCTGATGCCGTTCCAGTCAAATGAAGTGTTCAAAAGAGCTTCACTGAAGTCGCCGTTGGGGTAGAAATCGGTCCACTGTCGCTGTCCCTGGAAACCGGCAGCAATTGCGTTGTGCCCCATGGCTTCCTCCTTGAATCCGAGGGCAAGGAGTTTGGGATTGCCTATCATGAGGTCTCTCATAATGATAGTCATCTTAACAATGAAATCCCAGTCGGAATCTTTCTGATCGCGGTTTTTCATTTTGTCATGATGATTAGCAATATCATTACCCTCGTTGACTTTGCAGTATTTTTCAGTCCAAGCAAGTGCTTTGGTGTATTCTTCTTTGTCATAGATGCCTTCTGTCATTCTACGGATAATCTCGGTTAAATCGACAGATTCATTTCTCATACCGAGGTACTCCTGGAAGAAATCAGGGTTTACGATAGAACCGGCAATGCCCATTGAAACACTACCCATAGAAAGGTAGGATTTACCTCTCATTGTTGCGACAGCCATAGCCGCTTTTGCAAAACGAAGAATTTTTTCTGCTACATCAGCAGGTATAGTATTGTCATCGAGGTCCTGAACGTCGTGGCCATATATTCCAAAGGCGGGGAGCCCTTTCTGAGCATGGGCAGCAAGAACGGCTGCGAGATATACTGCGCCTGGTCTTTCAGTGCCATTGAATCCCCACACTGCTTTAGGCCAGTACGGATTCATATCCATTGTTTCAGCACCGTAGCACCAGCATGATGTAACGGTTATTGTAGCCCCAACACCCTCGCGCTCAAACTTTTCAGCACAAGCGGCGGTCTCTGCAACTCGTCCGATAGTAGAATCAGCTATAACGCATTCAACGGGTGAACCATCGCCATTGCGCAGGTTGTTGGAAATAAGCTCTGCAACAGCATTAGCAAGAGCCATGGTTTTTTCTTCAAGGCTTTCACGAACACCCCCTTGACGACCGTCAATGGTGGGGCGTATTCCGATTTTAGGATATTTTCCCATTATTGTAAGTTTATTAGTTTATACTAATCGTAGAATTTGATGGTTTTAGATTTGTTGTCGGTCATTTTGAAAACGAGAGTACCGCCGGATGTTATATCAGAATGGCTTATATATGGTGACAGATGTTTCTTGCCGTTTAATGAAATGCTCTCAACATATTTTGCCTGATTCGAAATCCCCTCTGCTTTTATCTCAAAAGTTTTGTTGTCAGGTAGATGTAACTTGAATCCAGGCATTTGTGGCGCTCCTAATACATATCTTGCACTCACGGGGTCAACCGGATAGAATCCCATAGCCGAGAACATATACCATGCGGACATCTGACCACAATCATCGTTACCGCTGAGACCGTCTGGCTCCGGGCGATAGAATCTGTCAAATACTTCTCTAACAAGTTCATGCGTTCTTGCGGGATTTCCTGCAAGAGTGTAAAGGTAGATAATGTGGTGACTTGGTTCGTTACCATGAGCGTACTGTCCGATAAGTCCGGTGACATCACTCTGGCTGGTGACAAGTGTTGTGGTGAAAACAGAGTCGAGTTTGGTGAGGAATTTGTCCTCTCCGCCAAAAAGATTTATGAGACCGTTAACATCGTGCTGAACGTGCCAGGTGTATTGCCAGGCATTTCCTTCGGTGTAGTCTCCGCCGGTGCTTTCTGCATGACTCACTCCCGATGGATCAAAAGGTGTTTTCCACGAACCATCAGCAAGTTTGGGTCGCATAAATCCGGTTTCGGCATCAAAAAGGTTCTTATAGAAATCAGCTCTTTCCCGGAAAATCTTTTCATCAGCCTTGTTGCCGAGAAGTGATGCCATATTAGCCGCTGCATAATCATCGTAACAGCTTTCAAGTGTGGAAGAAACTGATTCAGCGGCAGTGAGATCAGTGGGAAAGTAGCCATGCTTGGTGTAAATATCCCAATCGCTCTTTTGTGGATGACTAACTGTTTGCGTGCGTTTTATTGCTTCATACGCTTTGTGCGCATCGAATCCTCTGAACCCCTTTTGATATGCTTCGGCAATTACTGAAACGGCATGGTTGCCAATCATAGTAAATGTTTCTCCACCCCAGAGAGCCCAGATGGGAAGGAATCCTTGCACTTCACTCTGTGCAACGAGAGAATTGACAAACGGGTCAACTTTTTCCGGAGTAATAATAGTGTAAAGAGGGTGGGCGGCACGGTAAGTATCCCAAAGAGAGAATGTTGAGTAAAATTCACCTCCGGGAGTTGCAACAACAGAGTCTGCCGCGGTGCGCACCATACCGTCTGTGTCAGAGATAATATTAGGCTGGATGATAGTGTGATAGAAGGCTGTATAGAAATTGTTTTTTTGTTCTTTTGTACCATCCACTTCAATTCTGCCCAAGTATGAATTCCATTCGGCACGTGCCTCTTCACGGATATTGTTAAAGTTCCAATGATTTATTTCCGCTTCAAGATTGGCTTTAGCTCCGGGTATGCCGGTGGTGCTCATGGCAACCTTCATCATCAGTGTGTCTCCCGGATTGAGGTCAAATGATGCAATTATTCTTTGTCCTCTCTCTCCCGGTGACATTTTAAGAGAGAGGGTGTCGGCTACCGCATGATTGAATTTCATGACAAAGAAGTAGCGTTGGTTAACCCATACTGCGTTTCTCACCATTCCGGAGAGTGTGTACTCATCTTCCCACTGAGTTAGACATTCTCTGACTTGTCCGTGATATTGTCCTTCACTCCATGCCGGGCCGTGCTGAAGGTCAATGAGTAATGAAGCTGAATCAACCGAATTGAATGTGTAGCGATGAATTGCAGCTCTTGTAGATGCGGTTAGTTCAGCCCTTACATTGGGTTTGTCCAAAGTAACGGCATAATAGCCTGGAGATGCCACCTCTGAGGATTTATTGAATGTGCTGCGGTAGGCATCCCATGCTCTGTAGCGCTCGCCGGTTACAGGCATTACGAGTATATCTCCAAGATCCATGCATCCGGTTCCGTTAAGATGAGTTTGCGTGAACCCCCAGATAACTGAATCGGAATAAACATACTCGGAACAATATCTCCATCCAATAGCACCTGTGACGGGGCTTGTCTGTATCATTCCGAACGGGCGGCAAGCTCCCGGAAAAGTATGTCCGTTGTCAGCCGCTCCAATAAATGGATCAACAAATTGAGTATAGTCATTGCTGTCAGTACGACTGCCGGTGCAAGCCGTCGTAACAAGAAGCGCGAAGCCTAAAAATGGGAATAATTTCACGATATATTATATATATTTAAGGTGTAAATGAAATAAAGTCCGTTATTACGCCTCCGAAATTATGAAAATTAATCCAATCAACCAAAATGAAATGATAATTGGTAATAATTACGGGTAAAAGTAGAGGAAAGAGTGAAAAAATGGGATATAATTGCGTGAGATTATTTTGTGGAAAAGAAAAAAGTGCTTAATTTTGCCGCGCAAAACATATAAAGCAATTAATTAATAACTAAATAAGAGAAATGATCATCGTACAAGTTAAAGAAGGCGAGAACATCGAGAGAGCGTTGAAGAAATTCAAACGTAAATTTGAAAAAACCGGTATTGTGAAAGAACTCCGTAGCCGTCAGGCATTTGAAAAGCCTTCGGTTAGCAACCGCAAAAAGATGATGAAGGCGGTTTATGTGCAGAAACTCCGCTCAGTAGAGGAGTAAGCCGGTTGCCTGCCTTTAATTGACAGACAATAAAAAGAAACAGACGGTCTGCATCAAGAAAAATCTTGGTGCAGACCGTCTGCCTTTAATAATTGCGTGATAATTGCAAATCAGTTATAATAAAGACGTTTTTTTATGGATGTTAGAACGCCGACAGAGGTCGCAGATATTACAGTTAACATCGGGCGAAATAAGGTTGTGACGACAGCCCAAACAGGGAGACTGATAATCCTTTCTATTCTTGCCGGGTGCTATATTGCATTGGGCGGAATTTTATCCGTGATTGTAGGGTTTGGTTTTCCGGAAATCACAGGTGCAAATCCAGCCTTGCAGAGGTTGCTAAGCGGAGCAATGTTCCCAATCGGTCTCATTCTTGTGGTAGTTTTAGGCGCTGAGCTTTTCACTGGGAATAATGCGTTGCTGGTTCCAGGTTTCATGAAAGGTGAGTTTGGACTGGGTGCTGTAGTGAAAAACTGGTCGCTTGTGTATGTCGGCAACTTTATAGGAGCTTTCGGCTTTGCATGGCTTATGGTGTACTTGGCTGGATTAACAAGTGCAGATCCGTGGCACAGCGCAATAATCAGGGTTGCGGAGATGAAGGTGGCAATGTCTTGGCTTGTGGTCTTTATAAAGGGAATAGGGGCAAACTGGTGTGTATGTTTGGCTGTGTGGCTCGCATTGGCAGGACATTCCCTGATAGAGAAGATGGCAGCATGCTGGCTGCCGGTAATGGCGTTTGTAGCTCTTGGTTATGAGCACTCTATAGCCAATATGTTTTTTATTCCACTCGGTATGCTTGAGGGAGCGCAGGTGAGTGTAGGGCAGTTTGTTTTTGACAACCTTATTCCGGCAACTTTGGGAAATATTGCGGGCGGTGCCATATTTGTAGGCTGCGTTCATGCGATGCTTCATTTACGCGGAAAATAATTGTGATAAAAATTGGATTTAGGAGAAATTAAATATCTGTGATATTATTTTAATCCCAATTTTTTGTATTTTTGCGCTACATATCATAACAAAATAAATTTTTCACCAAATAAATAAAACCAAAATGGTAAGCTTTAAAGAACTTGGTCTTGTGAACACCCGTGAGATGTTTGCAAAGGCAATCAAGGGTGGTTATGCTATCCCTGCTTTCAACTTCAATAACATGGAGCAGCTTCAGGCTATTATCAAGGCAGCTGCTGAAGAGAAATCTCCTGTTATCCTTCAGGTGTCTAAAGGCGCACGTAACTATGCAAATGCAACACTTCTCCGCTATATGGCTCAGGGTGCGGTTGCTTATGCTAAGGAACTTGGCTGGGAGAATCCTCAGATTGTTCTCCATCTTGACCATGGTGACAGCTTTGAACTCTGCAAGAGCTGTATTGACAACGGTTTCTCATCTGTAATGATTGATGGTTCACACCTTCCCTATGAAGAGAATGTAGCTCTTACAAAGAAAGTTGTTGACTACGCTCATCAGTATGATGTAACTGTAGAAGGTGAGCTCGGTGTTCTCGCAGGTGTTGAGGATGAGGTTTCATCAGATCATCACACATATACCGACCCCGAAGAGGTTATTGACTTTGCTACCCGCACAGGTTGCGACAGTCTTGCAATTTCAATCGGCACATCACACGGTGCTTATAAGTTTACTCCCGAGCAGTGCACCCGTAATGCAGAAGGCCGTCTCGTTCCCCCGCCATTGGCATTTGAGGTTCTTGACGCGGTTATGGAAAAACTCCCCGGATTCCCTATCGTTCTTCACGGTTCATCTTCAGTTCCTCAGGAGTATGTTGACACTATCAACAAATACGGTGGTAAACTTCCTGATGCAATCGGTATTCCCGAAGAGGAACTCCGCAAGGCTGCTAAGAGCGCTGTTTGCAAAATCAATATTGACTCGGATAGCCGTCTTGCTATGACAGCAGCTGTTCGTGAAGTGTTTGCAACAAAACCCGGTGAGTTTGACCCCCGTAAATATCTCGGTCCGGCTCGCGATGAGATGGAAAAACTTTACAAGCATAAGATTGTAAACGTTCTTGGTAGCAACGGTAAAGCTTAATTAAGCAAACTTGTAATGTATATTCGCAGGCGGCTTCTGCCGTCTGCGTTTTTTTTGCTTTATATCAAGCATGATGAAAAATCAATAAGTATTGTGACACTCAATAGGTTAATAACTATGATAAAAATGATGCTTATAGCCGGCGCCGGTGGTTTTATTGGTACTTGCGGACGTTTTTTGATAGGTAAATGGAGCTCAGGGTTGTGCGTAGGTTCATTTCCGGTTGGGACCTTTCTGGTCAACATCATCGGTTGCTTTATTGTAGGTCTGCTCTTCGGTCTCCTTGAAAAGACACATGTGTTGACATCGAGTGAAAATATTTTTCTTATTACCGGTTTCTGTGGTGGTTTCACAACGTTTTCAACCTTCGCAAACGATATTTGGATGCTGTCCAATAAAGGTGATTGGTCAACATTCATTATCTATCTCGCTGCGAGTGTGATTTCGGGTGTCCTTCTGGTATGTGCGGGACGCTCAATCATAAGATAAAGCAAGGTAATAATTCAGCGGGCACGCTGAATACCAAGGACGTATAGAAGAAATGCTCAACGCACAAGCAAAGCGCCTATCCGTTGGGCATTTTTATTTTTGAAGACTAATCAGGTTATCCGACTTTAGTAATATCCGTCTCGAATGTGTCGCGGTTTAATGCTCTGGAACGAAGGCGGTTGCGGTAGGAGTAGATTGTATTGATAGATAATCCCATGAATCTGGATATGACAGTGCTGTCATCCACACCGAGCCTCATGAAAGCGAGAAGGCGTAAATCGGTGGTGAGCAAATCCGGCTGTGTCTGCACCAGAATTTTGTCAGGTTGCATAAGACTATTGACATCCTTGACAAAATCCGGGAAGGCGTGTATGAAAGCCCGGTCAAATATGTTGTAAAAAGTCTCGGACTGTGACTGAAATATTTCACCGGACTTCAGGGCTGAAATCACTTCTTCCAGTTTACCGGACTTGATTTTTTTCTGCACTGAGGTCTTGTAATCTTCCATTTTCTCAAGGTAAATAGCACTCATATTGAGGAATTCCCGGATGTAAGTTGTCTTCTCAATGCAAGCTTCGGTATTCTTTTTTGTCAGAGTGTCAATTATTCGGTCTTTATGTCGAATCTTAGCCATCATCCATGCGATAAAAGCGAGGCAAATAGCAATAACTACAGCAAGTGAGATGATAATCATACGGGCAACGTTATTCGTTCCGCGATACCGGTCTGTTATTTCCGGAGACAGTGTAACAGCTTGTGAAAACCTCATTTTATCACCGGAATTGACTGCATTGAACAGAGCGAGCTGCAAAAGCTTATCTGCCTGGTTGAATTCTCCTTCATGAATCAAAAGATTAGCGAGAAGTCGCGCACCATTACCAATCTGGTGGCCCTGATTAGCGTCATTTTTCACAGCATTTGCCAGATGTATGATGGCTTCATCTTTCTTGTTTTCATGTAGATATATAGCTCCAAGTAGTTCCTCGCACCATGTGTGGTAAATACTTTGCGGTTGTTTGTTTTCCAGTGCATCGCTTGCCAGTGCGATAGCTCGGGCGTGTCGTCCGTCAAGTTCGGCAAGCACCGCTTCCACATAGTTATATTCCGGGGTATCCTTTTCGCTCAATTCAAGATGTCTTTTCGCGCAAATTTTCCCTTTATCAAGTGATGTGCCCGCCTGTTCCGGCGTCACATAGCTGGCGAACGCCAGATAGAGTCTGCTCCCCGCGGCATAATATTCCCGGAGATCATCCTTTGTCATTTTGGTGGTGTCGATTTTCTCAAATAGCTCACTTGCTTTATACAAATCACCCAGAAAAGTTGACATGGAAAGTTTGTGGGCTTTACACTGCAGAAGGGCTGATTCGTTGTTAAGATCTTTGGCAATATCTTCTGCGCAGCTGTAATATTTTATAGCGGAGTCAACATTGACAGCTGTGAAGTGAAATGCTAGATTCTCTGCGGCTTTCAATTTCTCATTACCGATAAGGGTGTCCAATGCGGCTCTCAGTGAATCCTCTCTCAGCTCTCGCTGCTGAAAAGCTTGTTTTCGGTTTCCAATAGCTTTGTTCATGGAAACGAGTGCCTTTCTCACTTCATCGTTCGACTTCTTGGAGGAGCATCCATAAAGGCTGTATCCTATGACAATAGCAAGAAAGGCAATAAATGTGGCAGATTTTTTGTTCATGTTAGGCTGGCGGTTTTTAAGACAGGGCAAAAATGCGTGTCAGTATGTCATGGTTTGTATTTACAACAAAGGTATGTAAATATCAGTTACAATAGCTAAATATTGCTCACAAATTGAGACTTTGTATCCAAATTGGCGACAGATTTTATCTATATCGGTCAGAAATCAATCTATATTTTTTTATATTTTAACCTATGGCGCGGTAGTCGTAAATAAGACTATAACAGCGAAATAAATAAAATTAGTCTTGATGAATCATTTATATTTGCTATATAGGCTTGCCGAAAAAATCCCCTGAAGTTAATTTTGTAATGCAATCAGGTGCAACATTTGATTGCATAAAATGAAAGGTGATATATTTGAAGTAAGAAGTGCATAATAGTAATGTGTTTTATGTTAGGTTTGGCAGTCTGAGATATTCAGACTAAAGATTTAGCCGTTCCGTGAGGAATGGCTATTTTTTTAACATCAAAAAAAACGGAGTTTACTCCGGAGAGTGTATCACCAAATCAAGCAAGGCTCTTCTTGAAACAATACTAATCTCGGTATTGCTGAATTCAATCATGCCCCTCTCCCTCATTCGCTCAAGGGTGGATAAGAAAGAGCTGCGTTGCACACCAAACAGGCTGTAGAGGTCTCTCTGACGGCACTGTAGCTTAATATCGGTTCCTCCCGGCTGAGTCAGCGCGATGATCCAGAACGCTATGCGTTCTTCAAGAGCTCCGGCTGCTACCGCCAGTACACCGTCAACAGCTTTTTGCGCATTCATGGATATCATATTCAGATAGTTGAATAGAAAAATCCTGTCCGCATTCAGAATGTCAAGAAAATCCTGTTTATTCACCTGCACAATGGCAACGGTGTCAATAGCCACAACTTCAACCGGATAGCGTGTATCTCTGCCGAACAGAAAGTCCGGGCATATAACATCCGGCGATGTCAATGTCTGGCTCACCTTGAAGCGTCCGTCGTTGTTAGATGCCGTCACCCTCACGCTTCCGTTTAGAATAAACTTTATGTGGGTACACTCTTCGCGGGTTTCTATAATTTTTTCGTTGGGCAGATACTTCAGAAAATGAAATTTCGCCTTGCCGACAATTTCCGAGATGCGCGACATGCTTGCTCCTTTGAATAGGGGAAGCTCAAGAAGTATTTCATACATGCTATCCATTTCACTTGACATTTTGATTATTAAGTAAGTCGTGTAAATTACTTTATATTAATTTGATATTGACCGGAGTAAAATTCCGGTCTGCAAAGAAGGCGCTATGGGCTTCCATGATGACGGATAAACAAGTCGGCTGACTACTATGACAACGCAAATGATGGTATAAAATAATTTTCATGACTTATTTATAACAAACGGCGCTACTCATGGTTTCTCCGCTCCCGCTTTTCTTTATAGTATAATTGCATGGAGTTAACGGTGTTCTGCCATACTATGTATGCCGCCGGACCGACGGAACTCACCGGATTCAAGTAGGTGAGTGCCATCCAGATAGCGAGCACCGTGTTTTTCTGACCCAACCCCTGCGCACCGGCTATCTTGTCGCCAAACCGCGCTCCTATACGCCGCCCTGCAAAAAATTGGATACCGCACATCAGCCCGGCGCACACACCGATAGCTATCATCATCGGAATTTTAGCCGGAGGCTCGCTCATCACGAAGCTGACGGCTCTACCTACAACTATAAAGAGCGACACCGCCCAGATGTAAAAGCTCCACGACTGCTTCTTGGCTATGGTGCTGTGCGCCTTCGGGCTCACTTTCATAAGCACAAGCGCGCATATCAGAGGAGCTACTATCAGTGGAAACACCTTTACGGCAATATCGCGCATGGAGGTGATAAAATCCACCTCACCACCGTTTATCCCGCTGAAAACCAGTGGAGCGCACACGGCTACGGTCAGATTGCTCGCAAGCGAATAGGTCACCAGACGCGGCACACTCCCTCCGAGCATCCCGGTGATAACCGGAGCCGCGGTGGCGGTAGGGCAGAACACGCATATCATCGCTCCCTGAGCTATCTCCTCGCCAATCGGCAGAAAGGCAAAGTAAGCCAAAGCCGCTCCACCCAGTTGAACGCCAAGTAGCACAAGGGTCATGCCGTCTATACGAAACTCGCTCGGTTTAACCCTGCAAAAGGTTATGAAGAGCATTATGAAAATAAGATAAGGAGCGGTAGGCTCCAGTAATCCCATATAGTTGTGCAGTAGTAGTCCGCAAAGCATTGCCCCGGGCATTACCCAGGGTTTTATTCGCTGAAGTGTTTCGCTGTGTTTCATATTTTCCACAAAGGTAAGACTTTTTGCATAAATATCACTTTTTTCATACTTTTGTGAAGAAGTTTATTCGGTTTAATGTGCAAAACTTCCATTTTTGTGTATCATTTGGTGAGACCGGCTCGAAATTAACACATATTAACCAATAGGGGGGGGGGGTAGTTAATAACTCTTTTATTAATTTTGCGCACTCGCACAAAGGGAGAACACTCAGGATATGTCTTAGTGCTAAAAAAAATGATTATCCTGACAGATGATAACCGGTGCTTATTTTTTTGCTATGTGAAACGTAAAAAACATTGAATTTATATGCGTAAATTTGTAAACAAATGCATTGTCGCGCTTTCACTGGCTGTCTTCTCGACTGTCAGTCTATCAGCCAAGGATCTCGATATCTCGGCTCAAGATGTCGCTATCAAGACCAACATTCTTTATGATGCGGCTCTAACAGCTAATATTGGTGCGGAACTCAGGGTTGCTCCCCGCTGGTCGGTTGACCTTTCCGGCAACCTGAACGCATGGACAGTCAATTCTCACAAATGGAAGCACTGGATGCTGCAACCCGAAGCAAGATACTGGTTCTGTGAGGCTATTCAGGGACATTTCGTTGCCGCTCATCTCCTCGGAGGACAGTACAATGTGGGGAATGTAGATCTCAACTTCAAGGCACTCGGCACAGATTTCCGCAATCTCAAGAATCACAGGTATCAGGGCTGGTATGCCGGACTCGGTGTCGCTTATGGCTACTCATGGATTCTCGCCAAGCACTGGAACTTTGAAGCTGAACTCGGTCTTGGATGGATATACACAAGATATGATGTTTTCCCATGCGAAAAGTGTGGAACAAAGATTGCTAAGAATAAAGCCCATAACTATGTCGGCCCCACAAAGGCGGCATTAAACCTTGTGTACGTTTTCTGATAATAAACAACCAATCATTATGAATAAAATACTCCTTAATTTAATAAGTGCGGCTGGTCTATTCATTGCTCCCGCAGCAGTTGCCGGCCCGGTAGTTGTGCAGCCTAAGGATTTCAAGATAGATAAGACAAACACCACTATTTATATCTCCTCGGAGATTCTTTTGGATAGCCTAAATAAGGGCACTAACAGAGAAGAGTGGATTACACCGGTAATTAAAAATGGAGCCGACTCTCTGGAGCTCCCTGCGGTTGTTGTTGCCGGCAGAAACAGGTACTATCAGGCTCAGCGCTATAGAATACCTGAAAAGAAAAACATTCAGCTGCATCTCATGTCATCTTCATCCATGGGGGTGAACTACTCCACCAATGTGCCTTATGAAAAATGGATGAACGGTGCCCGCTTGTCATTCCGTGTTGACCACAAAGGTTGCTGCGGTGATGACTTCAAGCCTACCGAAATAGTGCCTTATAAAATCATTGAGTTCGATTCCGAACGTTCCTCTTTCAAGCCTACATTCAATTGGATTACCCCGCAGGCTGAGGCGGTTAAGCAGCGTGAGCTCCGCGGACAGGCTTTCATCGACTTCCCCGTCAACAAAATAGTTATCTATCCCGACTATCGCCGCAACACAATCGAGCTCGCCAAAATTCAGGCTACAATCGACTCTGTTCACAACGATAAGGATATTACCATCAATGCTCTCTCTATTAAAGGTTTTGCATCTCCCGAAGGACCGTGGGACAACAACGTCCGTCTTGCTAAAGGTCGTACAGCCGCACTCAAAACCTATGTGGAGCAGCTCTACCATTTCTCTCCCGATTTCATCGCTACTTCTTATGACCCCGAAGACTGGGGCGGTCTCCGCGCTTATGTTGAAAAGAGCAATATCACAAACCGCGAGGAAATCCTCACCCTCATAGACTCTGACCTTGAACCTGACGCTAAAAACGCTAAACTTGAAAACACATACCCCGAACAGTATAAGTTCCTCCTTGCAAACGTATATCCTGCGCTGCGTCATTCCGACTACCGCATCGAATACACAATCAGAAGCTACAGCGACCCCGCCGAGATTCTTACCCTTGCAAAAACAAAGCCTCAGAATCTGTCGCTCCAGGAGTTCTTCCTCGCGGCTAAAACGCTTGAACCCGGCTCGCAGGAATACAATGACCTGTTTGAAACTGCTGTGCGTATGTATCCCGCAAGTGAAGTCGCAAACCTTAACGCAGCCAACGTAGCTATGGATCGCGGTGACCTCGTTGGAGCGGAGCGCTACCTTGCCAAGGCTGGAGACACCCCCGATGCTATTTATGCACGCGGTATCCTCTGTGCGCTCAACAATGATTACACTGCGGCACGCGACTACTTCCGCCAGGCTGCCCGGCTGAAGGTCGCTGATGCTCCCGCCGCACTCGATCAGCTTGATGAACTTGAAAAATAACCCAATCAGATATTAAATAAAAAACACATATAGCAATGAATAAACTCAAATCTTTCTTCTGCTTGCTTTTTGCCGCAGCGGTTATGGTCGGATGCTCTGACCAGATTGTTCCGGATCCTGAAAAACCGGAAATCTACGAAGGTGATGGCGACGGTTTTTACATGAGCCTCGATGTGCTCATGCCTAACGGAGCCGGAGCATACTCAAGAAGTGAAACCACCACCGATGGCGGTTCAACCGGTGGCACTGAAATAGGGCAGGATGAGGAAAACACCGTTTCCAGCGCGCTTATCGTGCTTGCACGACGCACTAACTATGGTTTCATCGCTGCAGGTGAAGTTCGCTCTAACAATCTCAATCCTGCTAATGTCGCCGGAGCTAATAATGAGAAAGCTTACAGGGCACTCACTCGTATATATAAAACTAACCTTGCTTCATACTACGAGTTGATTGAGCAGGAGGGTAACCCGAACGTTAACCCCGAGGTTCTTGTATTCGTATTCTGTAACCCCACCAAGGAGCTCTCTGATATGTTCAAGGGCGCACGTGTTCCTTTCAACAGCGCTTCTTGGATTAACACTGTTGCTACTGTAACCCAGGGACTTCAGGATGAGCAGGACTATAATATTGGCATCTGGAGCGCTAACAGCTTCCTCATGAACAATGTATCGCTTACAACTCGTTTCCTCCCCAAAAATCTTGAGGAGTGGGAAAACTTCAACAAGTCTGAGACTCCTTTCCATCTCTCCGCTCCCAATGCTACAGATAAGAATCCGGAGCTACCCAACAATGGTGGTGTGGCTGAGGGCGGACAGGGTGGTCCCGTTCGTGTTGAGCGTTCTGTTGCACGATTCGACTTTAAGGATGGCAGCCCGCTCGGCAACCGTCTCTACAATGTGCTGTACCATGCTCACGATGGTGTTGCTCAGGACGGTACCAACGGCACTAATCTCGAACCTCTTGTGTCTGTGCAGCTCGACAAGATGTGTCTCGTAAATATGTCTAACAGCTTCTACTATATCCCTCGCGTCAGCAATGACGGTCAGCGCCCCGGAAGCAACGACTCTGAGGGTAACCCCGTTGGTCAGGGATATGCTATCTGCGGCTTTGAAACACCCACAAACTACGTCGTAGGGCCTAATGCCTTGATTTTTGAAGGTGAGGTTGAAGAAAACTTCAGCAAATGGTTCAACTATCCTTTCTTTGAAGATAACGGTGAATTCAATGTAGAATCACAGGCTGCTGCCCGTTGGGACGTTTACAAAGTTCAGGATGTGCTTTCTAACGGTCAGAAGGATAATTACAACGGTACAAGCAATTACAACCGTTGGAGATATGTTGTTGAAAACGTTATCCCCGGTGGTGTGGAAAATCAGAAGAACGGTATTTCTACCGGTATTGTGTTCAAAGGTCGCATTCTCGGTACTGACTATGCTATGAATCAGGCGGTCAATGACGCTGTTGAACCTTGGGAAAAAGGTACTTACGCTCAGATTGCAAACTGCCTTAACGGTAAGCCTTATGTTCAGACCGATGGCTCTACACACCCCGCTATTACCGGTAACTCTACCGACGACCCCATCATTTACTACCTCGACGGTAAGCTTTTCCTCACTTGGCGCCACATCCGTCAGGCTGCTATCCAGGCTTCTGTTTCTCTCAACGACCTCGCTCAGAACGGTGTGGAAATCAACCGCTCTAACAGCCTCTATCGTGCTGTGTTCGGCGACGGCGGTATCCCTGCCGGAAATGTTTACATGAACGGCGAGACAGTCGTACAGTTTACCGACCCGGACTTCGACAACCGCAAGGCTGCTTACCTCAAGAGTCCCGACGCTATGTGGGAGGCTTGGGTGGCTGTTGGAAAGCCTGTTACTAATTCTACTTCTAAGCTGGATGTGCCTGAAACACTCGCTAAATTCCGTGAAGCCGCTACTGAGGCGGGTATTACCATCTACCAGAGCTCTGTAGATGCTGACTTCGGCCCCGGTTACTACTGCTACTATTATTACTGGAACCGTCATAACAACAATAACCGCGACGGTGTAATGGGCCCGATGGAGTTTGCTGTTGTCCGCAACAACGTTTACAAACTCTCCGTTGACAAAATCGCGCGTCTCGGTCACCCGCGTATCCCGTACAATGACCCCGAAGATCCAACCCCGGGAACTCCGGACGAAACAGATGAAATCTATCTTGACGTAACTGTTGAAATCGTTCCATGGGCTGTACGTGTTAACAGCATTACTTTCTAAGCGCGGTCTCCTCTAATAATTATTTTAATCGACACCAATGATTAATCTAAAACATAAAATTCAACACATCCTCGCCGGAGCGGCTGTCATTGCCGCTTCCGCGCTGGGGCTCGCCTCCTGTTCGCTCATCAATGATGACCTCGATCCGTGTCCCGAAGGAGTGGCGCTGCAATTTGTGTATGACTATAATATGTTGTATGCAAACGCTTTCCCCGCTCAGGTGGATTGTCTCACTCTTCTGGTATATGATCAGAATGGTAATTTTGTCACATCCAAGACCGAGACAACCTCAGTGCTCGCTGATGAAAACTGGCGCATGACACTCGACCTCCCCGCCGGCAAAACATATAAGTTTGTGGCTTACGGAGGCATGGAATGTCCGCAATCTTCTTTCCATTTCATGACCGAGCCGGCTGCCGGAACTAATTTCTCTCAGCTCGCTGTGGCTATGAATACCAACCTTGTGGATGCAATTCCCGGTGTTGACCTCCATAATCTCTATTATGGTGAACTCACCATGGAGGTGCCCAAAGGCGCTCTGGACTATACCGCCGGAACTGTCAGCATGATGCGCGACACCAATTCTATCCGTATCCTCCTGCAGAATGTGGATGGAAGCCCCGTGGAGCCGGAAGATTTCAATTTCGCCATTTATGCTAACAATACTGAGCTCAACGGCTCTAATGAAATCATCCCCACCACAAACGGTAATGTTTACTATCCCTGGTCTGTAGGTCAGAAAGATGCCGGCTTGTCTGAGGCTGACGACATTATCACTCTCGCTTACGCTGAGTTCTCTGTAAACCGTCTCATGGCGGGTTCAAACACCAGACTCCACATTTCGGAAGTTATGGCTGATAAAACCGTTCTCGATATACCTATTGTCAACTATCTCCTGCTCATGAAGAGCGATCACTTTAATAGTATGCCCGATCAGGAGTATCTTGACAGGGAGAACCATTGGGATGTCATTCTTTTCCTTGATAACGGACGTTGGGTCGATGCGTACATTGTAGTTAATAACTGGTATGTTAGAATTGACCATGCTACATTTGACTAAAAAACACCTGATTGGGCGCTTAGCTGCTCTGGCTTCCCTTTTTCTGGCGCTTTGCTGTGTGGTTTCCGCTTGCTCGGATGACAACACGCCTCTGCCGGAAAAGTATGTCACTCTCAGGCTTAAAATAAATCCCGGAGTTGCTCAGAGTCTCTCAAGGGCTTCTGCTCCCGACAGATATGATCCGTCCGAGGGCGACTATGAAAATGTTAACACCCTACGAATCATTATCACAAGACCGGGAGATTCCGGCACACGTATTGTGTTGGCTAATAGGTTGGTATCTACTTCATCAAACGGCTATCCGACTGAAAAACTCGAATTCAAGGTGCTTGGCAACTATGAATACCGAGTCCTTCTGATTGCAAATGAGGACTATCTGACACCCCCGAGAAATTCCGGGTTTACCACTGTTAGATCTTTCCTTGATTCGTTTGAAGAGAAACGTACCTTTAACCAGACTCTTCTCTTAGGCTGGACTGTTGCTGCGCCTGCTGTTGCACCGAATATAACCGGCAATATTTTCGCCGACGGAATGCCGATGGCTGAGTGGTTTGATATCGCTCCGCTGGTTACGCGCGAGGTGTCGAATGATGAACCGTCTGTGCGTGAGGAGAACACTGTGGATGTGCACCTCTTCTTGACAAGAGTCGCCTGCAAGGTTACTTACAATGTAAACGTCTCTGAAGAGTACAAGGCTAAAGGAGTCAGCGTTACCGGTATCAGATTGGAAAACATTGACCAGTCTCAGTACGTGTTCCCGCATGATGCTGTTTACGAACCGGCAAAAGTATCTACGAATCTTCCCGTTATGGATGATAATACAGGTTCGTTTGTGGTCACGAACAGATATATTTCATCTTTCAACGTGCCCTCAAACAATCCTCTGCTCAATTATCCTGTCAATCTTCCGGCTGACAAGTACGTGCCGGTTCAAAAGGGATCGAAGGCTACGATCGGACCATACTATTTCCCGGAAACCAAGTTTACCGACAGTCAGACCAATTTCAAGGTTTCTGTAAGGCTTTCCGATAGTAGTGAATGGCTCCCGGCTCAGTCGTTGACAAATAATATCCTCATGATGAAGGACAATATTCAGGGTATCGCCAGAAATACACATCTGATTGTTAATATCAACTTTGACGGCACGGGCATTACCTGGAATGCCGTTGTCGCTCCCTACAATGAAGTTTCTCTATTACCGGAATTTGGACTATAATTTAGAATGATTTTCTGAATATGAACCGAATATACAACAGAATTTTAGCTGCTTTGTCACTGCTCGCTGCAGTGGCTGCACCATCGTGTACAGACGATCGCATCTGGAGCGATGAGGAGATAGGTGAGGGCGAGGCAAAGATTTCTGCCTCCGTTACTTTCAAAAGCTTTACTCCCGCGCTGAATGACAGCAGGAGTGCGGCTGGCAGCTCGCTTAATTCTATCAACAATATCTATCTCTTTGCCTACACAGAGGATGGCTCTGAGCTTGTAGCATCACAGCTATTTGACAAAACCAGCCTCAATATCCCGAAAGATCCGACAAACAATCAGAAGCCAGCCGGATCTACCCCGGAGGTGGAGAATCCCACTTATACCGCTTCATTTAATTTCAAGCTGCCTTACGGTAAGTACAAAATCTATGCGGTTGCTAACATCCCTGAGAATTATATTGCGTATTTTCAGGCTGATCAAGTGCCTACCGAGAGCGACCTCAAGAATATATACATTCCGTGGGATCCGGCAAACGTGGCAAACAATGGCACCATGTTCGGATGGTTCGGCACCTCCGATTTGAAAGACATGGATATCTCTAACTCCAAAGGTTTTGTCGCTCCGGTTGTTACCATTAACAAAACCGGCGTTTCGCTCAATGCCTGGCTGCGTCGTCTGGCATCTAAAATCACAATCGGCTTTGACCCCTCGGGGCTTGAAGATGGTGTGACTATCTATATCAAGTCTGCTACTATCCGCCACATAGCAGATGGTTGCTATGTCGGCAAAAAAAATACCCCGGGAGCTGATCAGCTTATTACCGATAAAGATGCCGCTCCTTTGCAGATTATCAACTACTATTCCGAGGGGGGAGAAAACGATCACTCAAAGTGGCTTATCCTTCAGGAAGGTTCGACACCGGACCTTGACAAGCCTCATGATGCCGATGCCGAGTCGCTCTTCTTCTTCGAGAACTGCCAGGGGGACTGGGCTGAAAGTGGTTCAAGATACAACAAACAGATGAATTCCACAGAGATGGCTAACAATCCTTATATTTCCACCGGCGGTCATCCCGACGGAGCTCCCGGTTATGTGGATTATAAGGACAAGGTTCCAAATGGCACTTTCATCGAGGTGGAGGCGTACTATAGCTCTGTCAATGAGAAAAAAATCACCTCCGGTCCCATTCGTTATCGCTTTATGCTCGGTAAAAATACCACTTACAATTACGATGCCGAGCGTAACTATCACTACAAGCTGACCCTTAAGTTCAAGAACTGGGCTAACGAACCGGACTGGCACATTGACTATGAGGAGCCTCACCACGGTATCCACACACCGGATGAGTATTTCATCTCGTATCTTTACAAGCAGACTATGTCTATGCCGGTGCGTATCTCAAATGCTGACGGTATAGCCAAACTCAGAGCAGAGATCGTTGAAAACAACTGGGCGCCTTACGATCCTACTCAGGCGGACGAAGTGCCGGCTACTCCTACCTATAATATGTATAACTACGATGAGTTTACATGGAATAGGGCTGCGTGGGCGAAATTTAAAGATGAATATAACGATTGGAATGCGTATCGCGGTAATGCGAATTTCCTTGGATTCCTTGCTCTCCGTGCCACTGAACATATTACTATTGGTGACCCGACTGAAAACTACGGTCCGGGAGCAATGGATATTATCAAGAACTATTATTGTGATAACCAAAAGTGGTGGGCTGAATATGACCTGACTAAAACAGCTACGGATGTACCCATTAATAGTAATAATGAAAATCAAGGTACTTACTCGGTTGAGAAACAGGGTGATGATGTAATTGTTCAAGTACCTATGTGGACACGCGCCAAGAATATGGTGCAGATGACCGGCTTCACCGGCAATAATCCCTACAATGCTTATCGCAGAAAGGCTGTCGTAAGATTTTACGCACTTGATGCTGCCGGTAATCCGGTAGAGTTTGAGGATATTCAGGGTAATAAGTTCCCATACAAGGATGTGCCAATCTTTCAGGTGCGAAGAATTGTCAATCCCAAGGCTATATGGAGAGCAGCGAATAATGACGACCCCTTTGATATTGACTTGAGTATTCTTGAGGTGGCTAATACTAATGATTTTACATCTTTAACATCCTCTGTAGGCCCCTGGAGAGCCTCTATCATGACAAGCGGCACCTCCAAAGCTCGTGAAGCTGCTTGGTTCACTCTTACCGGTAACGGCAAAGAGGTCAAAACTGTGAGTGATGAAAATCCGGAAAACGGTAATAACTATATCGAAGGTTCCGGTGGCTCAACAATGAAGTTTACCTATAAACCGAACAGTACTATCGGTGCTAATGAGGCGCGCTACGGTATTATAAAGGTGGAGTATATGAACTACACCTGTGTCCACCTTATCCTTGTCCGTCAGGGCTATGATGCCAAAACTCCGCTTGGCGGCAAGAACTGGAGTTGCTATAGCATTTATGCCATGAACGGCAAGAATGTCAATGCTGTTACACCTCAGAAACGCTCGGAAGCGGGTAATATGAAATTTGTTAGAACTGCAAACCCACTTTCACTCGGCACAATGTACAAGCGTGCTAACTATGAGGACGGTATTATGGAAATCAATAATAAGGATTATGGCTTGTATTATCCTATTTATGATACACCACTTCAGCTAATCAAGCTCAACGATAATGGCACACTCTCTAAATTTACTAAGAAATGGGATGAAATGCCGGCATACGGAGCTATGAATTATGGCGGCGCTGATAATCGAAAAGGTGCAGAATATAGCTGGACTACAACGTTTGTAGATTATAAAACTAATGAGCAGTTTTCTATACCGTCATGGGATGATTTTACCGCGCTGGCTGCAAATGAGCAGGCTTATGGAGTTATCTATGGTGATGCCGCTATAGCTACAGCTAAGACCGTAGGTGATGCCTATACCTATTTTGATGGAGACAATACGGACCCGAGAGACATCACAAATAAGGGTACACGTGGCTGTCTTGTTTATGACCCTGCAAATGGCAATCAGATATTCTTCCCTATGGGAGTGGAGGGGCAAGCAAGAAGACCGTGTGCTATGACACAAATGTCCGGATCTCTTTTCCCGACAATTCCGAATTCTACAACCCAGCACGCGGATAAAAATCAGATGGTAGGTACTTTATGTTATAGCGGTGTATTTGGAGTGCTTACCGGTGATGGTAACATGTACCGTCCGATTCCTTACAACCTATACAGAAATGCCGGTGCTATTTATTGGTATGACGCGCCGAAGGAGGGAGGTGATATAGTAACAAATAACTGGAGTTACTCCTGGGATATGAACTACTATTCATTTGACTTCAGTGCTTATGCAGCGGCATCATTAGGAAACGGAGTTTCCGGTAGTGCTAATGACGGTATGAGACAGGCATCTGATGCACTGCCAATACGACTCATTTACAAAAACTAACCCATCTAACTAAACCTGACAATTATATACTCAAAAGAAGAGCGCGAGACCCACACAGGCCCCGCGCTCTCCCTTTTTTTTCCCCCCCTCGGAGACCGTTATTGAAAAAAATCCACCACTCAATTAAACCATTCCCGGCTATGCCCGTCTATACATTTGGATGTTGAAAATTAATACCAATCATATATGACTAACAACCGACTGACGGCGTGCATCTGCGCCGTTCTTTGTGCCGTTTCAGCAATGGCATACAACATTAGGGGAGTTATAGCCGACCCCGACGGAGAGCTGCTTCCGGGGGCTACTGTCAAACTCCTCGCAGCACGCGATTCAGCACTCGTGCAGGGAGCGAAAACAAACACCAACGGTGCTTTCACCTTCACAGGAGTGTCAAATGGCAAATACATCGTTCAAACCATCTACCTCGGATACGCCACGGACAATCGCAATATCGACGTTAAGGGCACAAATGTCCGTATGGACACTATCACTCTCACTGAAAGCGCTCTGGAGCTCGCAGAAGTGGTGGTTAAAGGAGTGCAGACCGAAATCAAGGTGATGGAGGATACCATCGAGTACAATGCAGGCTCTTACAAAACACCACCGAATGCGGTGGTAGAGGACCTGCTGAAGCGACTCCCCGGTGTGGAGGTCGATTCCGAGGGCAAGATTACCGCCGGAGGTAAGGAGGTCAAAAAAATACTTATCGACGGCAAGGAGTTTTTCAGCGATGACCCGCAGGTGGCTTCTAAGAATTTACCGGTGGATATGGTTGATAAACTTCAGGTTGTGGATCGCAAGAGCGACCTCGCCCGCATGACGGGAGTGGATGACGGTGAGGATGAAACTGTTATTAACCTCACTGTGAAAAAGGGCATGAAGAATGGATGGTTCGGTAACGCCGAAGTCGGATATGGTACCGATGACCGCTACAATGCCAATTTCAATGTCAACCGCTTCTGGAACGACAATCAGATTACTTTCCTCGGCAATTTCAACAATGTAAACCAGCTCGGATTCACCGATGGCAACGGACAGCGTTTCCGTCGCTTCGGTGGCAATAACGGCATAACAACTTCTCAGGCGTTCGGTGTCAATTTCAACGTCGGCAACAAGGAGATTTTGAGAGCCGGCGGTAACCTCATGTACAGCCACACCGACCGCAAGTCTATCACCGAAACTGAACGCAAATACGAGGGTACTGACCAGTTCGCTTCTATCGACAAGTATTCTCGCGACAAGGGTCACAATATCCGAGGCGATTTCAGGATTGAATGGAATCCGGACTCTTTCAACACCCTTGAGGTTCGACCGAGAATCTCATATAATGTAAATGATTCTTACAGCAACGATTCCACTTTCACCTTCACCGGTGCCCGAACAGCTATAAGCCGCAGCTATAATGATGCATCTTCAAATGGCAAGTCGCTCGAATTCGGTACCGGACTTATCTATAACCACAAATTCCGCAGCAGGCGTGGACGATCTTTCTCGGTGAACCTTAATTACAGTCACTCAAACGTCAAGGAGAAGGAGAATTCGTGGTCAAAAAATATATTCTATCTCTTCAATGACTCCACAGATATTTACGACCAATATACCGACAATCACACCTGGAATGACAATGCTTCTGCCAGACTGACCTGGACTGAACCGATCGGAGATGTGTCAAACGGACGCTTCGTTAAGTTCGCCTATCGTGCCAACTATCGCTGGAACAATGCCGACAAGCTTGTGTATGACGCTACTCTGCTTGACCCGCTTGGCGAGGTTGTCAATTATGTGGATAGCGCTCTTATCGATGACCTCAGCAACCGATTCCGCAACGATTATTTCAATCAGGATGTGAGAATCAGTTTCCAGCAGATTACTAAAGCGCTCAATCTTGAGGTGGGATTATCATTCGTGCCGCAGATGTCCAAGAGCATCGATCTTATCAATTCCGACAGAAATATTCCGGAAAGATGGGTTCTCAACTATGCTCCGTTTGTCAATTACCGTCACCGTTTTTCTAAGACTCGCTCGCTCAACATCAGATATAACGGTCGCTCATCGCAGCCCTCTATCTCGCAGTTGCAGCCTGTGCCCGATATGTCAAATCCTATGAACATCGTTTACGGTAATCCTGATTTGAAGCCCTCGTTTACTCATAATATGATGCTGCGCTTCCAGGATTTCAATTCTCAGAACCAGCGGTCTATCATGCTTATGGCTAATGCTTCGGTGCTTCAGAATTCTATCATTTCCACCGTGCAGAGAAATGAGCAGACCGGTGCGCAGGAAACGAGGTATAGAAACACAAACGGTATCTGGAACGCGATGCTCGCAAATATGATATCTTTGCCGTTCAGAAACAGATACTGGCAATTCTCAAACAACATTTTCGCGAACTATAGCCACGGCATCGGTTATATCAGCATTGACAATCAGTCGGGATTAAGAAGAAACAGCAGCGATGCTTTCCGACTGAATATTTCACCGGGAATTGCTTTCCGTCCCGAAAACTTTGAGTTTGATCTTCGTCCGCGCTATGGACTTCAGAGCACCCACAATAGTCTCAGCTCTCAATCAAACTCCAATAGCCGTAACAATCTCACCAATCAGACAGTGCACTCTTACGGAGGCTCTTTCTCGGCTTACTATCGCACTCCTATAAATATTATTCTGGCGAGTGATGTAACATTCACAGCCACAAAGGGTTACTCAGACGGTTATGACCGTAACGAGTGGCTTTGGAACGCTTCGATGTCCTATGAGGCGTTGCGTGACCGCTCGCTTACCTTCTCAGTCAAAGCTTATGACCTTCTGAATCAGCGTAGTAGCATCAATCGATCAACCTCGGCTCTTTATACCGATGATATCAGGTACAATACACTCGCGCGCTATTTTATGTTCACCGTTTCTTACCGCTTCAACACATTCGGTAAGGGCAAGCAGCCCCAAGGCAGAAACATGGGTCCCGGTGGTCCCGGCGGACGCCCCGGTGGCATGGGGGGCAGACGCCCGATGTAAAAATCTCACAAAGATAGGCGCTCGGATTTCCCGAGCGCCTATTTTTTCTCTTTTATAAATCTTATAAATCTTATATCCCCCCACACAAAAAAACAGAGGCGGCAAAATTGCCGCCTCTGTTGATTTATCTTTTGGAGTGGGATTACTTAAGGAGATCCTTAACAGCGTCGTTAGGAACCATCTGTTCCTGGAATGTGTAGGCGCCGGTTTTTGCGGATTTCACCACTTTGATGACTTTGCTGTATGTGCGTCCTTCACCTTTCTGAAGTGATGCGACTGTTTTCTTTGCCATATCTCAATAATTATTTGATTTCTTTGTGAACAGTTACCTTCTTGAGGATAGGATTGTATTTCTTGAGTTCAAGACGCTCGGTGGTGTTCTTGCGGTTTTTGGTGGTGATGTAGCGTGAAGTGCCGGGCATGCCGCTTGCTTTGTGCTCTGTACACTCGAGAATCACCTGAACTCTATTTCCTTTAGCTTTCTTTGCCATTGTTATTTAGAATGAAATGAGTTTAACGTTAGTGATATAGCCTTTTTCAGCAGCTTCCATAAGAGCTGCGTTGAGACCTTTCTTGTTGATGGTTCTCAGTCCGTTTGCGGAAAGGGTTAGGCTGATCCAAGCCTGCTGTTCCGGCCAGAAGAATTTTTTGGTGAACAGGTTTACGTTGAATTTACGCTTGGTGCGGCGCTTTGAGTGGGAAACATTGTTTCCTACCATTGCTTTCTTGCCTGTGATCTGACAAATCTTTGACATGGCTGTTTCTGTTATTTAGCTCGTAAATGTTAATTCTGTAAACGGGTGCCTCAGGGGGGCATCGCAGCCTCATATCACCGCTAAATGCATCATTTTTAGCAGCTTTACAGGATGCTCCCTAAAACAGAGTGCAAAGTAAGCAATTTTTTCGCTCCCCACCAAATTTTTCCCCTTTTTTGTTTTTGTGCGGTTGGAATTCGTTAAAAAAATGGGGGAGGGGAGAACGGTGAATGAATTTTTTTTGTTTTATATGTAGAATCTTAAAAACAACTATTTATGAAAAGGAATAATGTTTTGGCTCTGATGAGTGCGGCGGTTATAGGTCTTGGTTTCAGCAGCTGCGAGGCTATGCTTGATTCGTCACTTGATGTGCCTCTGGGCTACGGTAGCTCGTTAGGCGTGAGTGTGAGCAATTATATTCCGTTGGTAAACAGCTGGAACAATTATGGTTATGGATTGTGGAACGGTGGAGGATGGTATCCCGGCACAGTAGTACGCCCTGTAGTTGCTCCTATACGTCCCGCACAGCGTCCCGGCGTAATAGCTCCTCCTGCTCCTCCTGCTCCTCCTGTTAATAATTGGCGTCCGCCGGTCAATAATAATACCTGGCGTCCTCCGGTAAATAATGTGCCATCGAATCCGGCTCCGGAGCGTCCCGGTAATTCAAACATAAGTTACCGTCCGGTAAATTCAATGCCGCAGATTCCGGCTAATACAAATAATCCGAAACCTGCGACATCGGTAACTTCAAAGCCGGGAAGACATTAGCCCCTCCGGAGGTTCTGTTTTTATCAGTTGAATTCGGTGAATGCTACCGGCAGCAGTGATTTTACTGATGGCAAAATGTAGATTTCATTGGCGCCAACAAGTATTACTTTGACATTCTGCCCTGCAAGTGTCTCGTACTCAAGGAGTGTCTGGCGGCATCCTCCGCAAGGTGCTATCGGCATCTTTATCTCGGTGCCGTCGGTGTCTCTGGCGGCAATAGCTATAGCGAGGAATTTTTCCTGCGGATATGTCGAGTGGGCGTAAAATGCTGCGGTGCGTTCGGCGCAAAGGCTGCTCGGTGTAGCTGCGTTTTCCTGATTGGAACCTGAAATAATCTCTCCGTTGGAGAGGAGTATCGCTGCACCTACACTGAAGTGGCTATAGGGTGAGTATGACCGCTCGGTGGCTTTGCGCGCGGTGTCCACGAGTGTGCGCTCGGTGTCGCTCAATTCAGTGTAAGACACCACGTTAATTGGTATGACAATATCTTTCCTTATCATTTAATAATAAGTAGTTTGAGTCTGTCTCCGCCATCGGGGTCGTTGGCTATGGAGCGGAAATATTTTTCATCATATCCGGGGAATTCGGGATATACAGGCATTCCGTGTTCGGTGCGTTCAAATTCTCCGTCTTTCTCTTTCTTGATGTTGCCGTCAAGATATTTAACCAATAGGTAGTCACCGAGTTTGCGGTAGCGGGTAGCATAATCGGTTGTGCGCTCGGCTGTGAACTCGTTGAGAGTTTTGGTTGCCTGTTCCGTAGTGAGTTTGCTCACTTTAGCGGCGAGTGCGGGAATATCGGCATGGAGTGAGTCCTCTATAGCTGACTGAACCCGGCGGATGTCCGGAATCATCTGTGAGTAGCGGTTATAAGCCTGATTGGCAACGTAGTTGTTGATCCAGAACGCACTGTCCCAGGAGAGGTTGTACAGGTCGCCATTGCCAACGGCGAATTCGTGTGGCACAGCATCGGCTCCGTTGAACACCGGGATATAGATGCAGGTGTTGGCATCATCTACTCCAAACCAAAGGATGCCTTTCATTGCATCGGGATTTTTCTTATTCATCTGGCTTACAAAAGAGAAGCCGGTCTGCTGAGTAGCGATAGCTCTTTCGTGAGTATATTCGGTACCGTCAACATTGAATGTGAGCGGACGCCATCTGTAGGGCACTTTGTATGGTCCGGCTCCAACATCAAGAGTCATGTCCATCGGGGTGTCCTCAAAATGGTCTCTCATCATAGCCTGCATATCCTTAACACTCACCGGATTGCTTGGCTTAACCCATAGCGGAAGCGGTTCACCCTCGCCTTTGAGCACCCAGTCGAGGTAAGGAGTCATGTTGTTTGAGTGCTTGTTGTAGAACGCCCACACTCTGCCGTCACAACCCCTCAGGGCACCTCCGTTAAGTTCGGCATAAGCGCGTGAGAAGCTGAAATCCTTATCTTTGCCTGAAAAATAGCCTTTTTTTCTTGCAAAGTCAATAACGTCCGGAGAATAGAGTGTTTCCGGGTCGTTAAGGGGGAAAGTGTGAATGCGTGCGTGGTTTGCGTGACCGCTGATGCAATCATCAGGTACTCTTCTGGCTACCCAAACAGCACCTTTGTCATCCTTGCCTTTGCCGATCAGCTCCATAATCCAGGCTTCGTCAGCATCAGCAATAGAAAAACTCTCTCCGCTGCTTGCATATCCGTAGTCCTTAACCAGGTCGGTCATCACTTTTATAGCTTCGCGAGCTGTTTTAGCTCTCTGGAGTGTAATATAAATGAGTGAACCGTAGTCAATAAGCCCGGAGCCTTCAAGCTCGGGACGTCCGCCCCATGTGCTTTCAGCAATAGTGAGTCCATGCTCGTTCATATTGCCGAGAGTGCGGTAGGTGTGTGCAACTTCGGGTATTTCTCCGAGCGGTTTGCCGGTGTCCCATTCCACAACCTTGCGCATGGTGCCGGGCGCATGGTCGGCTGCAGGCTGATTGTACAGTTCGCCATAGAGGGTGTGCGAGTCAGCCGCATAGGTTATGATAACGCTACCGTCGGCAGTGGCTTTTTTTCCGGCGATAAGACTTGTGCAGGCAAATGCCGGAGTTGCAACAGCAACAGCGACAGCCGCAATGATATTTCTGATGTTCATAAAATTATTGTGTTGACTTATTTATTTTGCGGCTTCAATAATGCCGACAACTATGGGTTTCAGTCCGGTGAAAAAACATTCTACGGCAATGACCATGAGAATAAGCCCCATGAGCCGCATCATCACGTTGTTTCCTGTTTCTCCTATAATTTTTACGAGTCGTGTAGATGCCCTGAGAATGAAATATGTTATAAAATAGATGAATCCGATACTTGCCAGAAGAACTATGCGTAGTGTCCAGGTGTGTGCATCGTCCATAAGCATGATTCCGTTTGCAATAGCTCCGGGACCGCATAGCAGAGGAATGGCGAGGGGAGTAATGGATATATCTTCGGCATAGGTTTTGATTTCTTCATCTTTCAGTTTGGTGTGGGTGAATTTAGCCTGAAGCATATCATATCCAATTTTGAGAATGATTATGCCGGCAGCTATTCTGAAACCGTTTGTGGAGATGCCGAAGAATTTGAATAGGAATTGTCCCGCGAGGGTAAAGGCAACAAGTGTAATGAATGAAATGATTGTTGCCCTGCGGACTATTCTTGATCTTTCCGCCTCATCCATGCCGGATGTCATTGTTAGAAACACCGGCATGGTACCCAATGGGTTAGTGAGGGTAAAGAAAGATGTAAGGCAAATGAATGCGAATGGCAACACAGCTGTGTCCAACATGTTTGCTGAATTGTTTGATTGTTAGAATTCAGCGTTGTTAGGTGTTCTGGGGAATGGGATGACATCGCGGATGTTTGTCATTCCGGTAACGAACAGCACGAGTCGCTCGAATCCGAGACCGAAACCGCTGTGGGGTACGGTGCCGAATTTGCGTGTGTCGAGATACCACCACATATCTTTCATAGGAATGTTCATCTCTTCGATTCTTGTGAGGAGTTTGTTATAGTCAGCCTCTCTCTCAGAACCACCGATAATTTCACCGATTTTCGGGAACAGGACGTCCATAGCGCGTACGGTCTTGCCGTCCTCGTTTAGTTTCATATAGAAAGCTTTGATATCCTTAGGGTAGTCGGTGAGAATGACAGGGCGCTTGAAGTGCTCTTCAACGAGGTATCTCTCGTGTTCGCTCTGCAGGTCGGTGCCCCATGACACGGGGAATTCAAACTTCTTGCCGCTTTCCTCAAGAATTTTGACCCCCTCGGTGTAGGTGAGACGAACAAATTCGTCAGCGAGCACACTTTCAAGGCGGGAAATAAGTTCGGGGTCGTACATCTGGCTGAGGAATTCAATGTCATCCTTGCAGTGGTCAAGTGCATAGCGCACACAGTATTTGATGAACTCTTCGGCGAGGTCCATGTTTTCCTCAATTTCGTAGAACGCCATTTCAGGCTCAATCATCCAGAATTCGGAAAGGTGACGCGGAGTGTTTGAATTCTCAGCACGGAATGTGGGACCGAAAGTGTAAATGGCGCCGAGCGCTGTAGCACCAAGTTCGCCTTCAAGCTGACCGCTTACAGTAAGAGCGGTGGGTTTGCCGAAGAAATCCTGAGAGTAGTCAATAGCTCCATCCTCGGTGCGTGGCAGATTGGCGAGGTCAAGTGTCGTAACCTGAAACATCGCTCCAGCTCCTTCACAGTCACTTGCTGTGATGAGAGGGGTGTTGAGGTAAAAGAATCCCTTTTCCTGAAAGAATTTGTGCACAGCAAATGCGAGGGCGCTGCGTATGCGCAAAACAGCTCCAAAGGTGTTGGTGCGCGGACGAAGATGTGCTATCTCGCGAAGAAATTCAAGTGTGTGACCTTTTTTCTGAAGTGGATATGTGTCAGGGTCGCTGGCTCCGAGAAGTTCAAATGATTCAGCCTGAATTTCAGTGGTTTGCCCTTTACCCATTGACTCAACCAGAATTCCTGTAACCTTGATGCTTGAACCGGTGGTGACGCTTTTCAGCTGCTCATCCGAGAACTTAGCCATGTCAAAAACCACCTGAAGGTTTTTGACGGTAGAGCCGTCATTGAGCGCAACGAACTGCACATGTTTGTTTCCTCGGCGGGTACGCACCCATCCTGCGGTTGTCACCACCTGCCCGATGAGGGCAGGGGTGAGCAGGTCTGTTATCTTAGTTCTTTTCATTATTCAATTACTATATTCCATTAGGCGATGAATGCCTGTTTTTTATTCAAATGAACCCATCTTGAGGAAGTTAACCTCTTCCTGGGTGAGGTAACGCCAGCGACCTCTGGGGAGATTCTTTTTGGTGAGTCCGGCAAAGTAAACGCGGTCAAGCTTTGTGACATGGTAGCCGAGGCTTTCAAAGATGCGTCGCACAATTCTGTTTCTGCCGGAATGAATCTCGATACCTGCCTGATTTCTGTCGGTATCGGTGGCATAGCTGATAGCGTCGGCATGGATGGGACCATCCTCCAGTTCAATACCATCGGCAATTTTCTGCATATCCTCTTCGGTGATATCCTTATCGGTCCAAACATGATAGATTTTTTTCTTGACGTATTTGGGGTGTGTGAGCTTGGATGCGAGGTCACCGTCGTTAGTAAGCAGAAGAACGCCTGTTGTGTTTCTGTCAAGTCGTCCCACAGGGTAGATGCGCTCGTTGCAAGCACCCTTAACTATGTCCATAACAGTCAGACGTCCGTTGGGGTCATCGCTGGTAGTAACACAGTCCTTGGGCTTGTTGAGAAGGATGTAACACTTGTTTTCCAGTGTGACAATCTTTTCATCATACTCAACTGTATCGTTATGGCTGATTTTTGTTCCGAGTTCGGTAACTACGTTGCCGTTAACCTTCACGAGACCTTTCTGAATGAAATCGTCCGCTTCTCTGCGCGAGCATATTCCGGCGTTAGCCATGAATTTGTTGAGACGAATCTGCTCATTGGGATCAGGAATAGGCATTTCATATTCCACTCTCTTGGGTCGCGGAGTGAAGCTTTTGCCACCGTGGGGCATTCCAAACTGGTTGTGGCGCATCTGAGGACGGCGGTTGCCTCCCTGATTGTTGTATCCACCTTGGCGGTTATTGTATCCGCCCTGACGGTTCTGATTGTTATATCCGCCTTGATTGTTGCGTGGAGCATACCCACCCTGGCGGTTCTGATTGTTGTATCCGCCCTGGTTGTTGCGAGGAGCGTATCCGCCCTGACGGTTCTGATTGTTGTATCCGCCCTGGTTGTTGCGCGGAGTGTATCCTCCCTGACGGTTCTGATTGTTGTATCCACCCTGATTGTAACCCTGGCGGTTGTAATTGTTCTGACGATTGTTATAACCACCCTGGCGGTTGTAGTTGTTAGTACGGTAACCGCTCTGGTATCCGGTGTTGTTTTCACCGTTTTCGGCAGATGACGTGTTTTCGGTACCGTCTTCGTTATACTGCTGACGGGGAGTGTAGTTTTGTCTCGGCTGATAGTTGTTGTAGCCGTTTCCACCCTGATAGCGATTGTTTGAATAATACCCGTTCTGGCGGTTGTTGTAGCCGTTTTGTCTGGGGCGGTAGTTGTCGTGACGGAAATCGCTGTTTTCTGATGACTGCGATGTTTCAGCGCTGTTGCTGTTAGTGTTGTCAAACCCTTCGTTAGCTCTCATCTCACCAATACGGGGACGTTTGCTTTTCTTTTCATTGTCCATAGTGTGCTGTAAAAAAGTTTCTGCCTCTCGGCGGTTAATTTGTTAGATTTAGCCCGTAAATTACGGGGATTACAGTTAATAAAAAAATACTAAAAACCCTAATTGCTTAGTTTGGTGCAAATTTAGGGAAATTTACTGTAAAAACAACTATCCGCCCGGTTTTATTGACCGGACGGATAGCCTGTTTTTAATAATTAACATCGTTTAATAACCGGTGTAGGTGTGCGGAGTTAGTTTCTTTAGCTCAGCCTTAACAGAATCACTTACATTCAAAGTGTCAATGAAATCAGAGATACTCTGAGCTGTAACGGTTGAGTTGACTCTTGTGAGTTGCTTGAGGGTTTCGTAAGGTTTGGGATAACCTTCTCTACGAAGAATGGTCTGAATACCTTCGGCAACCACATTCCACATATTGTCAAGGTCGGCATCAATGCTTTCGCGGTGCAGGATGAGCTTGTTTAGTCCTTTGAGGGTACTTGCAATTGCGATAAGTGAATGAGCCATAGGTACTCCTATGTTTCTGAGAACAGTGCTATCGGTGAGGTCGCGCTGGAGTCGGCTTACAGGCAGTTTTGTAGCGAGATGTTCAAGAATGGCGTTAGCAATTCCGAGGTTGCCTTCAGAGTTTTCAAAGTCAATGGGATTTACTTTGTGCGGCATGGCGGATGAACCAACTTCGCCAGCCTTGATTTTTTGCTTGAAGTACTCCATGGATATGTACTGCCAGATATCGCGGTCAAGGTCAATGAGGATAGTGTTGATACGTCTCATTGCATCAAATAATGCGGCAAGATTGTCGTAGTTAGAAATCTGAGTGGTGTATTCCTCTCTTTCAATGCCGAGTTTTTTGCTGAGGAATGTCGCAGCGAATGAACGCCAGTCAATACCGGGGTAGGCTGTGAGATGAGCGTTGAAATTGCCGGTTGCTCCTCCGAATTTACCGCTAACAGGCACTGCCTCAAGAGCTTTAAGCTGGGTGGCGAGTCTGTAGGCAAACACCTTTATTTCCTTGCCGAGACGTGTAGGTGAAGCGGGCTGACCATGAGTTTTGGCAAGCATGGGTATATCTTTCCACTCTTCAGCCTTGTTGTCAAGAAAATCAATAACTTCACGCAGCGCGGGAATATACACATCGTGCAGTGATTCCTTGATTGACATAGGAACAGAGGTGTTGTTTATATCCTGACTGGTTAGACCGAAGTGAATGAATTCCTTGTAATTTTCCAAACCGAGTGCGTCAAAGCGCTCCTTGAGGAAGTACTCAACAGCCTTAACGTCATGGTTGGTAACACTTTCAATTTCTTTAATTCTTTCAGCATCAGCAATTGTGAAGTTGAGGTATATATTTCTAAGTTCCGGAAAAATATTTTTATTAACCTCACTTAGCTGAGGCAGAGGAATTTCGCATAAAGCAATGAAATACTCCACCTCTACACGAACCCTGTAGTGGATAAGAGCAAATTCCGAAAAGTATTTGTCAAGGCTTTCGCATTTGCTGCGATAGCGACCGTCAACAGGAGAGATGGCAGTGAGCTGTGTCAGTTGCATGATTATTTCGATTTTATATTTATAATTTATATGATATTTTCAGAAATAGCGATGTCGTAAATTTCCTGTGGTGAATCCACAATATTGTCGGCATAATTCTCTTTCAGTTCTGATACGGGACGGAATCCCCACGCTACACCGCAGCTCTGAACACATGCGCGTCTGGCAGTTTCCATATCTATGCCAGAGTCACCAACATACAGCACTTCGCTTTTGGCAGTAGGGTGTTGGGAAAGGATTTCAAATATGATAGAAGGATCCGGTTTGGTGTGTCTTCCTTCCTTCTGACCTTCTACCGCCGCCCACTGAATGTCCGGGAAAAAGTGGGAAATAAGCTTGCTCACCGCCTCCTGATACTTGTTTGAAGCGACAGCAACAGAGATGCCATTATCAGTCAACTCTTTAATTAGCTCAGGTATTCTCGGATAAGGAGTAGTGAAATCGGTGCAGTGGGCGTTATAGTATTCTGAGAAAAATTGTCTCATTTTCTGGAGCGTTGATTGAGAACGTTCATCTTCAGGAACGATTCTTTCCAGTAATTTGGATACACCGTTTCCAACAAAATATGGATAGGAGGATGGGGCGTGTGTTGGGAAGCCGCATTGTGTCAGAGCGTAATTCGATGCATTGGCAAGATCTGCTATAGTGTTCAGGAGAGTGCCGTCAAGATCAAATATTACAAGTTTCTTCATATTCAGACATTTAATTCAGAATGGGTATCCTACAGAAAAATGAAATGTGGCATCCCTTTTCCATCGTGGATGAATTATTGGCCATCTTTCCTGATTCATGGCAGGATTATGAGCTTTCAATCCAAGGTCAAACCTCAGTAAGAAATATGTGAAATCAAGCCTGAGACCGGCGCCATAGCTTGCGGCAATCTGTTTCCAGAAAGTGTCAAAGCGGAACAAACCTCCGGGCTGATTCTCGTAATTATGTATGGTCCAGATATTTCCGGCATCAGCAAAAATAGCACCTTCAAATACCCAGAAGAGTTTCATGCGGTACTCGAGACTGGTTATAAAACTGATGTCACCGCACTGATTAATAAAGTCGGTCACATTGTTTTTAGAGTCGTAACAACCCGGACCAAGGGTTCTTACACCCCAGCCTCTCACTCCGTTCGCGCCACCGGCATAGAAGCGTTTTTCAAAAGGCAACGCACGTGAATTACCGTATGGCACACCAATGCCAAATCCGGCACGGAAAGCAAGGGTGTGTCGGTAGGCGAGATTTTTTGTGAGTGAATAGTCAATCTCGGCTTTAGCGTATTGCGAATATTGAATTCCGAATAATTTGTAAACACCATCGCTGCGTTTCTGACCTAAAAGTGATGATATCGCATAGAGTAAATTGCCCGCAACTTCTCCGTTGATTCTAAGAGTATAAATGAACGGTTGTGTAATCGCCTGCTTGTCAGCGGCGGAAATGATGCGTCTGTTTGTTCGGTAAAATGTGTAACCGCTTCGCATTATAAAGTGATCCTCGTAACTGTATCTTAGCAGCGGATTTGTCGGTGCTATCTGATTGATGAAATCAATAGTACTTTCCGGCAGGTACACATAATTAATGTCAATAAGGTCAAAGGTTCTGCGTTCCCTGTTAGCCCTTGCTGTCCATTTATATTTCCATGCCGCTCCGGCTATGATTCTTGTGTATTCCGGTCGCTCCTGATAGTTAAACGAAACCGCCAACTCGGTAACAGCTTTAACACGCTGCTTAAAGTTTCGCGAAAGAAACGGGAACAGGAACTTCGGAAATGTAATACCGGTTTCAGCAGCGTACTCGGTGTATCTGTCATTGATGAGTCCTGAAATATTACCTGAAAGGCTCTCATAGTTGACTCTGAATTTGGTGTTAAGCAATTCCGATCGTTTGCCCAGATTGCGGTGAGTGTATGAAACGCCTACTCCAAATCCGAGGTCACCTTCGGAATTAGTGCCTTCAAGCTCAAGAGATATACCTTGCTTTTTATTTCTCGTAAGCAGCACAAATGCGTTTAGCATGGCACAACTGTCAGTAATTTCAGCCGGAACCATTTCTATGTTTATGGTTCTGAGGATACCTAATTGGGATAAAGCCTCATAAGTTCTGTCAACTTCCGATGCCTGATATAATTTCCCGGGTGTTATGAAACATTTTTCTTCAAGAACTTTAGGCTTTATGTACCTGTCTGAACCGTAGATAACCTCAATGTCACGGTATTCAACCGTGTCACGGAGTTCAGAGGGATTTCCGGCATCGGTAATAAACACTACTTTTCCGATTTTGTAAACCGGATGAACCAAAGTGGTGTCAGGAGCCTGATTTTCCATTCTGCGTGGAGGACGAATGCTCATGGTCAGCTCAACATCGAGCGAATTTTCTGCTGTGTCGGCAAAGAATATAATATCCTCTTTTGAAAAAGAGTAATATCCTTTGTTTCTAAGCCTTCCGGCGATAAGACCGCGTTCATTGTCAAGGCGATTTCTATCAAAAATATCACCCGGGGCAAGTGTGAAAAGGGCAGAATCGGCAAGCACGAGCGGTGCGATGACCGAATCATTTATATCATATGTAATGGCGGAAATGACTCTGGGGTTGCCGGGAATAATGTTGTAGGCAACATGCATTTTTTTCTTAGTAGAATCAGCTATAGTGTCAACCGTAACCAGTGCATCCATAAAGCCCCTGTTAATCATAGCTGTGCGCAACTGTTTAGCGGATGCCTCCGTGAGCTCTGAGTCATAAATTACCGGTGCTTGCCCAAGGCGCCTCACCCATCTGTTGTACCATTTAGTGGTGTCGCTACCACTCATATTATATGTGGCGAGCTGCAGTTTGAGAAATCCGAAAACCTTATGATTCGGGCTCTGTCTAAGGTAATTGACCAGTTCAGATGATTCAACTGTTTCGGTGCTGTCGTTGATGTTAATCTTTACATCCTCAAGAAGATAATTTCCTGAAGGCACGTGTTTTGCCGAGCTGCATCCCCATAAGAGCAGTCCAACACAAATTAGTGCCGCAATGTGAGCCGGCAGAAGGCTTACTTTGGTAAAACTGTTTGCGAATAATTTCAAACTTTCGGATATAATGGTTTGCAAAGATAGTAATTCCGATACAATAAAAGAATATTCTTACCTTTGCGTAAAATTCCATCAGCATAAAAAATGAATAATATTTTTTTTAATCTCTTTATTACCTTCTTCAAGATAGGAGCATTTACTTTTGGCGGCGGATGGGCAATGATTTCCATAATAGAAAAGGAAATTGTAGATAAGCATCATTGGCTTGAAAAGGATGAATTTCTTGATCAACTTGCGGTGGCTCAGTCATTGCCTGGGATTCTTGCAGTAAACATATCAGTTGCAGTTGGAGACCGTCTGCGGGGCATGAGAGGGAGTATGTGTGCAGCCCTTGGCACGATATTGCCGTCGTTTATGATAATTTTGGCGATAGCAATTTTCCTCACTCCGGATTTAATAAAAAATAATGAGATTTTGAGTAAGGTGTTCAAAGGTATCCGTCCGGCTGTTGTTGCTCTGATTGTAGCCCCTGTTATAACTTCGGCAAAGGCAGCTAAAATAGGCTGGAAAACTGTCTCAATCCCGATTGCAGTGGCTCTTCTGATCTGGTCAAAATTACCGATTGTGTCCAATCCTATATTATATATTGTGCTTGGCGGCATCGGTGGTTATTTATGGTATCGCAGGCAACTGAAGCGAACACGCGAACTTCAAAGAAAGGAGGTGGGTGATGATATATCTTAAATTAATTTGGGCTTACCTTAAAATAGGTTTGTTCGGTTTTGGTGGAGGATACGCGATGCTGGCGTTGATAGAACGCGAGATTGTTGGTCCGGGATGGATAACCGAGCAGATGTTTACTGATATTGTGGCTATCTCTCAGATGACTCCGGGTCCTATAGGGATTAATTCAGCTACATATATCGGATATGTTGCACCCGGCGAATCTTCTCAGCTTTTTTCAAGTCCGCTTTTCGGTATTTTAGGTTCAATAGTGTGTACATTGGTGGTGGTGTTACCGTCTTTTTTTCTGACGACCTATACAAGCCATTTCATTACAAGACACAAGGATAGTGCTATTGTAAAGGGTGTTTTTACCGGATTACGTCCTGTTGTTGTCGGCTTAATTGCGTCTGCGGCACTGTTGCTGATGAATTCGGCTAACTTCGGTTCTGTTTCGTCCGATGTAATAGCGAGCATAATTATTTGTGTTGTTGCGTTCTGTGTTGTGTTCTTTACCAAGATACACCCGATTCTGGTAATTGTACTCGCCGGAATAGCGGGTTACTTTATTTTTTGAATATGTCACTCAGTTTTAATACTTACGATGATACAATAGACTGGTTGTATAGCCGGCTTGCCGTTTTTCAGAGAGACGGAGGCAGCGCATACAAACCGGGACTTGATACATCTCTTGCTCTATCAGCCTCTTTTGGAAATCCCGACAGAGATTTTACATCAATTCATATTGCCGGAACAAACGGTAAAGGTTCTACAGCCCATACTCTTGCCGCTATATTGCAGAGTGCGGGGTATAGAGTCGGACTTTATACGTCACCCCATCTGGTTGATTTCAGAGAGCGGATAAGGGTGAACGGTAAGATGATTCCAAAGGAGGATGTTATTGATTTTGTTAATCGTTACATAAAGAGTGAGTTGAATTTATGTCCGTCATTCTTTGAGCTCACTATGGTCATGGCATTTGAGTATTTTTCTCGCAGCAATGTGGATTTCGGAATTATTGAGACCGGTTTGGGTGGAAGACTTGACAGCACCAATATCATTACCCCTTGCGTGAGTGTAATTAGCAATATATCTTTTGATCATACTCAATTCTTAGGTGATACACTGGAAAAGATAGCAAAAGAGAAGGCGGGTATAATAAAACCAGGAGTGCCGGTTGTAATTGGAGAAGCACGCGGTGAAGTGAGGAAGGTATTCAGTGAAACAGCTGAAAGGGTTTGTTCTCATGCAATTTTTGCCGAGGATGAGGCGGAAATATTATCAAGCACAACCGGCGATAATGCAAACAGATATGTAAGCAGATCATTCGGAGATATTGAAGGGGAGCTTACAGGTGACTGGCAGGTGAAAAATGCTGCAACAATACTGGAAACAGTAAAAGTGCTTAAACAGCAGGGTTACATTATTTCGGATAGTGCAGTAAAGAAAGGTTTTTCTAAAGTTTGCGAATTGACCGGGCTTGCCGGAAGGTGGATGGTAGTGAAATCAAGACCATTGATTGTGTGTGATACAGGACATAATACGGGAGGTTGGAAGTATCTGGCTGATCGGATAACTTCTATGCCCGGTGTTAGAAATATGGTTATCGGTTTTGTGAATGATAAGGATGTGAGTGGAATTCTTGATTTGATGAAAGCAATACCCAATACAAAGTTCTATTTTACTGAAGCAAGTGTGGCAAGAGCATTGCCTGCTGAAGAATTGAAACACTTGGCGACTAAGCATGGTATTGAGGGGAGCGCTTATCCGTCCGTGCAGGCAGCCTACGATGCCGTATTAAGCAGAACGTCTGATAGCGATTCAATATTTATTGGCGGTTCAACTTTTATAGTAGCTGATTTTCTCGCAAGCTGTATTTAGTATATCAGTATATAAAATAAATAAGGTGTTACATCAGTAACACCTTATTTATTTTATATTGGAGATAGAATTTATCGAACTGCGATTGTTTCGATTTCAACGAGTACCTGTTTGGGAAGCTCACGAACGGCAACAGCTGAACGGGCGGGATAGGGATCAGTGAATTCAGCTCCATAAACTTCGTTCATTTCGCCAAAAAGGCTCATGTCGGCGAGGAATACTGTTGTTTTGACAACGTTGTCAATGCTTAGTCCTGCTTCAGCAAGAATAGCTTTGATATTGCTGATGCTCTGTGCTGTCTGAGCCTTGATGCCTTCAGGAATCTCACCGGTTGCGGGATTAACGGGAATCTGACCGGAGATAAATACCATGTTACCAAGGTCAATAGCCTGGCTGTAAGGACCAATAGCTGCGGGAGCAGCTTTAGTAGAAATTACTTTTTTCATAACGTTGCTTGATTAAAGTTGTATATTGAACGATATTATTTTTACGTTGTCTGCCATATCAACCATTTCTGTAGTTATTTCATCGCAGAGCTCGTTTGGTTCCTTGAAATTTTCATCAAACTCCGGAATAAAATTGGCAGAACCTACGTTTTGAACTTTCTTCAAAACTTCTCCGCATGTCAGTGTGCTGACATCAAGTGCAGGTTGTATGGGACAATCATCTGTATCACCTGTTGGTTTTAGGAATGAAATCAATCCGGCACTGTGAAGAATTGGGATGATAGTATTAACCAGACTCATAGGAAATGAATACTGCTTTGACAGTTCGCCGGCTGTTAAAGCTGGCATATCAGCGTAAAAACGTTTTGATATAACTGTCATAACCCCTAATACAACTTTCCGGTAGTATGCGGTTGATATGTCTTTTGAGTCAATAAAGAAATTATAAAAGCCGACATTTTGCAATGCATAGCATAATAATGCGCCAATCAGAGTGATGAGCCATACAAGTTGAAGCCAGATGAGGAACAACGGGAGGAAAGAGAAACTACCGTATATCGCATTATATCGTGTAACATATAATTGACCTGTGACAAACAGCCATTGCAATAACTGAAATGCAACAGCAACAATCAGACCAATTATAAATGCATTTTTATATTTCACCTTAGTGTTGGGAATAAGCATGTATGCACCGCTAAAGAAGAGAGCAGTGAAAACAAGACTACCTAAATCTAACAACCAGTCTATTGCCGGGCGAAGAGAATCAACATGTATAATATGCTGAAGTGTATTCGACATTAAAAGAGTCAGACCTGCGCTGCAAATCATAAGGATAGGCAATACGAGCAAAATTGCGATATAATCGGTCATTTTACGCATTAATGTTCTGCCATGTACGTTCCAAATAGTGTTGAATGTGTCTTCCGCACTCATCAAAAGGCTAATCAAAGTCCAGAGTAAGAAGAGAATACCAACACCTACAAAAATACCTTCCGATGCTTGATTTAGATATGAATCTACAAAATTGAATGCTTCGCCCAGAATTTCACGTTGAGATGGGAAATATGAGTAAAGTTGCTCTTTAAGTAGTTCCTGAAATCCAAATCCACGTCCGATAGCAAGCAGGAGAGCCAGCGCCGGAACAAGAGCAAGAATGGTGCGGAATGCCATAGCACACGCTTGTGATTGCAGATCTCTATCAAGAAAACTCCTCACGGAAAGATTGATTATCTTAACGGTTTCAACTTTCCAGGTAGTTCGTGAATCTCTCCATACTCCGGTTGTGCAGTATGTGTACTTGTCTATAATGTTTTGTTTCAAAGCTTTAATTCGGTCATTAAAGCTTATAGTCTCAGAAGGAGCATCGTACTCGTTATTGGGCTGTTGTTCTTCTTCCATTACTTTACTTATTTGTGCTAATATTGCTTTTAATAGCTTGTTATTTTTCGCAAAATTAGTAAAAAAATTATTACTTTTGTCAATGAGTTCTAATTCTTTTATAGATGACAGGCAAATTAAAAATAGTAAAGAACTTATTCGGAATTTTGGGACCGGAATTTCGTACGGGTTTAGTTCTTAGCGGTGGCGGTGCGAGAGGTTTTGCACATGCCGGTGCTATAAAGGCATTGAAGGAGGTAGGTATTAAACCGGATATAATAGCCGGAGTGAGTGCCGGATCTATTGCTGCTGTGATGTTCAGCGCCGGAATTGAACCGGAAAAAATGGTTGAACTTTTCCGTGATTGCCGTTTTTCGGATTTCTGTGAATTTTCTATGCCAAAGGATGGCTTATTCAGATTGGATAAGTTTAAAAACTTTCTGCGTAAGCATATTCCCTATGCTAATCTTGAAGATTTGCCTATACCGGTAGTTATTGGTGCTACAAATCTTGATGAGGGCACCAAAGTTATTTTTGAAAAAGGACCATTAGCCGAAAGAGTTGCCGCATCGTGTAGTATCCCTATCGTTTTCAAACCTCAGGTTATAGATGGAGTAAGATATGTTGACGGTGGCGTACTACACAATTTACCCGCCTGGTCAATAAGAAATAGATGTAAATATTTAATAGGTGTGAATTGTTCTCCTCTGTCTAAAATTACAGTAGGTAATGGTATAGTGGATATAGCAATGCGCTCTTATGAGCTGATGGCAAAGACAAATGTGATTCACGATATGGAGATATGTGATATAGTCATAAGAAATGAAGAAATAGCCAGATATAAAGTTTTCAACTTGAAGGAAATAGAAAAGGTGTTTGAAAGCGGATATCGTGACACAATGCAGTTTTTGGTTGCGAATGGATTCAAACTACCGGCTAAATCAGAAAATAATAAAGGAGATATAAATAAATAAGAATCAATTTTATATGGATAGTAAACCAATAATATACCAGTTAATTCCTCGATTATTTACCAATTATATTACAGACTGTGTGCCGGGAGGTTCAATTTCAAGAAATGGTGCCGGAAAATTAAACAGTATTACTAAAGAAGTTTTACATTCTATAAAAGAACTTGGTATAACACATATTTGGTACACTGGTGTTCTTGAACATGCACAGTGCAGTGATTACTCTGAATATGGTATTGCCAAAGATAATCCCCATATAGTAAAAGGGCTTGCCGGTTCACCTTATGCCATTAAAGATTATTATGATATTGATCCAGATATTGCTGAAAGTGTTCCGGACCGAATAAAGGAGTTTGAGAATCTGGTCACAAGGACTCATGATTCAGGTATGAAGGTGATTATTGATTTTGTACCTAACCATGTAGCCCGTCAGTATCATTCTGATGCGGCTCCTGAAGGAGTTGAAGATTTCGGAGCTAACGATGATAATGGATTGGGATTTAGTCCAAATAATAATTTCTACTATGTCACACGCCAATTGTTTGCTCCGTCTGTTGACATGGGTTCCGGAAAAGATGCTTATGTGGAATTCCCGGCAAAAGCAACCGGAAATGATTGCTTTTCTGCATTTCCGGGGCAATATGACTGGTATGATACAGTCAAGTTGAACTATGGGGTTGATTACTCTAATGGTAGCCATCATTTCAATCCGATACCTGACACATGGCATAAAATGTTTGACATTTTAATGTATTGGGCATCTAAGGGAGTTGATGGATTCAGGTGCGATATGGCGCACATGGTGCCTCTTGAGTTTTGGCAATGGGCTATTGCCGCTGTGAAGCAACATTACCCTCATGTTATTTTCATAGCTGAATTATATGAAACAGGATTATATCGTAACTTTATTAATATAGGTGGTTTTGATTACCTTTATGACAAGGTAAATCTTTATGACACTTTAAGAGGAATTCAAACAGCAAATTATTCTGCAGCCCAATTAACCGGTTGCTGGCAAACAGTAGAGGGGGTAGGTAATAATATGCTGAATTTCCTTGAGAACCATGACGAGCAGAGATTCGGCTCTAATTTTTATGCCGGGGATGCTGCAAAAGTGGTGCCTTCACTTGTAGTAAGTTCCATGATAGGTTCGGGAGCCATGATGATATATATGGGGCAGGAGCTTGGAGAATCGGCTACAGAATCAGAAGGGTACAGTGGATATGACGGTAGAACAACAATATATGATTATTGGAGTATTGAAACTATTCGTAATTGGCTCAATAATGGAGTGCCTTCAGATGAAAATCTAACGGACCGGCAGAAGTGGTTGCGAGAAAAATATGCCCGCATTCTTAGTCTTTGCAATTCAGAAAAGGCTATAGCACATGGTAGATTTTTCGATTTGATGTATGTTAATTACGAGAATCCTACTGTAAATCCACACAGGCAGTATATTTTTATGAGAAATCTTGCTGATGAAACAATAATAATAGCGGTGAATTTCAGTAACGATTCTTGCGATATGAAAATAAATCTTCCACAACACGCCTTTGATATGCTTCAAATACCCAAAGGAAAGGCAAGAATGACTGAATTACTAACGAATAAGAAAGCTGTTAAGCATATTGCTGATTCCAAGCCATTTGAAACATTTGTAGAACCTTGGGGTGCGGTAATCTGGAAGGTGAAGCATAAAAATATTACACCGCTTGAAGAAAAAAATATCGTATCCTAACTTATCTCACGGATTTTTTAGATTAAATTTGCAGAATAATAACACGAAATAGTAGTTTTATGAACTCAGTGAACCATCCCATCAAGATTTTTGCGGGTACCAAGTCCCGCTATATGGGAGAAGAAATTTGCAAAAACCTCGGTATGAAACTCGGTGAAATGAATATTCAGCATTTCGCAGACGGAGAATTTGAGGTTTCGTTTGAAGAGCCTATACGTGGCTGTGAAGTATATCTCGTGCAGTCAACTTTCCCTAACTCGGATAATCTGATGGAACTTCTCCTGATGATTGACGCAGCCAAGAGAGCATCTGCCCACAGTGTAATAGCTGTTATTCCTTATTTCGGATGGGCTCGTCAGGACAGAAAGGATAAGCCGAGAGTTAGTATCGCAGCTAAACTTGTGGCAGACCTCCTGAGCGCAGCAGGAGTAAACAGGGTAATTACCATGGATCTCCATGCCGATCAGATTCAGGGATTCTTCAATGTTCCTGTTGACCACCTTTATGCTTCATCAGTGTTTATCCCCTATATCGAAAGCCTGAAACTGGAAGATATGGTTATTGCAACTCCGGATGTAGGCGGTGCAAAAAGGGCAAACTCTTATGCTAAATATCTTGATGTACCCTTGGTCCTTTGTCATAAGCAGAGAGCAAAAGCTAATGTGGTAGAATCTATGACTGTAATCGGAGATGTTAAAGATAAGAATGTGATTCTTATTGATGACATGGTGGATACAGCGGGTACAATTACCAAGGCAGCAGATTTGATGATGTCAAAAGGTGCTAAATCAGTAAGAGCCCTTGCTTCTCATGCAATAATGAGTGATCCTGCAAGCGAAAGAGTGGATAATTGTGCGATGACAGAAATGATTTTTACAAATTCTATTCCTTTTAATAAGGAGTGTAAAAAAGCAACCATATTGAGCGTGGCAAAACTGATTGCGGATACAATTCGTCGCATTCACAATCACGAATCAATCTCAAGTCAGTATATTTTCAAATAAATATTACATATCAATAAAAAAGTTGCACTTCAAAAATGGAGTGCAACTTTTTTTATATATACATATTCTGATTACTTTCGCTTACGCCGAGTTGCGCGTCTTTTTGTAGTTTTACCGCTTCGCTTGATGCTTTTGAGCCCGATATAAGCGCTCTGCAATACTTCATCAGTGAGTTCAAAAGAGGGTGCGATTTCCCGGTTCTCATCTTTTAGTGTGTGTCGGAACAGCCATTCATAACTTTCAGTTAGATAGAACATTCGAGCCGGGCGTGAGTGATTCATTCCTTGCACCCTGTTATATCTAAGTCGAGGAGTTTCTGTGTTTGCCTGCCTCATTTCAGCAACAACCTTGTCGCTCTGCTGAACACTAACAGCCCTGTCAGCAGTACCATGAATAATCCATAGCGGAACATCATTGAGAGAAGATAAATCTGACACGGTACTTCCGCCGCACATGGCTATGGCAGCTGCAATTCGGTCAGGATATGCAGCTGCAAGGTCTATCGTGCCATATCCCCCCAGGCTCATGCCGATAGCATAAACTCGGTCATAATCAATATTGTGATTGTCGCTGACCCAGTCAAGGATCTGCATCAATTTGTTAGGATTCCAAGGACCTCCGGGGTTTTGTGGGGCAATAACATAAGCATCTATATTTCGTCCCTTTTCGATAGCATCAATGGTGCCATATCTTTTAACCATTTCAAGGTTTCTGCCACATAAACTTGCCCCGTGAAGAAAGATTATTACCGGCTTCGGTTCTATTTCATCATCAATGGTTCTATCGGGTGTGTACAACCAGAAATTGTAAGTATTTGGGACAGAATCATTATATGCGGTTATCTTCTGTGCCTGTAACTTAGAGCAAATTATTGAAATAGTCCAGAATATAGTTAATATGTAAATGCGTGTTCTCAATGTATTGAAACTTTGAAAATATGTCTTCCTCTTGAACCTATAACGGCAGAATTTCCGGACACAACAGGCGATGACTCAAAGTTGCTGCCAATTTTACAGGTAGTTAAAACTTTCCCGGATATTCCGTTAATCAAGTATAAGTTTCCTGCGGAATCACCGGTGAGTATGAACATCTCATTATTTTCGTTAATAAATCCAACGGGTGATGACCATGAATAGTATTTAAGAGGCACAGAGTATTCAATATTACCTGATTTCTTATTAAATGCAACAAGTTCACCGTTCTGACCTTTGGTGTTTCTCACGCAATTAGAAAAAATTAGGTGAGAGCAATTTCCGTACCCCGGTAGTGCAGATGCATAAAAACCACCGTCAAAATGCTTTTCATATATGTCCACACGTTTTCCCTCTATAGCTGTTTGCCATATTTTGTTACCATTTATACCGTCAAGTTTAACGAATCTGGCTTCACCGGCACCTTGTTTATCAACTTCACATCCTACATATAAATATGGTTTTCCATCTTCAACTTCCAGAACAGGTGTGGCATCTATGTCATCACCAAGCTTATACAGCCACACCGGTTTAAGATTATTGAGGTTTAAACAGATGATATTACCATGGTTATCACAGATGTACCCATAATTTAGATAAGAGCACATAGAAGATTCTATACCCGGAGCCGCACCGCTTATTTTGTAACGCAACTTGGAATGAAGGGTTAGGTTACCGGGTTTAACAAAATATTTGTAGAGCGTATTATTCTCGCCGGGGCGAAACAGGAATTGTCCTATTCGCAAAGGAGATGAGTCGTATGCACCCCATCCTCTCCATGCTGTGTTATCTCTATCGAAAACCTGAGTGATATTATGGGTGAATAGATTAATTGTCAGTGCTCCAAACGGGAAGTGGGCCGGGATTCCATGTCCAACATACAGATTCCCATTTAATGTCGGGTCGAGTGAAGGGGTGCCTTTTATAGGATTAGAAACATTTATATTTTCACGCGATTCCTTGCCGTTTTCAAAGTTTAAAAAATAAACGTTACCTGAAAGTGAAGCAAATATTATTTCTTTTTTATTGAAATCTTTTGTCAGGGTTCCGTTTTTTCTAAAACTGTAAACGCAGCTGTCAGGCCATTCTATATAAAGCGGTTGTCCGGTCCAACCAGTTCCGCCTCCCCACTTGCCAAATGATGTCTCAGTGGTGTCAACATCCGTTTCAAACATCCAATCAACAATAATAGTGTCCGGAGTTCCACTTATTCTACCACCAAAATCGGCTTGTCTAAAAACTCCGTTTCTAAAGGTCAGAGCTCCCGGAGCTTTTGCATACAGGTCTGATAAATTATTGATTGTGCCGGCAGAAGAGTCACTCATAATGTCAATCACAAACTCTATTTCCGATGCTGATGTAAAACAAGTGTCGGGGAGTGGTGTGGACACATCTTCAGCTATTCGAGGGTTCGTTTTATCTGAATCTGTGAGTCCATTGATGCCGGAATGTTTGTTTGCGCAACCGGTAAAAACGAGTGTTAAGATAGCGATATGAATTATAAATTTCATTTTATGAATCGCTTACAAGCAATAATGGCGGCAAATATACCTCATTTACAATTTATTTCAAATAAGAAATGCAATTTATTTCTGATTTTGAAATGATTAAGCCACTTCTTCTGCCTTTTCAATCTTAAATTGAATGCCAAGTTCTCCAATGGCTTCAAGAGATTTTCTATCCAATGGCATTGAATATGGGGAGTCAAAACGAAGAATTCTGTTGGCATTATTATCAAAGACCTTGATAGTGAGAGAGCCTTTGGATTCATCCTCGATTTTTTCTTTATCCACAAGATCTGATAAAACACCCATAGTGGTGTTGTTTAATTGTGGGAAATCCATAGTTAGGACAATACCTTTAATAAGTCTTCCACGTAAATCATTCAATAGTCCGATTTTTGCGATATTGAATCTTAGGCGCTGTTCTTTGTCTCTGGTGTAACGACCTTTGATATAGATGGCTGTATTTGGGACTCCGAACTTGGCAAACTCTATGTAATCTTTGCCGAAGAAAGTAAATTCAGCGGTTCCGGACATATCTTCAAGTTTCATTATGCCCATAGTGTTGCCTTTGGCAGTTTGTTTTGTGGAAAAGTCAACAACAAAACCTCCGTAAGTATATTCGCTGTTCTCAATGACGTTTTCAGCTTTATAATCCTTTAGAGGATTCATAGCATAAGTGAGTTCAACGTAATATGGGTCAAGGGGGTGTGCAGAATGATATATTCCGACGAGTTCACGCTCTTTTTGGAGTTTAAAGGCATTGTTCCATGGAATAGAGGGATTGACTGCCGGTCTGCCTGCTGAGGTTATATCAGAATCATCTTCACCAAATAAAGACATTCCGCGGTTCTGTTTATCAACCTGCAATAACTGTCCATATTTGACGAGTGACTCAGCAAAGCTTTCTCCTTTAGCGTTTTTTTCAAAGAAATCCTCTCGGTGCACTTCGTCCTGAAAGCAATCAAATGCTCCTGCATAAGCAAGTGATTCAATTGTTCGTCGGTTTACCGCACTAAGATTTACTCTTTCAACAAAATCGTAGATGGATTTGAATACTCCTCCCGACTCGCGGGCTGAAATTATGGAGGTTACGACGTTTTCGCCAATACCTTTTATAGCGGCGAGTCCAAATCGGATATCGCCTTGAGGGTTAACACCGAATTCAGAAAAGCTTTCATTTACGCAGGGACCTTTGATATTTATGTGCATTCTCTTACATTCTTCCATAAAGACAGTGAGTTTGCTGATATCCGAGCGGTTTCTTGTAAGCACCGCAGCCATATATTCAGCCGGATAGTTAGCTTTAAGATATGCTGTTTGAAAAGCGACCCAGCTATAGCAAGTAGCATGACTTTTGTTGAATGCGTATGATGCGAATTTTTTCCAGTCGTTCCATATTTTCGACAAAACCTCCGGTTTGTGCCCATTAGCCTGCCCACCTTCCATGAATAGTTTTTCCAGCTCATTCATCTTGTCTATGAGTTTTTTTCCCATTGCTTTTCGCAGGGTATCGCTCTGCCCGCGAGTGAAGTTGGCGAGGAGTCTGGATAAAAGCATGACTTGTTCCTGATAAACGGTTACCCCATAGGTGTCCTTGAGGTATTTCTCCATCTCAGGAATATCATATACAATAGGCTCTCTTCCATGCTTGCGTGCAATAAAGTCCGGTATATAGTCCATAGGTCCCGGACGGTAAAGCGCATTCATGGCTATGAGATCCTCAAATGTGCTCGGCTGAAGCTCTCTGAGGTATTTTTGCATTCCGGCACTTTCAAATTGGAATGTGCCAACAGTATTACCTTCGCAATATAATTGATATGTCGCTTTGTCGTCGATAGGAATATTATCCATATCGATTTCAGTGTTGCGTGTTCTTTTTATGTTGGAAACTGCTTCCTTGATGATGCTTAGCGTTTTAAGCCCCAGGAAGTCCATTTTGATAAGACCGGTTTCTTCAATTACCTTGCCCTCGTATTGTGTAACGATGAATTTCTCTTTGGAGTCAGAGGCTTTGTCAACAGCAGTACTAACGGGCACCCAGTCGGTTATGTCGTCTCGGCAAATGATTACCCCACAGGCATGCACACCGGTATTTCGCACATTGCCTTCAAGCTCCTTAGCGTATCTGAGAGTTTCAACAACAAGGGGATTCGGGCTGTGAAGCTCATTCTTAAAATCAGGAACATATTCATAGCAGTTGGCAAGTGTCGGATCAAGTGCTTTTCCATTAACTTCCGGCATACGACGCGGAATGAGTTTGGTCAGACGGTCACTTTCACTAAGAGGCAGCTGCTCTATTCGCGCAACATCTTTTATGGCGCTTTTTGCAGCCATTGTGCCATATGTGATAATGTGCGCGACTTTCTCCTCGCCATATTTTTCGGTGACATATCGCAATACATCAGCTCTACCGTCATCATCAAAGTCGATATCGATATCGGGTAGTGAAATACGGTCCGGATTGAGGAATCTCTCAAAAAGGAGGTCATATTTAACCGGATCAATCTGAGTGATTCCAAGGCAATATGCAACGGCGCTACCGGCTGCTGAGCCACGTCCGGGTCCGACACTGACTCCAAGCTCATGTCTTGCTACATTTATGAAATCCTGTACAATCAGGAAGTATCCCGGGAAACCCATAGTTTTCATAATGTGCAGCTCAAATTTGATGCGTTCTTCAAGTTCCGGAGATAGGGGAGTGCCATACCTGCGTGCAGCTCCTTCGTAAGCTAACTTGCCAAGGTAATCAGCCTCTAATTTGATTCTGTACAACTTGTCATATCCTCCGAGTTTTTCAATTTTCTCCTCGGCTTTTTCTTGTGAGAGAACAATATTGCCGTTCTCGTCTCTGGTAAACTCATCAAAGAGTTCCTGTTCTGTGATTCTGGAGCGATATTCTTCTTCGGTTCCGAAATCTTCGGGAATATTAAAGAATGGCATAATGGGACCGTGGTCAATTGAGTAGCTTTCCACTTTTCCAAGAATATCCAAGGTGTTTTCGAGTGATTCAGGTATGTCGCCGAAAATTTCATTCATTTCGCCCTGAGTTTTCATCCACTCTTGCTTGGTATATCTCATCCTTGATGGATCGGTGAGATTGCTGTTTGTACTTACGCAAATAAGCCTGTCATGAGCTTCTGCATCAGATTCATTTACAAAATGCACGTCGTTTGTCGCAATCAGTTTGATATTTAGCGATCTCGCAATCTCAATCAGGTCTGCATTTACCGTTTTCTGAATCTCATAAACCTCGTTGTTTCCACCGGGTGCACTGGTACGATGCCTTTGCAACTCAATGTAGTAATCATCTCCAAAGGTCTCTTTCCACCATTTAACGCTCTCCACAGCTTCTGCTTTCTTCCCTTCGCGAAGAAGTCGCGGAATTTCACCACCAAGGCATGCAGAGGCGATAATTAATCCGTCTTTATGCTTTTCAATTTCAGCTTTATCCGTTCGTGGGTGAGTGTAAAATCCTTCAGTCCATGCTTTACTTACTAATTTGATGAGGTTTTTATATCCTGTCTGGTTTTTAGCAAGAACAATAAGGTGTCTTCCAATATCGCGTTTATCGGTTTTGTCCAGTAAAGAGCCTTTGGCAACATACATTTCACAACCGATAATTAGTTTGAAATCTTTAGATTTTATTCTACTGATTCTATTGTTGAATTTTTCAATAGATTTTTCATCCCCCTTAGCCTCGGCTTTCTCGAGCGCTTTTTTGTAACCTTTCATGCATCCACCATTAACATAGTTATATGCTTCCTTGATGCCGAACATATTGCCATGGTCTGTTATTGCAATGCCTGACATTCCATCATCTAAAGCTTTGTCAATTAAAGCTGAAACAGATGCTTGGCCGTCAAGTAGCGAATATTGGGTGTGGACATGAAGGTGGATAAAAGGCGTCATATCTTATATATATTTATTAATGTGTGGTTATAAGATTTAGTGTGAGTACAAATTTAGATATAATATATTCGATACCAAAAGGACATAAGTTAAATATTCAGATAATGTAAATAAAAAAGTATAATCGCTGTTTGAATAGCTCATAGTGTTAAATAAGGTTAAATATTGAGTGAGCTTGGAGAGGATAAGTATTTGAATAATAATGGTATCCGCTGTTGAGGTTATAAAATGTGTCAGAATTTAAGTTGAACAAATTTGGTAGTTATGAAAAAACGCTATACCTTTGCACTCGCTTTTGAGAAATAAAGCGTGAGCACATTGAAAGATTTACAATAGACAAGAAGTAGTACAAGAGTCAAGAGAAAAGATTCGAAAGAATCGGCTTCTGTTCAATTCTGATAAAGTCAGGAACACAGTATTACGGAATCATCTGCGAGCGGAGTCAATGCTTCGGCCGGTCAATCCGGTGCCGTTATAGCTTTG
>JAAVFD010000032.1 GCA_014800945.1 Barnesiella sp. | reverse complement strand
GAACATACATAAGAAACTTATAGCAATCCTATGTTTCTGACTTTTGTATAAATCGACTTCTTTCACAGTGCAAAATTACAAAAAAAGAAATCTGTTTGAGGTGGCAATGCGAAGACTGAAAATTGTTGCCCCCTTTTTGTACACCGGCTATTTCAATATTTTACATCGTACGGATACCGAGGACAAAGAAAAAACCTCTGAAAATCAGTAGATTTCAGAGGTTTACTTAGGTTTGATAAACCCTTCTTGTGATCCGCCTGGGGCTCGAACCCAGGACCCCAACATTAAAAGTGTTGTGCTCTACCAGCTGAGCTAGCGAATCTCCTTTTCAAAAGCGTTGCAAAGGTATGAAGTTTTTTTTATTCCGCCAAATATTATGAGGTTATTTTTTTTATAATCTTTTATGCATCTTAATAATCAGTTGATATTCAGTGTCGATTGGGCGCGTTTTTTTTTCAACATTATTGTTAGTTACGTTGTTTTAATTATAAATACATAATTACTATGAAATATTTATTTAAGAAGTTTGCAGAGTGGTTTTCTGAAGGAGCTTCAATTTCTTTCGGTACAAAAGGACATCATCTGCATTGATTTAATGATGAAAAGTACTCGACGCTTCGGGCACTTTTTTTTGTGTCTGTTTGGGATTTGAGGTATTATGTGGTAAATTTGTGCGGTATTGTTCATGTTTCGGTGATGAACATTATCAAGTGTTTGATTTATCATTAACTAAATAAATACGTTATGGCTATTGAATTTACAGATGCCACTGTGAAGGACATTATCGCGTCAGGCGAGCCGGTGGTAATTGACTTTTGGGCAACATGGTGTGGCCCTTGTATGCGTCTTGCTCCGGTTATTGAGGAGCTTGCTGCTCAGTACGAAGGTAAAGTTAAAATAGGTAAGTATAATATTGAGGAGGAGAATGATTTGAGTACTGAGTATCGTATCATGTCTATTCCTACGATTCTGTTCTTTAAGAATGGTGAGCAGATTCGTGATTTGCGTCTTGCCGGTTCTCAGACTAAGGCTACTCTTGAAGCTCAGATTGAGAAGCTGCTTGCGATGTAATTTCAGAAATTCAATTTATATAGACTGACCGATTTTGCCTGATATTCCGCTTGATGTATTATCGTTTGATATGAAATTGTGGATATGATTAGGAAAATGTGATTCTGAAATCAAATAAAAAGGCTGATTCCACAAATGGAATCAGTCTTTTTTATATCGGATAGAGGGGATAGCTCTAATTAGATAGAGGAGGGGAGACTATTCACCGATTTCAGCGAGGTATTTCTCGGCATCAAGAGCTGCTTTACAGCCGCTTCCTGCGGCGGTTATAGCCTGACGGTAGCGGGGATCGGCAACATCACCTGCGGCAAAAACACCCGGAATGTTTGTTAGACTGGTGTGTCCTTCGGTGATAATATATCCGGCTTCGTCAAGATGAATCTTACCTTTTACGAGCTCGGTGTTTGGTGAATGACCGATAGCGAGGAAGAAGCCGTCGAGAGGTAGTTTGTATTCACGCTCTTTGTCTGTGCCTTTATTCTCAACGAGAACTGCACCTTCGAGGCCATCCTCACCGAACAGTCCTACGGTGTTGGTGTTGAAAAGAACTTCAATATTTTCTTTCTCCATGACTCTCTTCTGCATAACTTTTGATGCTCTGAGGAAGTCTTTTCGCACAATCATGTAAACTTGCGAAGCTATGTTGCTGAGGTACAGAGCCTCTTCGCAGGCGGTGTCTCCTCCGCCAACAACGGCTACCTTGCGCTTGCGGTAGAAGAAGCCATCGCATGTTGCACACGCGCTTACACCCAGACCTTTGTACTTTTCTTCATCAGGAATGCCGAGATATTTGGCGGTAGCTCCGGTGCTGATAATCACGGTGTCGGCAATAATCTCCTGTCCATTCTCAGCTACAGCCTTGAAAGGACGAGATGATAAGTCGAGAGAAGTGATGATGCCATCTCGAACATCCGCACCAAAACGGATGGCTTGTTTTTTAAGGTCTTCCATCATTTCCGTACCTGCCACACCGTTATGGTAGCCTGGGAAGTTTTCAATTTCGGTAGTGGTAGTGAGCTGTCCGCCGGGCTGGTGTCCGACATACATAACAGGACTAAGGTTAGCTCGTGAAGTATATATGGCGGCAGTGTAGCCTGCGGGTCCCGAGCCAACTATAAGGCATTTTGTTTTAGTAGGTTCCATAATATATTGCTTTTAGTTGTTATTATCTCAAGTCAATTATTTCTGCATTCGGATGTAATTTTTTACTGTAGGTAAATGTGCCTGCGGGCAAGGAAGAACCGAATTTCAGAGAAGAAACGGTGATGGTGAATATTTCTCCGGATTTAAGTTGCAACTTAATCAATTCAGGAGCGAGTGTTGCAGAATTGAGCCTAATATCAACAACAGAGATATCTGATTTGACAGATTTTGCCGATAATCTTATATTTTTCACTCCTTTAGCCGATGGCAGTAATGATGCCTTGAAGTTGTTGGCAAACCGGTTAATAACACTCAAAGGATTTATCTGACACAGTTCCTCGGCAGTAGGTTCAGTGAGATTGACCTCGTCTGTATTAGGTGAGTAAGCCCACTGATTTTTGCCATCAAACCAAATCTCCATTTCAGGTGACTTAATGGTGAATTTGTTGCCGGACATAGTGATAGAAGCGTTTGAAGCAGCTCCTTTGGCGGAAATCCTACAGGTGGCAACCACGCTCTTAGCCGAGTATAACCTGTCGGCAGCATCCTTAAGAATTCCCGAGGCATTCTCAGCTGCGCTGCAGCCTATGACTGCAACGAAAAAGAGGGTGATTATTGTTAATAATTTTCTCATCATCGTCATTATAACAACTATGTAGGGTTACTTGTTGGATCCGGAGTTGCGCAGATATTCTTCAAATGCCATCATATCCATCAGCACCTGACGCGGTTTTCCTCCCTGTGGGGGACCTACCACACCTGCAATTTCCAGCTGATCCATAATCTTACCGGCTCTTGGATAACCTATGTTGAATTTGCGCTGTAGGTTTGAGGCAGAACCCATGTTGGAGTCTATTACGAGTCTGCCGCTTTCTTCAAAGAGGGGATCGCGGTCAGTAAGCGGTCCGCCTTTAGCGGATCCTGCATCTCCGGCGGGAATAAATTCCGGCAGGTCGTACGGCCCATCGTAGCCTATTTGGTCACCGATAGAGTCACAAATAGCCTTAACTTCATCAGTGTCAATGAAGGCACACTGAACTCGCTCCAGTACACCATCTTTAGAGAAAATCATATCACCTTTGCCTACAAGTTGCTCTGCACCGGTGCGGTCAAGGATAGTTCGAGAATCCACACTCTGGATAGTACGGAATGCAATTCTGCCTGGGATATTTGTTTTGATACCACCGGTGATTACATTAACCGCAGGACGCTGAGTGGCAAGGATAAGGTGTATTCCGGCAGCACGCGCAACAGCGGCGAGACGGCTCACCGGGTTTTCCACCTCCTTGCCGGCGGTAAGAATAATGTCAGCGAACTCATCAATAATCAGCACAATATATGGCATGAACCGATGCTTGTTCGGATTCAGTTTGCGAGCAATAAATTTAGCGTTGTACTCCTTGATGTTTCTTACTCCCGCATCCTCAAGCAGAGACAAGCGGTTGCCCATCTCGATACACAGTGAATTCAATACAGCCACTACTTTGCTCGTGTCTGTAATAATAGCATCCTCTCCGGGCAGAGCAGCGAGGTAATGACGCTCCAGTTTTCTATACAAGCTGAGCTCAACTCGTTTTGGGTCAATCAGCACAAATTTGAGCTCCGCGGGATGCTTTTTGTAAAGCAGAGAAGCTATGATAGCGTTGAGACCTACCGATTTACCCATACCGGTTGCCCCAGCCACAAGCAGGTGCGGCAGTTTGGCAAGGTCGGCTATGTATATTTCATTAGTAATGGTGCGTCCCATTGCAATAGGCAGTTCATATTCAGTGTTCTGAAATTTTTCAGAAGCAAATATGCTTTTCATGCCTACAATCTGCGGGTCCTTATTAGGCACCTCGATACCGATAGTTCCTTTACCGGGTATAGGAGCGATAATGCGAATGCCAAGTGCCGCAAGGCTGAGGGCGAGGTCATCACCGAGGCTCTTGATTGAGCGGATTCTCTCTCCCTGTGCGGGAATAACCTCATATCGGGTGATGGTTGGACCGACTGTAGCCTCTATGTGTGAAATCTTTACACCGTATGTACTTAATGTTTCAGTAAGTCGAGCTTTATTCTCCTCCTGCTCTGCAAGGTCAACATGGTCGGTCCTAACCTCTCTGTCTTCCAACAAATCAATTGATGGTGAGCGGAAATGTGAAAGCTCAGCAGTGGGGTCATAAAACTCAGACTGAATGTGTTCCGCCTCATGCTCGGTCTCCGGCACATTCACAATCATCTTAATATCCGGCTGTGGTTCAGGTTCCGGCTGGGGTTCGGGAACCGGTGGTTGCGAGTATTCAGTCCGCGGTTCCGGTTCAGGTATAAACGGTGTTTGGATCCTTTCGGAATCCACATGATGTTCTTGCTGTGGAACGGGCTCAGGCTGAACATCAATCGGATGCTTAATTTCCGCCCGATCAAGATTATCAAATTCCTGCCTAACAGAACCCCGGTCAGTGTCAACAACCGAAATATGTTCGGGCTCATCTGCAAAAACTGAAGTAGGGCGTTGTGTTGCAGCTCTTACCTGCTGAGGAATATCGTCAATTACTGATCCAGTATGATTGTTCGAGTCAAATGTCTCATTGTTACCCAATGAGTTCTCCAATGTGGGATAAACTTCAATGTCTTTTGTTTTCGGTTCAAAAGTCTCTTTGGAGTCATTTGTCATTTGGGCAACCTGACTGATGTCTTCCGGGCTCAGATTCTCTTCCGTTGTTTTCTTCCGTTTCTCAGCCTTAGCTCTTTCTATTGCTAATTTTTCTTTATAGACCTTTAGTTTGGTGCTGTACATATCCCAGGCAAATTCAATTTCCTTGAGATAGACCAATACAACTGCGCCCACCAGTATGATGTTAACAGCAATGGCTCCCAAGAGACCGGTGTGCTTGATAAGCATTTCGTTTATAACTCGCCCGTGATTACCACCCCAATAATTAAATGAAGTCATCCTATATGTGATGAATCCAGTGAGTATGGACAACACAATGGCAGACAAGAGGCATTTGTATGTGAGCGTCCAGAAATTGAAGTGTTTAATTTTTACGAGTGATACTCCGAGAGCTCCAAGATAAAAAATCAGGACAAATGAGCCGATGCCAAGCCAACGCGACATCAGTATATTGGAAAGGAAAGCACCGAACGGTCCCCCTGTATTGCTTATTTCTTTAGTTGTGTTTGAAACATCACTGTAGGGTATATTCTGTACGATACTTTGGTCTTCAGCACCGCTTGAAAAAAATGAAATAGACACGATGAGCAAATACACAGCCGCAACGATAAGCACCATGCCGAGGAACATTTTCCATCGTTCACCCGGACTGAAAACCGGTTCTGCAGTTTGTGGTCTCGGTTTGCTTGATGTAGCCGCGGGTTGCTGAGCTGACACAGGGTGTGGTTTTTCTTGACCTTGTGTTTCCATGGGACGCACGCCGGAGGAATGCAAGGTTGTGGGATCATAGTTTTCTGATGAAATTTCAAATGAATCCATTTAATTTGATTAGAGTTTATTCAGGTTATAATTATAATTTTCTGAGTTCGGCAATAATTTCTTTAGGCTCAGCGGCTGAGAAAACAAAACTTCCTGCAACCAGAATATCCGCGCCATTAGCGGCAAGTTCCGCTCCAGTAGCAAGATTCACCCCACCGTCAATTTCAATTTCAGCTTTAGAGCCGGACTGTTTGATTAATTCCGCAGTCTGGCGCAGTTTCTTAATAGTTCCTGGGATGAAAGATTGTCCGCCAAAGCCGGGGTTAACCGACATGAGTAAAACCATGTCAAGATCGGTAATAATGTCTTCGAGCATAACTACCGGAGTGGCAGGATTGAGTGTGACCGCAGCTTTCATTCCGGCAGCCTTGATCTGCTGCACCACTCTGTGCAGGTGAGTGCAGGCTTCCACATGCACATTCATTATCTCTGCTCCGCAGTCTCTGACCTGATTGACATATCTCTGTGGGTCAACAATCATAAGATGCACATCGAGCGGTTTTTTTGCTACTTTGGCAATAGATTTGATAACCGGGAAACCAAAAGAAATGTTAGGAACGAAAACACCGTCCATAACATCAATGTGTATATAATCAGCTTCAGATGCATTGAGCATTTCAATGTCATCATTAAGCTTTCCAAAATCAGCCGAGAGGACAGAAGGGGCTACTTTAACCATATAATATATATTCAGAAATTTATTTACGTGTTTTGAAGGCGTTCCAAGCAATAAAGCCAACGCATATCACTCCGAGAGCAATTCCACCGTAGGTGAGATATGAATTGTACTCCTCAACCTTAGCGAGCAAGTGCTGCCTGTCCACAAGATGGCCGAGCCACATGCCCATACCGGCAAGAATTCCGTTCCACACCAATGCTCCGAGGCTTGTGAACAGCGCGAATTTACCGATATTCATGCGTGACAGTCCGGCGGGGATGGAAATGAGCTGGCGCACTGCCGGGATGAGTCTGCCAATGAAGGTTGACACCGCTCCATGGTCATCAAAATACTTTTCAGCCTTATCTACTTTCTGCCTGTCAATAAGGCAAGCATGACCAATTCGAGAATCAGCAAATTTATAAATCAGAGGACGCCCAATCCAAACAGAGAGATAGTAGTTGATAAGCGCTCCACCGAGAGCACCGGCAGTGGCAATAACCACAATAAGCACAATATTCACTTCCTGACTTGTAGCCGCAAGATAAGCAGCCGGTGGCACTATTACCTCGCTCGGAAAGGGAATGAATGAGCTTTCTATTACCATCAGACCGAATACCATGAGATAGACGGTGAGTGGCGCTGCGTCCAAAAAAGTATTTACCAATGTTTCGGGATTGAATATGGCGAGCGTAATCATAATCGGTTCAGAAATTGTGCTACTCTTTTCTGCAAAGATACAACCTTATTTTCAACTGCTAAATATCAATGTCGGGACAAATTTTCAACACAGAGATAATTTCTGACTGTTTATGCAGCGAAATGCTTGTGTGCGTTGCTCAATAAGGCGGTCCACTGCTCATCGGTAAATTGCTGTGTTGGGCGACGTGACAAAAGGTCCTGACGTAGTACTTCGTAGCGGCTGGATACCAGGCTACCTAGTGTTGCCATGAATTTGGTATTGTCTTTTTCGGGGTTGTGTCCTTTGCTAATGATATCTTTGACGCACACTCTCACAAAGTCGCGAATACGTTCCTTCGACATTGACACATTAACCCCTGCGTTTGTCACCGTTACCGGCTCCGGTACCCGTCCTTGTGAGTAAAACGTGTCGATTATTTTCTCAACGTTATTGTCCGCAGGTTTTGTATTTTCAGCTGTTTCATTTGCGGCAGAAGCCTCTTTTTGTGCCTTTTTTGCCAAACGAGCCTCTCTCCGGCGCATTTTCTCATCAATCTCGTATTTGATAAAATCGAATGCCATGCGCGCGAGTGGTTGAATATCAGGAATTTTTCCTGTTGCAGCATATTCAATTGCGGCAAAATAGACTTCTTTGCGAATCTCTTCAGAATAAGATTTAAGAATCTCGTGCCATTTTAAGGCAAAGGTGAAATTTTTCATAGTTACAAATTATATAATAAAAGTTTATTTGGGTGCTTTTGTTGGCGCAAAGGTAAATGAAAGTTTGTAAATGTGCAAATTTATTTTTCGTAGAACAAACAAAAAAGGCTGTTTCAGTTTTTTGAAACAGCCTCTGTTTATAGTTTGAATTATGATTTTACAATCAAATGATGTTATGCGCCTTGAATACTTTCTGAATTTTCTCAAGAGCAGTAGTTACCTGATCTTTGGTATGTGTAGCCATGAGGCTAAAGCGAATCAAGGTGTCGTGTGGAGCAACCGCCGGTGAAACTACCGGGTTTACGAAGATGCCTTCTTCAAACAAATCGCGTGTCACAGCAAATGTCTTGAAGTTATCTCTAATAAATAGCGGAATGATAGGTGTGGATGTATTACCAATTTCACAGCCCATATTTCTGAATCCGTCCAACGCATAATTGGTGAGTTTCCAGAGGTTTTCCTGTCTTTCAGGCTCAGCCTGCATAATTTCCATTGCTTTTAGGGCAGCGGCTGTGGAGGCGGGAGTAATAGATGCTGTGAAGATATATGAACGAGAGTGGTGACGAAGGAAGTTTGTGATTTCCTTGTCAGTAGCAATGAATCCACCAAGTGATGCAAATGATTTTGAGAATGTACCCATAATCAAATCAACATCGTCGGCAACACCGTAGTGATGACAAACACCACGTCCGCCGGGACCGAAGACACCGATGCCGTGAGCTTCGTCAACCATCACGCTGGCGTCATATTTCTTAGCGAGTTCAACGATTTTCTTTACGTCTGCAACATCACCTTCCATAGAGAAAACACCATCTGTTACAATGAGTTTCACTTTGTCAGGCTCACACTTCTGAAGCTGCTTTTCAAGCGACTCCATATCGTTGTGCTTGTACTTCAGTGACTGGCTGAATGACAAACGGCGACCTTCAATAATAGAGGCATGATCCTGTTCGTCCCAAAGAATGTAGTCTTCGCGGCCGGTCAAGGCGGATACAACACCAAGGTTAACCTCAAAACCGCTTGAGTATATCATGACGTCTTCCTTGCCGATATATTCGGCTATAGCTGCTTCAAGCTGCTTGTGGAGGTCAAGGGTGCCGTTAAGAAAAGGCGATCCGGCACAACCGGTTCCATATTTGCGGGTTGCTTCAATTGCGGCTTCCTTGATACGCGGGTCATTAACAAGACCGGAGTAGCAATTAGAACCGAACATAAGCACTTTTTTGCCGTTAATCACAACCTCCGGATCCTGCTCGCTGGAAATAGCCCTGAAATAGGGGTAGATACCGGCAGCCTTAGCTTCCTGAGGCGCTGTGTACTTAGAAAGTTTCGCCTGTAATAGCTTCATTTTACTGAAATTATAAGTATGCTGTAATGTAGATGTATTAATCCACTCTATAATTAGGGTGCAAATTTACAAAAAATATTACAATCAGTAACTTTTGATTGCATATTTTTGCAAATATGTGCAGTAAAATTTATTTACAAAATTTATTTCCGCAGTTTCTACAGGCAGTAGCTAAAGCTTTCAAATGGATTCCACATGGAGTTTTCCGACCCTAAACGACAATCAGGCAGATACTGTGACCTGATTGTGGAGTACATTGCGGACAGTCCCGATGTAAGGAACGCAGCCCAAACCCTGAAATTGTTTGCACGTCCATTAGCCTTTCAGTCCTGGATGAAATGAACCGTGTGTAAAGCCGAGGCTTCAGACGGTAAAAATAGGATTATATAACTATCGCAAAACAGCTTCCGAGTAAACGATTGGGAGGTATTTCTTTGATACTCACAAACTATTCAGTAATTTTGCTACTAAATAAGATAATTTATGAAATGCTTTCTGATATTCCTTTTATCCATAATCACTGTCAGTATATCTTACGCACAGAATTTTTCAATTACTGGGCGTGTTACTGACTACAACGGGACTCCTGTGGATTCCTGCTCTATAATAATATACAATCCTGATTTTTCCGAAGCCTATGAAACTTTAAGTGATGCCAACGGGTATTATAGACTTGACAGTGTTCCAAAAGGTCGCTATGCGGCAATAGCGGCTATGCGTGTTAACGAATATCCAAGAATGCAACAGGTGCCACTTGAAGAAATGAAACTTGAATTTTGGGCGTGGAATGTCATTCTTGACAATGACTTGACTCTGAATATTCGTTATGACAAGATGGAACTTTATGGCACCAAAGCATTTTTTGAATATGGCGGTCGAAAAGAGCTCCTTATTTATACTCGACCTATGAGTGTAACAAAGGTTATCCGTGATCCAAACTTTATGGATAAATCGGCACAAGAAAAGAATACAAATGTTACGGTAGCTCCACAATGTATTGATTTCAAGGTATATGTTGACGGCAAACCGATAGATATATTGTCTGTGCAGCATTTATCGCTACCTAATACTAATGGTAATAGCATAAACGATGATTGCTATTTGATACAGACTTATCTTCCAAACGATATTTATTCTCATTTTAAGAAACCATACGAAATCCGAGTAGTAGGCTACAATAAAGAATTTGATGAATGGGGTGAAAGCGTTTATTATCTCGAAGTACCTCAATATAACAAACTGCAATAACCACGTCTTTTCGCAACCGTCATAAGGTCCATAACTTCGCTGTATAAATTAGCAAGTTATGGACATCTCTTTTTCCGACCTCAATTTCAACTCCTTTGAAAATCTGGTCGCCTTCGGTAAACGCACAATGATTTGTACGGCCAAAAGTCTTTTTTTTCCCTTATTTGTTCTCTGTAACTCACAAATTTTCAGGGCATAGAATTCTTGTGTCCAAACTCTTTTGTGTAATTTTGTAGTAGAATAGGCATTGTTCAGTCCGTAGTATTGAAAAAAACGATATACTTTCTTAAATATGAACAAGCTTGTGGTATGTATAAGATATATAAATCAAAAGTAGCTAAGTGGTATATATGGTTTTGCATGGGTATGACTATTGCATTCATTGGTTCAATATACCTGTGTTATAAATCCACATGGGTTCTCTTGATAGACATAACTTTTATGGGTGTTTGTCTACTCATGATTTATGATATGCTATTACATACCGATTATACTATAAATGATGTAAAATTACATATTAGATGTGGTATTCTATTTCGAATGGATTTGCCAATTTCTAAAATTACCGACATAACGCATAAATCAACGATTCTTTCTTCTCCGGCATTGTCCGCAAAACGAATTGGATTAAAATATGGGAAAACTAACTGGGTTTATGTCTCTCCCAAGAATCAAGAAGATTTTATATCATCATTACAATCTATAAATCCTAAGATAAATATTAGTTAAGAAGGTACACCGAACGCATCCTCTTTTTCCGTTTCAATGATTTCTGCAAGATGTGTTTTTGTCAGACATTCGCGTTGCTTATGTCCGGACTAAAACACCCTTGCAAAGGGATACCCCTCGGCCCGGTTTCGGAGGTTGACAAGAGCAGAAATTGGCTTTACTGTCTATTCAATACCCCAAATTGCCTTATTTCACGATGTGTATATTATAAATAGAATATCGTTTATGCAAGAGTCGTGTTAATACAGAAATACATAATTAGCCCATATATTTCTAAATGCATTGAAAATGCAAAACTTATGCAAGAAAACACTTTTTACCCTCATATCAAAATTTGTACCTTTTCTGTATTCTTTTATATAAATCTATGTTGATTATCAGTATAGTGATGGCGTTTATCATGGTTTAGTTGGAATTGTTTTCTGTTCCTGTGATTCTACGAGGTACATGGATATTATAATGAGTATTATCGATAAAATTTGCCACCAGGAGAAATGGTCTTGCCCGAAAATGTAACTTGCAATCGCCGCTACAATCAGGATTACAGAGCCATATAGAGCTACGACTGTGGCTGCAAGATTCTTCAGTCCGACATCGATAAGCAGATAGCTGACTGATGATGGGAATATCTGAACGAATAATAAAACCAGCATAGGGAGCGAAAGGATTCCAAGTTTTAGAACCGGAGCATCCCATCCGGTGAAGAGTGCAACAGGGAGCGCAGCGCAGGCGGCACCGAGAAATGTCCATTTGCACACTGTTATGCTGTCAATATTTTTGAGCAGTTTCTTGGAAAAAATCAGGTAAAGGGAGTAAACGATTGTAGAACCGAAGCAAAAGATATTGCCTAACACGGGATTGCTTGCAACATCGCTTGTTTTCTGAGTGAGGACACACACTCCCGCACCGGCAACGCCGAGTATGATTCCTATAACTTTAAGTGGGGTTGCTTTTTCAGTTTTTATAAGAAGACAGATAATGAAGACGCAGACAGGCTGGAGGCTGATGAATATAGAAGATGATATAGGGGTGGTGTAGGTGAGTCCTTTAAGGAGGAAAAACATATATCCGTACACGCAGAAAAGTCCGAGCAGGAATAGGTAAAGTCGTTGTTTCTTAGTGGTTATGGCAGCTTCTTTTCTTTTGAAGTAGCTCAATATCCAGAAAAAAGCAGTTGCAAAACCTACTCTGAGAAACACTCCTGTGCACGCGTTCATATATTTAGGCAATAGAAAACGAAGGGCGTTTTCATTAAAGCCTGAGAAAATTTTAGAAACGAGCATCGCCACGTTTCCTTTGACTTTACCATTCATAATTAATCACATTTGTAAATAATAATGTGTTTAATAGTGAATTTGTTTAATCAAACAAACCAAAAAAGGCTGTATCAATTTTGATTTGATACAGCCTCTTAGGTTATCCGGTCAATAATTATTTTGACGGTGTTTCCTCAACTCCGGCGAGTTCGGGGTCAATCATGATTCTACCGCAATACTCGCACACGATGATTTTTTTGTGCATTTTAATTTCAGCCTGTTTCTGCGGGGGAATACGGTTGAAACAACCGCCGCAGGCATTTCTCTGAATGTAAACCACACCAAGACCATTTCTTGCATTCTTACGGATTCTCTTGAAAGCGGTAAGAGTTCTTGCATCAATTTTGGGCTCAAGTGCTTTAGCTTGTTCGCGGAGTTTCTCCTCATCCTGCTTGGTCTCTGAAACAATTTCCTCGAGTTCGGCTTTTTTCTCAGCAAGGATGTGGTTTTGATCCTGAAGGAGCTCTTCTGTAGCGGTGATATCGTTAGTCTTGTTGTCAATCACGCGGGCATACTCATTAATATGCTTTTCGCAGAGTTGTATTTCAAGAGTCTGGAACTCAATTTCTTTAGTGAGAAGGTCAAATTCACGGTTGTTTCTCACATTGTCAAGCTGAGTTTTGTATTTTTCAATCTTAGCTTGCGCTTCGTTGATTTTCTCTTTCTCCGTAACAGTTTTCTTGCGAAGTTCCTCAATTTCTTTGCGGTAATTTTCAACGCGAGTGGTGAGTCCGATGATATGATCTTCAAGGTCAGCCACTTCAAGGGGTAATTCGCCGCGTACTGTGCGGATGCGGTCAATCTGAGAAAGGATGCTCTGAAGCTCGTAGAGAGATTTCAGGCGAGATTCAACCGAAAGATTTTGTTCGTTCTTTTTTTTATCTGCTGTAGCCATATCGCTTACATATAGTTTATCGGGTTGTTCTCCGTAGCTTTGTACAGGTGTGCAAAGTTAGGAAATTTTTCTTTAATGACCTTGCTAAAAATGTTTTTAGTGCATTTCTCACTTTCAAAATGTCCGATATCGGCAATGAGAATCCTTTCGGAATAGTCAACAAAGTCATGATATTTTGTGTCAGAGGTAACCATAGCCTGTGCTCCTGCTGCAATAGCGTCCGGAATTAAAGATGAACCGCTGCCACCGCACAAGGCAACCTTTCTGATTGTGCAGTCCGGTGAAAATGCGGTGTGTCTGACAACCGGTGAGCCAAATGCAGTTTTGACAAGAGTTATAAATTCAGCAGGTGTATAATCCTTGTCAAGCTCACCTATAGCTCCGAGTCCAATCATGGGATTGTCTGTAGCCTCAAGCGGGCGGATGTTTTGGAGACCGAGTATCTTTGCTATTACGTAGGAAACCCCTCCCGCGCACCTGTCTAATGAAGTGTGCGCCGAATACAGCGTGACACCGCTGCGAATTGCATCAATCACCGCTTGTTCAACAGGACTGGAGCCGGTTATGGACTTCAGTCCTTTGAAGAGCAGGGGATGATGGGTAATGATGAGATTGCAGTTCAGTTTTTTTGCTTCCGCAATAACCGCCGGTGTCGGGTCAACGGCAAGAAGAATACCTGTGCATTCATCATGAAGATTGCCGCCGATCTGCACTCCGGAGTTGTCATAAGGCTCCTGTAGTGATAGCGGTGCAAAATCTTCAATAGTTTTTATTACGTCTGAAATACGCACAATCAGTCTTCCTTGACAATGTCTATTTTCAGTTCATCAAGCTGGCTCTGATCGATTGCGGAAGGTGCATCAATCATCATATCGCGGCCGGAATTGTTTTTCGGGAACGCAATAACATCTCTGATAGAGTCGAGCCCTGCGAGTATAGACACGAATCGGTCAAATCCGAATGCGAGTCCGCCGTGAGGGGGCGCACCATATTTGAAGGCATCCATAAGGAATCCGAATTTATAGCGTGCCTCTTCTTCGGAGAGTCCGAGAAGGTGGAACATTTTGTCCTGTAGTTCAGAATCGTGTATTCTTATGCTGCCACCACCGAGTTCATTGCCGTTGACAACCATATCGTAGGCTGTTGCACGAACCGCGCCGGTATCGCTGTCAAGCATATCCACATCTTCAGGGTTGGGCGCTGTGAACGGATGGTGCATTGCGTAATATCTTTGAGTTTCGTCATCCCATTCAAACAGAGGGAAATCAATAACCCATAGGCATGAGAATTTCTGCGGATCACGGAGTCCGAGTTCAGAGCCTACATGGAGACGCAGCTCACAAAGCTGTTTTCTTGTCTTCATAGTAGGTCCTGCAAGAATCAGCATGAGGTCTCCGGGTTTTGCCTGAGCTCTATCAAGCCATTTTTTCAATTGCTCGTCCGAGTAAAATTTGCTTACGCTGCTCTTAATGGAGCCGTCTTCTTCATATTTAACCCACATCATGCCTTTGGCTCCAACCTGGGGACGCTTTACATAGTCTGTCAGGGCATCGAGCTGTTTTCTTGTGTAACCGGCACAACCGGGAGCTACAATTGCGCCAACATATTCAGCATCATCGAGAACAGCGAATCCTGCACCTGTTGTGAGATCTTTGATTTCAACGAAAGTCATTCCGAAACGAGTGTCAGGCTTATCGCTGCCATAAAGCTTCATGGCGTCTGCCCATGTCATGCGTGGGAATGGTTCTGTAAAATCAATATCCTTTACGTATTTGAAGATGTGTTTTACCAATCCTTCAAACATATTGAGGACGTCTTCCTGCTCAACAAAGCTCATCTCGCAGTCAATCTGAGTGAACTCCGGCTGGCGATCAGCCCTCAGGTCTTCGTCGCGGAAACATTTTACGATCTGGAAATATCTGTCAAATCCGCTCACCATCAAAAGTTGCTTGAAGGTCTGGGGGCTTTGGGGGAGTGCATAGAACTCACCGGGATTCATGCGCGACGGAACAACAAAGTCACGTGCACCCTCAGGAGTTGATTTGATCAGTACAGGAGTCTCAACCTCGATAAATCCGTGGTTGTCAAGATATCTGCGGATTTCAAAAGCCATTTTGTGGCGAAGTTCGAGATTTTTACGCACACATGAGCGGCGAAGATCAAGATACCTGTATTTCATTCTCAGGTCATCACCACCATCGGTATTGTCCTCAATGGTAAATGGTGGTACATCACTGCGGTTGAGAATTTTGATGCTTTCAGCAAGTATTTCAATTTCTCCGGTAGGGATGTTGGGATTCTTGCTTGTTCTCTCGGCTACTTTTCCGGTAATCTGAACAACGAATTCTCTGCCGAGCTTGTTTGCTTCATCGCATAGTGCGGCATTATCCTGGTCAAAAACAATCTGTGTAATACCATATCGGTCACGCAGGTCAACAAATGTCATGCCGCCCATTTTTCGGCTGCGTTGCACCCATCCGGCAAGTGTAACTTTAGAACCCGCATCAGCGAGTCGCAGTTCTCCGCAAGTCTTAGTTCTGTACATATTATTTTTATTATTTTATTCTGCCCCCAAAATTACAAAAAATCCGGTACATATACCTACACCTATATTATATATTAATATGAAAAATCGGGTCAATGTAAAAAGGTGGTTGTTAAAATCAGGGCAAAGATAATTAACTTTGTGTCATGAAACAATGGCAAGTATTGAAAACGGTATTTCCGGAAGTCATCACGGAAAATTTTGAGT
>JAAVFD010000031.1 GCA_014800945.1 Barnesiella sp. | reverse complement strand
GTTCAGGGGCGTAACAGATATACCTTTCTTCCTTTTCAGACTATCAAAACTATGTGCCTAAAAATATTCCACACTCGGGTAGTTTTTTAACAATTCAACCGGGTTTTGCGACTGACCCTCAATAAGGAGGTCGTGAGATTTCAACCGTTGTAAGATATAATCCGATATTATAAGGAAAGGGGCATACCGTCATGAAAAAATCAATCAGGTACGCCCCTTTAATTCGATTAGGCAAGCAGATTACTTACATCCGCAACCACAGCCGAGCTTTGATTTAATGCTCTTCTTAAATTCTTCAAACTGAGGTGCAAATTCAGCAAAGATTGCATTGTCTGAATTCTTTTTGATAACATGATGCATAAATCGCATTGCAAGCACAAATTCTTTAGCGTGCTTATCTTTTGCGAATCCGAGTGATTTAGCTCGTTCAACCATTTCAGCGATGTCATGATGACCACCAAAGTTGAAGTTAAGAACCTCACTCATTTTAACTTTGCCGTTGTCTTTAACATCGGCTTCAATCATGTTTACGTAATAGGATTTTTTCTGCTTTTCCATAATTATGTTGTTTTATAGTTAGTATAATTGCTGATTCAACAGCCGAGTTTCAATCGGCTTTCACTATTATAACAACTGAGGGGAAAACAATATCTTATAATAAATCCTAAAACATCTTGCATTTACTGTATCGCCTCATTGATTGGGGATTGCCTTCCAGCGTGTAAAATCGTGAGGAAAGTTTATCCGGTTGAGCACACTCCCGTCAGCGAGTCGTATCCAGGAATCAAGTTGCCGCTTACCCTCCTTTAAGATTATGACACGGGCACCGCAATCTCCGGGAATATCACAATAAACAGTTTTACCGCCGGTGTATCTTCCGTAAGCAAGAAGTATTCCCTGATGAGCAACAGCATAGTCATTTATATGGTCATGACCGAAAAATGTAGCCATGATATCTCCACAGCGCAAAATTTCCGAGAACATACCCGAATTAACCGATGGAGTGCACGCTCTCTCCCTGCGAGTGCCATTCAGAATTGAATTTTCATTTGACGCAGCAAAGTTTACCTCGTTGAGCGGCACATGAAAAAAAGCTATTGCAGGCAACGGTTTCCCATCATTAGCCTCAGTCCAAGTCTTGCTGCTTTTACGATACCAGTCTATCTGGTCCGGCTGAATACCGGCATAGCCTCTTGCCGACTCTATACTTGAGTATCCGTTACTGTCAATAATATATATGAGATTAGCCGTTGAGTCTGAATTACTTGCCTGCAGAGGTATTACACAGTTAGTCACGCCGGACAATCCGGCAACCGAATCGGTGAGATTTCCCGGCAGTGATGCTATTACACTGAAAAGTTCCTCACGGGAAGCATCATATTCATCATCATGATTGCCCCAAGTAACAGCAAAGGGCAATCCTCTATCTACCGTTGGTTTAAGCGCCCTAATCACAGCTTCTCTTGCCGGTGCGGCAAAGGCAAGATCACCGGTATAGACCACCATATCCGGTTTTTCAGCGTCCAGAATGGCATTCATGCACCTCTCAGCCTCCAGTGATGCAGGATTGCCGGGTTTCCAATGCACATCAGTGAACTGGACAATTTTGAATGTCCCGTCGTTTTTGAATTTTAGTGACTGAGCCGATGAGTTTACCGCTGAAAATACACTCATCACCGAGAGTACCGTGATGAATAATCTGTTTATACGTGTCATGATATATAGTTAAACGTTTTCAAAAATTCATTCAAATATACGGAATTATTTTAACGAGTCCTCACCGCTGCGGGATATTTACTATATTTGTAAGCACCAAGATTGAGGTTCGGCTTGCTACCCTCCTCTGATACGGAAATGAACCAAAAGCTAAGCCACGCAGAAGCGGATCCAAACTCCACTAAACTTCAACACCATCGAGAGGCGTCACAGCGCTATAGGGGGGCTTACTTTATCGAATCTACACTTCTGTTTGACAGCGGTTCTTCAATTATGTTCTTTAGCATAAACCATTGTCCACCTCAACATCTTTTCGTAATTTTGCATTTACGAAGTAACGACAATCTGAAAATGTCCAGTTAGAATAATAAGACATACGGCGAGAGCCGAAAACTTTGAAAACTCCCTTGTAGTCGTTACAGGCTTTGGTCGGCCTTCAGATACTACAGGGATCTGTTTTTTTTGCGACTATGGCAGAAACTATTTTGATAACTCCTGACGGTAAGGTCAGAGACTATATAGATGGTACAATCCGAAAGGAAACGCCGGAGGAATACGTACGTCAAACGGTAGAAAAACGACTTGTCATTGAACACAAATATGCCAAGTCTCAAATTGCCGTTGAATTCCCAGTCAAAATGGGCGACGGAAAGAAACGAGCCGACATTGTTATATTTCCAAACGGTGCATCTAAATCCGACTGCAAAGACCAACACAAAATCCGTATCATAATTGAATGCAAGAAAGAAGCTGTTAATCCCTCCGACAGCCAAGAGGGAATTGAACAACTTAAATCTTATATGGCCGCTTGTTCAAATTGTGAATATGGGATGTGGACTAATGGAAAACACAAAACCGTTTTCCGCAAAGTATCCACACCTTTAGGTATCGAATTTGAAGAAGCTAACGACATTCCTTCCGCTGACGGAACAAACAACGCAAATGAACGTCCCAAACGCACTAACCTTACCCGTGCAAGTGATGATAATCTTCTATTCACTTTTCGCACCTGCCATGATATAATCTCTGTCAACGAGGGTCATTCTAAGCAAGCCGCGTTTTTTGAGTTCCTCAAAATCATTTTTTGTAAAATCCACGATGAACGCGAACTTTTCAAACCTATTGAGTTCTTTACCACGTCCACTGAAAGACATTATCCAGACGGACAAGCAAGTGTTTATAATCGAATTAGCACATTATTTAATGAAGTCAAGAAAAAGAATTCAAGCATCTTCGACCCTAATGATGAAATAAAACTTGAACCGCGTACAGTCACACAAATTGTAGGAGAGTTACAAAAATACTCGCTCCTTAATACCGACATCGACTTCAAAGGCAAAGCCTATGAAGAAATTGTCGGCTCTAACCTCCGAGGAGACCGGGGAGAATTCTTTACACCTCGAAATGTAATGCGCATGGCTGTTGCTATGCTCAATCCGAAAGAGGGTGAAACCTGCCTTGATAGTAGTTGTGGTACAGGAGGTTTCATAGTGTCTGCCATGACTTACGTAATGGCCACACTCACCGAACAACTATGCGTTGAATATGGCGCCAAAGAAGGTTGGCCAGCAGAAGTACGCAGTCAATTTGACAAGAAAATATCACAGGTTGCTGCTGATAATTTCTTCGGTTTCGATATCAATCCTGACTTAGTGAAAGCCACAAAGATGAATATGGTGATGAATAATGATGGAAGCGGCAACATTATACAACTCAACACTCTTGAAAAGCCTATTCTTTGGCCAGAAGATCGCAAGGAAACCCTTAAGAGAGCTATGAAAAAGCCCCACGAAATTGTGGGGATCAAAACTATAGGTATCTTTGATTGTATTGTAACTAACCCTCCTTTCGGTTCAAAAATTCCAATTACCGATCATGGTATATTGGAGCAATTTGACCTTGCTCATACTTGGAATGTGATACCTGGTCAAGGATGGGTAATGTCGAAAGATAAGCTGCGTAGCAGCGTGCCGCCAGAACAAATCTTTATAGAGCGCATCGTTCAGCTATTGCGCCCAGGTGGACGTGCTGCAGTAGTACTTCCTGACAGCATCTTCAGCTCCCCGGGGTTGGAATTTATCCGAATTTGGCTTATGCGCAAAACTCGTATTGTGGCGAGCATCGACCTTCACGCTGACACGTTCCAGCCGCATAATGGAACGCAATGCTCCGTTCTTATCGTAGAAAAGAAAACCGAAGAAGAAATCAACATCGAAGAAAGGACTGGGCAGATTTTAGACTACGAAATATTTATGGCAATGATTGACCACATCGGCCATGACAAACGCGGAAACACCATTTATGTGCGCGATGCTGACGGTAACCTTGTTATGGAACACAAAACGCAGGAGGTCCGCGAAACAGACGCTGACGGAAACGTAACTGTGCGACAAGAGACCTTTGATGAAAAAATCATCAACGACCAAACACTTTTCGTACCCGAAATTTTTGCTCGTTGGAAAAAGGAACAAGGTATCGTATGGTAAGTAAGGTTAAGTATCCCCAATGGTTCTCTTTATCCCTTAGTCAGGCCAAGGGAATGGAACACCGAATCGACGCTTCTGCCTATAATGCAGATGCAATGGCTGCTCTTACCAAAGTCAAGTCCTATAAATTGGGGAGTTTACCTTTGTGGGGTGAAAACGGACTTGTGAAAGACGCATTTGTAGGTAGCCGATTCAAAAGAATTTACACCACCAATGAATCGGACATTCCATTTTTTCTTCCTTCCGACATAGAAAACGTATTTCCCAAAGCATCAAAGTTTATTTCAGATCAGACCAAAGCAGATTTCGAAGCATTAAAGGTTCATAGAGAAATGTTGTTAATATCGTGTTCTGGAACAATCGGAAAAAGTTCACTTGTGGGAGCTGCTTTAGACGGGCAAGTATTTAGTCACGATTTGTTGCGCGTTTCTTTTAACGCCCCGTATGATTTAGGGTATGTCTATGCGTTTCTAAACACAGATATTGGATTAGCGTTATTGCGGAGCAATAACTACGGTGCTGTTATAGATCACATTGAGCCTGAACATTTGATGAATATTCCTATCCCAAATGCTCCAATAGAAATGCGTCAACAGATTCATGACCTAATAAAAGTGTCATATGATTTGCGTGATCAATCTAATGAGTTGATTGACCGCTCACAAAGAGTGCTTTATCGTGAGTTGGACTTGCCTCCAATTTCGGAAATAAAGCCTAGGTTGTACGATGCCAACAACAAATTACGTTGTATATCTTTGACAGCTTCGCGACTAGACGGTAGGCTTGATGTTTCATATCATGTTCCTGAAATTGAAGCTATCATAGATGCACTTTACAAAAATTCGGATAGCGTTTTCCCACTGGGGAATCCACGCTTATCAAAAAAAATCGTATTGGCTGGCGTTTTTAAGCGAACTTATGTTGCTCCATCGGCGGGAGTTCCTTTTTTGGGGGGTAGAGATATGATGTGTCTAACTCCTAAAGTCAATAAATACCTTTCTAAATCTGTTCATAAAAAGCGGATTGAAAAAGAATTGGCCGTATTTGAAAATTATATTTTAATTTCTGATAGAGGAACCATTGGCAAAGTTGCGATTGTCCCTAAACATTGGAATGGATGGGCAGTATCGCAAAATATTATAAAAGTAATCCCGTCGGATAGTTCTATTGCTGGTTATTTATATGCATTTTTAAGTACATCATATGCTCATAAACTTCTCCTTAGAGCGACTTACGGAGCTGTGGTTGATATGATTGATGATAATAATGTTGCCTCTATTCCAATTCCGATATTAAAGGACGAGTCTATTATGCAACAAATTAACAACGATGTTTTAAAAGCGAATGATCTTCGTTATCAAGCATATCTCAAAGAGCAGGAAGCATTGTCGCTTATGACATCTATCTTGGAATCATAACCTTCATGTAATATAAATATGTCTTTACTGCAAGATCTTCAAAAAGAATCTGTGCTTATTAAGCCGAATGGTACTTGTCATAAATTAAGGCTGAGGTACAATCTCCGCGTAATCAGGCACTCTGAATTTTCTGAAAATAACATCCTCAAAAACTGAATAGCAGTCTACCGATTAGCTAGTTAATTGGCATTATGAATAGGGAATTAGAGTACAAATTCTTTAGAGAGTTCCAGTACGAAGGAGCAGCTGTACTTGTGCTTAAAATGGCTCATTGGAAATATTGTGGTATTGGTAGTGAGGTACCTGCGAGGCCAGATTTCCCTGAGGGTGTGCTTGCTGAGATTAGAAAACGAACAGAGGCATTCGATACATGGCCTTGGTCTAGGATTGCTAATTATTGTCCATTGTTCGATGAAATAATTGACAATCTTGACTCCTGTGTCTCAGATAATGTCAGGGTAAACTATGTTATCAGCATACTTCGGCAATTTCAGACATGGACTTTTCTGTATTCATTAGGAACTGATAAATTAAATTCCATCAGTAATTCCGTTAATATGTATTCAGTGGAAGATTATTTCCATACTTGGAGGAATGCATTTAAATCATTTGCAGAAAAACTGACTGCTATACTTGCAATGCGAGGAATAAACATATTGGAGGTGCAAAATAAATGTGGAATAAGCATAATTGAGAGCATTAGTATTGATGATTTGTGGATGGATTTCGGAACCCGAAAGATGGCGGAAGAGTGTCTCTCAAAATTTCATAACCATGATATTTCCCTTACGGAGTCCACATCAAACTATAAGGTATATCTTAAAGTATTACAAATCTTAAGAAAGATTGGACGGTCATTTGAAACAAAGCCTAGTAATTATATAGGTAAGGATGAAGAAGGAATAAGAGATGCTTTTTTACCTATTCTTGAAGCTTGTTTTGAAAGTTGCACAGCAACTGGAGAGACCTTTAATCGTAATGGGAAAACGGATTTGCTAATTCGACAAGCAGATGGATCTAATATTTTTATTGGTGAATGTAAATTCTGGAAAGGATCAAAGTACTTATCTAAAGCTATAAATCAATTATTTGATCGATATTTAACATGGCGGGATACAAATGCAGCTATGATAATATTTGTAAAACAAAATGGCATTACAGATATAATTAATAAGATAAAACAAACATGTGAGTCGCATGAGTATTTTATTAAATATGAAGGAAGTAACGATGATAATTCTTTCTCCTATATTTTTCACCATCCGAATGATAATGAACGAATGATATCTTTAGAAGTGCTCGTTTTTCACTTTAACGAAAAGTAATTTAGAACCATAGAAAAATACGGCTAGTTTTTATTATGGAGAGTGGGCAGATAATATTGTTTCAGACGCAGGGAGGCGAGACGAAGATCGAGGTTCGGCTTGCCAATGAATCCGTGTGGCTTACTGCCGACCAGATGGCAGAGTTATTTCAGCGTGACCGTTCGACCATCCAAAGACACGTTAAAAGGATATATGAGGAGGGAGAATTGAAGCCTGATTCAACTTGTGCATTTTTTGCACAAGTTAAAACTGAGGGCAAACGTCGGGTGGAACGGCAAATCCCAATCTATAATCTTGACATGATTATCAGTGTCGGTTATCGTGTCAATTCGCATCGTGGTGTGCAATTCCGTCAATGGGCTACTAAGGTGTTGAAAGAGTATATGATTAAGGGCTTCGCGCTGAATGATGACCTACTGAAAAATGCCGGTCAAGGAAATTACTTTGATGAACTGCTTGCGAGAATCCGCGACATTCGCAGTTCGGAAAAGGTGTTCTATCGCAAGGTTCTTGAAATATATGCCCTCAGTATCGACTATGACCCTCGGACTGAAACAACCCAGCAGTTCTTCAAGACGGTACAGAACAAAATGCACTTTGCCGCTCACGGACACACTGCCGCCGAAGTGATTTACGACAGAGCAAATGCAGAAAATGACTTTATGGGTCTGACTACATGGCGCGGTGCATTACCTACCAAACAAGAGGCTGAGATTGCGAAAAACTATCTTTCAGAGGACGAGGTTGATATGCTCAACCGTATTGTCAACCTCTATCTTGACTTTGCTGAACTACAGGCAAAGAGCCATGTGCCTATGTATATGAAAGACTGGATTAAGAAACTCGATGACTTTCTTACTCTGTCCGGAAAAGAATTGCTCACCCATGCCGGAAATGTTTCTACTGAGGTTGCGAAACTGAAAGCCGATACCGAGTACGAGAAATTCCGAGAACGCACCCAATACCAACTCTCTCCGGTAGAAATCCACTTCATCGAAGCCTTCGAAGCCGAGCAAAAGAAACTCACGGGAAAGCAATAAGGAGAATATCTAAAATCGACGATATTTATGATATTTGTCACTGATGCGTCTTTGATTTTTCAGGCGCGATTTTTTAGGCGGAACTTTTTTGCTGAAATATTGTTTTATTAGAATAAAGCATTAACTTTGCAGTGAAAATTCGGGGCGAAGATACTCTCCTTGCTAATCCGGCAACTTATGTTCTCCGATATCACTTCAATCTCTATTACTCCTATCAATCAATAAAATATTGTTAGCAGTCAAACTCATCACAATTGTGGCTTTTTACAGTGTAATCAGTTGCTACAAAACAATTGCTGCTACTCTAAAACTTATATCACCAATTACTTACGATGTACAATTACTCAGAACTTTCAGAGAAACCTGTTGAACAGCTGAAAACCATTGCCGAAGATTTAGGCATGAAGAAAACGGATAGCGCCGACAGCGATACTTTGATAAATTTTATTCTGGATCAGCAAGCTATCAATTACGCTACCTCTGCGGCTGAAAAACGTAGAAAAGCCGACAGCAAGGAGCCTAAAGATGCTAAGAAAAAAGCTGCTAAAGGCACTAAAAAGAAACCTGCAACTGAAAACACCCCCGCTAAAACTGAAGAAACCGATGCTGCAACTGCTGAAGCACCGGCACCAAAAAAAAGAGGCAGAAAACCTAAGGCACAAAAAGAGCAGCAAGTTGAAGTAGCCGCCGAGAGTGTTGAACCAGCGGTAGAGACTCCGGAGCAGGCTGTCAAGTCCGATAAACCTGACACTGAAGCAAAACCGGCAGCTCAGAATACAGCCGCTCAACTTACACTTGAACTTACCGCACCCGCGGAAACCGTTGCAGAACAGCCAGGTGCTCCTGCGCAGGATACCAATCAGGCAGGTAATTCCAACCCTGAGACTGAAGCTCAATCTCAGCCCCAGCAACCAAAACAGGCAGACCAGCCACAGCAGCGCCGTGACTTCCGCCCGAGAAACGGTGAATTCGGTGCGTTCTTTCCACGTTCTGAAGGCAGACGCTTTGTTCCTCGCTCGCAGAGAGAGAAAGAGGAAGCGGCAGCAGCCGCAGCAGCTGCGGCTGCCACTGCACCAATTATGGTTACAGAACCCTGGCAGGATAACAGAATGCAACAGCAGAAGCAGGGTAAGAAAAACAAGAACCGCAATAACAATAACAACAATAACAACCAACAGCAGAATCAGTTCTTGCAACCTCAGGAATCGCCATATAATTTTGACGGGCTTATCAAGGCTACCGGGGTGCTTGAAATTATTCCTGAAGGATACGGATTTCTTCGCTCAAGCGATTACAACTACCTCTCATCGCCCGACGATGTATATGTAACTCCTCAGCACATCAAGAATTTCGGCTTGAAAACAGGTGATGTTGTTGAAGCTACAGTACGACCGCCCAAAGAAGGTGACAAATATTTTCCTCTCACCAATGTGCTCAGCGTAAACGGACGCTCTCCCGAATTTATACGTGACCGCGTTCCTTTTGAGCACCTTACTCCCCTCTTTCCTGACGAAAAATTCAATCTCACAGGAGGTCGCTCATCAAATATCTCCACACGAGTGGTTGATATGTTCTCACCTATCGGTAAAGGACAGCGCGGACTTATCGTTGCACCGCCTAAAACAGGTAAAACAATACTGCTCAAGGATATAGCAAATGCTATTGCAGAGAATCATCCGGAGACATATATCATGATTCTCCTGATTGACGAACGCCCTGAGGAGGTTACAGATATGAGCCGAAGTGTTAATGCCGAAGTAATAGCCTCTACATTTGACGAACCCGCTGAACGTCATGTTAAGATTGCCGGAATAGTACTTGAAAAGGCTAAACGACTGGTTGAGTGCGGTCATGATGTTGTTATTCTCTTGGATTCCATCACTCGTCTTGCACGAGCATACAATACTGTTTCTCCTGCATCAGGCAAAATCCTTTCCGGTGGTGTTGACGCCAACGCTCTTCAAAAGCCTAAACGCTTCTTCGGTGCGGCAAGAAATATTGAAAACGGTGGTTCACTGACAATCATTGCCACAGCACTTACCGAGACCAGCTCCAAAATGGATGAGGTTATTTTTGAAGAATTCAAAGGCACAGGTAACATGGAGCTGCAGCTTGACCGCAAGCTCAGCAACAAGAGAATATTTCCGGCGGTTGATATCATGGCATCAAGCACACGCCGCGATGACATGCTGCTCCGCACAGAAACCCTCAACCGAATGTGGATTCTTCGCCGCTTCCTTTCGGACCGCAACTCCATCGAAGCTATGGAATTTATCAAAGACAGAATGGAACGCACATCTGACAACGATGAGTTGCTCCGCACTATGGGAGACTAAAAATATTTTTCCAACAATCAACCAGGATGGTGTATCATTACTGATGCATCATCCTTTTTTTGTAAGTACAGCTCTTTATGCAGAGATGTGACTTTCGTCAAGTACTCGTTTGGCACCAATATAGCGTCGGTTAAAATAACCGCTGTCCGGGAATTTCTGATATGTAATGCCTTTTGAAGTAGAAGCATGAATAAATGTTACCCGCTTGCCGTCCTCTTCAACGTCAACAACCATTCCGACATGACCAACCACTCCTCTACCGGTGCGGGGACTGCTGAAAAACATCAGGTCTCCCGGCTTCAAATCGTCCTTATCTACCGGAGTGCCCTGTCTGTACTGCATCTGAGAAGTACGGTTCAGTTGAATTCCCGCCTGCTTAAAAACATAGCTGGTGAATCCCGAGCAATCAAAGTTTTTAGGTCCGGTTGCACCCCAGACATATCTCCGGCCCAGATAGCGAGCCGCTATATTCTTCAATTCTTCAACAACTTCCTTAAGTTTATCTTCGGGCGCTGTATCCACTGTATCTTCATCAGGAATCCAGGGTGCTTTAACAAGTTCTGTTGCAACACTAAGTCTCCAGTCCTGCACTTCGGGCATATTGTCTGAGAGAAAAGGTGGGTTTGTTGCGCTGGATTTGAAAGAGAAAAGTGCGGAACTAAGGCACACAATTATATTTATAAGAAAAAATCGTTTCATAGCAATTATAGGTAATTGAGTATTCTTTGTTTCGTACCGAGTGGAGTACTTCGCGTACCAATCGGCTAATACAAAATTACTAATAATCAGTCTATCAGCGAAATTCACATTTCACACTTCCTCACAAATTGGTTAATATTAACCCTATTAAAACTACCTGCTGCATATAAATTGTTAAATTACCGCGTGCGGCATTACAATTATTAACCGATATTAACCTACAAATTCACACTAAATAACAAGCTCTTACCGCATTATCTGCTACCTGTACTTGAGGTTTCAACACTTGCGTCAGCATTTATCATCTTACTTGCTCCACGCTTCTGACGACCCCACTCAATATTATATCCCATTTTGAGATACGGTATCCTCAGACCCACACGCATATGTTTTTCATTATAATTGTAATTGCTTAACAATCGGGAACCTTGGTCATACTTACCGAAAGGCATTAACATTCCGGCACCGAATTGCCACTTATTCCATTTATATGACAGATCTATTATGGATATATCTTCGTTCCATTTTATTCTTTGCCCAAAAAGATAGCGTTCTGACTTAACATACTGGCCTGTAAGAACAAATCCCCAATGAGTCACCATTATTCCTACATTACCGCTCCAGTTATTGTTATGATGTTCATACCCAGTGCCACGTGTCCGCTCCACCATATAGGAGATAGTTGCATTTGTCATAAGCCAGTTTGGAATAATATCAATCTGTGGAGAGAAATTGAATGAAATGCTTTGATAACGGTCACTGTTTTCGTAAGTTGTTATCAGTTTGTCACCCTCCCAATATAGATAGGGCGCTATAGCATCCGGCGAAGTGCAGGCGCGTATTCCAAAAACGCCGTCAACACGCGGCAAACTGAAACTATAACGAAAATTCAACGCATAGTAATTGGATGTCTTTAATCCCGGATTACCGATTTGCCACTGAAAACCGTCAATCTGCTGCGGCGCAATATTTGTTTCCGCTAAAGAGGGCGATGTCTGCCAAGTGGCAAAACCGAGTCTCAGATTATGTTTTGAAACAGGTGAATATGTCAGCGTCACCTTGGGACGTAAATTCCATGATTGATTTCCCTGGTTTGTTTCCCTAAACTTGAAGTCGCTGTACTGCGCTCCTATTCCCGCAGATAACGAGAATTTATTCAGTCTTTGATAATATTCAGCGAACATATATAACTTGTCTTGACGCTGATGATAAACCGAACCGTTTAAGTTTTTATATTTTGAGCGATTTCGTTGGGCCGCAAATGAAACACCAGCAGAGAATCTTGAGGTTTTCCATTGCTTTATGTAGTCTGCCTCAAAAGCAAATGCTTTATTGAGATCCATTACATAGGTATTGATATCTGTCGTATAACCAATTGCATCCGGTAAGCTCTCCTTATAATCAGAAAAAGTATGTCCGCTATAGAAAGTAGCTCCAAAATCCATAACAAGTGTCTGATTATTTGACAAATGTTGCTCCAGATACAATGACAAAGAAGGAGTGGTACCTTGTGATCCGTTTGCATCAATAAGATGAATGTTATCACTTCCGTTACTAAGCGAAAGTTTGCCGGAATATTTTTCAAGAGCCGAAATTGTTCTTAATCCGCTCATTGACGCATAAAATACTGTTGTGTCCGGTTTTATGTAACTGTATGTCAACCATGCTTCCCCACGATTATCATTAACTTCCCCACCTTTCGGTTTCTCAATTCTAGTAAGTGATTCTCCATCTGAATATGTGAATGTTTCAGAATAATCCCGATGAGCCCGTATTCTGTGGGTCTGTTTATAATATCCACCGAAGCTTAGCTGAGATTTCCCAAAATTAAATTTCACATCAGCATTATATTTGCCAAATCTAGTCGTTAATCCCGGATTTGCCTCAGACATTATTGCACCACCGAATTCCGGATTCCGCACTATAATGTTGAGTACATAATTCGCACCATTATATCTCAGTCCGGGATTATCTATCCATTCTACTCTTCTAATAGTTTCAGGCAAAAGATTTTTCACCTGCTCAGCCGTTGAGACCCGACCGTTGATTCTGACCTGTACCGGTTGCCCGCCTTTTGATATTGAGCCAAGGATTTCATTAACATTAAGGGAAGGAATCATAAGACTATTAAGAAGCTGCATTCCATTCTGTGAGTTTTCCAAAGCACGTCTTGACGGATAAAGCACATCCATATCCGCCTTACGAATAATTTTTGGAGCCTTAATTACCACCTCATCAAATTCATCACCCTCAATTGTGTCATTGATTTCCTGTGTAAATGCAGCGTCAGGAAGCAAAATCATAAGCCCCACCGTAATAACTTGCATTAATAAAATATTTGCCATTTTGCGATATTATTTATTGATTTCATATCGCAAAAATATAGCTAAACCCATCTTAACACCAAAGATAAAACTCTTAACATACAACCAATAAAACCCTGATTACCAACTACAATATCTATCAAAAATCTAAATACCTACTTAATCTTTCCAAATGAGTTTCAAATTGAACCTTTCTGACGAAGGAAAGCTATGATATCGTCCTTCTCAGGCACTCCGAGTTTCTTCCTTATAGCGGATTTGCGGACATATATAGTAGCTGTTGTCTGCGAAGTGAGGACACTGATTTCCTTGGTAGAGAAACCGGCAAGCATAAGCACGATTATCTGCTCCTCCTTTTCAGTGAGAACCTCACCAAAATGCCTGTGCAACCCGGAATAGAATCCGGCATATAAATTGTCAATAATATCGTGAACATTATCCCAGTTTACAATGGAATCACCATGTTTACTGTCAATAGAAGATATTTTCCTTAGCATCTCCCGGTTCTGTTCGGTAGGAGTCTCGGCAACCAGCTTGATTATACCCAGTTGTTGAAGCATAGCACGACGCAATGCTTCATGTTGTGCCAGTTTGGCATCGGAATTATTTAGCTCATCCACTAATTCCTGTAAGACTTCGGAACGCTCTACCGCTTCCAACTCCTTTCTCCTTCTATTTCTTGCAAACCACAATAAGGCACAAGTAATAATCAGTGCAAGAAGAATTATTATTACGATTATCAAATTCTTAGTATCGTTCTTAGCTTTAAGAATCAACCTTTTGTTTTCTATCTCAAGCGCACTATGTCTCGTTTCCTGCTGAATAACCTGATTCCGTAATAAAGCTCCATTACGGATATTAATAATTTTGGCCATAAGAATCGGGCTCAGTTTTCCGGTTCTATGATAGTCAAACGCCGTTTTAATCAGGAAAGTAAAACTATTGAAATATCCTTTGTCGCTCTCAGCTATTCCTTCAGTCAAACTATCCACTATCTCCAAAGCCTTAACAGACTCATCAAACCGCCCCATATTAAACAAGCATAGCGACTTCCATAAATAGAGATAATGAGCCGGAGGAGCTAAGCCCGAGTCATCTGAAAGGAATTTATCTATCAGATTCATACTTTCAGTGTATCTTCCCAATTCCTCCAGCACCCCGATTTTTTCATATTCGCACGTGATTCTTGCTGGGGACATCTCATCAAAACAATCAATAATTTCATCTAACACTAAAAGTGCTGAATCGTGTTTGCTATTATAAAGATAATCTATGTACAGCCAGTATTTATATTGGCTATTCCATCCGGTATCCCTATCAATATCCATCAATCGCCGCAATGTCTCTTCTCCGGAATTGTCTCTCAATAAATCAGCAGATATATTTGCTTTTGCTCTCAGTGGATTTATCAACAAGCTATCCGGAATATTTTCCAACAAAGTCAATGAATCGAGAATTTGCAATGCAGCTTTGTTTTCTCCCATCCAATACTTGTTAAGAGCCAGCAAGGTTGTGCTGTTAATGCTCCGCTCTAAATCCTTATCTCTATAGAATTCAACAGAAAAACTCACCAATGAATCTGACAGATCCGGATATTCTTGATTATCATGAGCTGTTGCTCTTACATAATAGTATTTCGCTTTTAACGAATCTATTGTCAACTCTGTCGGATCAATAATAGCTATTATAGATAAAGCGCTGTCTGGATAATCAATCATTATCTCTTCTGCACTATTTATTACGTCGCTATAATATGACTGTGAACGATAACAGGAAATCAGCCCTACACACACTAAAAGGAATATAAATAGATTTTTCATTTGCTGCAAATTTAATCCCCGGAGGATTTAGTTATGTGCAAAGTTAAATATTATTCCCAATCCAATGAAAAGTCACCGCTCAAAGTACCTTAAGGCTTATTGAACGGTGACCTATAGTATTTTAATCCAATATTATTTGCCTGCAGCCTGAAGAACGGCGGGACTCTGCACATCCACACCGAATTCTTTAGCGCGGCTAAGAATTGCCTTTGCCAGCTTAGGCTTCAAATCTTCCGGGCAATATCTGAAATATGCTTCTGCCGCGCGCACATGGGCTGCATCCGGCATTGGATACTCCCTGCGTTCCGGTAAGCCGAAAACGCTGTCCGGAAGCTCTTTCTTATCTTCGTAAGTTAGTCTGTCACTCATAGCCAATTTATTATAGACCGAGACGCACACCTACATTAAGAAGACCCTGGGCACCGAAGCCGAGTTCTCCGAATAGAGCGACTTTATTAGCCACATCTGCCGAAACACAGATCGGTGACACCTGAAATGCAAAGTATCCTTTATTTTTTTCTCTGTCTCTTAGTCCGATATGGGTAATTTCAGCACCGGCACCAACGTGAGCATACATCTTAAACATTCCAAGGCTCATATAGTCATACTTGGCATTGACCATAATTGCATGGTAGTAAACATTGATGTCGCTACCTTTTGTTGTGGTGCTTGAGAATGAGTATGAAGGACCGACACTAAGCTTAGGAAGAACCTTGAAGTCAACACCTGCATTAAGAGCACCCCAGGCATTTTTCACTTTTCCTACGCCATCATGCATATTGGTGGCATCCATCTGAGTGTAACCGCCGTAACCAACATAAATGCTCGGACCAATTGCATTAGCAGCAAATCCTAAACCCAATACGGCTGCGAGAGACAAAAGAAATTTTTTCATAACAGTAGTGTTTTATATAATTGTGAGTTATTAATTACTCTTATAAAACAGTACTGTTATTGTGATTGTTCTGATAGCTAAGAATTATATTGCCTCCGAAATTTTCTGCCCGGCATGGGGCATAATTAATAACCGGAGCTGGAGTAGCACCGTTTTCACCCAATGTTACCGGAGCGATTTCCACTCTTGCCTCATCATAGCAGTTTTCTGCAATAAACGAGCGGAGTATCGCTCCACCACCCTCCACCAGCACACTTGTTATGCCCCGTTTATACAAGTCTTTCAGTATATCGGCTATAGCAGTCTGTGGAGAACATTCAATCCATTCGGCATTGTGCGCAGAAGGCTTTACCGAACTATAATACAGCAATCTACTTTCAATATTTGAACAACCGGCGGATGCTCTACCACTTCGGTCAACTATTACCACTGTAGGATTATTGCCGGAAAACAATCTCACATTCAGAGCCGGCTTGTCGCTCAAAGCTGTTTCCGCACCTATTAGCACTGCATCATGACGCGCCCTCATTGCATGTACCAATGCAGCTGATTCGGGAGTGGAGAATTTTACCGGCACCTTAATCCCGTCTTTTACTCCTCCCATAAAACCGTCCTGACTCTGAGCCCATTTAAGAGTAACAAACGGGCGTGAAAGAGTGTGGGCTGTCATAAACACTTTATTTATTTTTCGGCACTCCCCTTCCATTACTCCGGTAACCACCTCTACCCCGGCATCGCGTAACTTTGCCACTCCTCTGCCGCTTACTTTAACAAACGGATCAAGACATCCGATTACAACTCTGGGAATACCGGTAGATATTATAAGGTCAGCACAGGGAGGAGTTTTGCCAAAATGTGAACATGGTTCAAGAGTCACATACATAGTACTTTCTTTCAAAAGTTCTCTGTCTTTCTCCGCCACGGAAGCTATAGCGTTAACCTCGGCATGGGGGCCACCGTATTGTCTGTGATAGCCTTCCCCTATTATTCGGTTTTCATGAACAATCACCGCACCCACCATAGGATTCGGACTTACGTTGCCAAGTCCGTTGCGCGCAATATTCAACGCCCGCTCCATGTATTCCGGCTTAACAGTCATTTTCTATCTTTTTCAATAAAGCCTATCAGCTTTTTAACAGCCTCCTGTTCGGGGATATTTTTTTCAATACATTCTTTGCCCTTATAAAGACTCACTTTGCCAACTCCCGCACCAACGTAGCCGTAGTCGGCATCCGCCATTTCACCGGGTCCGTTAACTATGCAGCCCATCACTCCTATTTTCAGCCCCTTAAGGGAAGATGTTGCTTCTTTAACCTTTTTCAAAGTACTTTCAAGATTAAACAGCGTGCGTCCACAGCCGGGGCAAGCTATATATTCTGTTCTGGTTATTCTGAGTCGGGCACTCTGTAAAATTCCAAAAGCAAGGTGACTTAATTCAGCCGGAGTCATGGAATCTGATTCTATCCAGAGTCCGTCAGCAAGTCCGTTCATTACAGGCACTCCCAAATCCACCGCAGCTTTCAGCATTACCTTATCAGCCGGTGTGTCTTGATAAGAAACCTTGAGCACCACCGGATTATCTATGCCAAGCCGGGTCATCCGGTGAATTGTCGCACTTACAGCTGCCTGATAATTAGGGTGGTTAGACGTAAGAACCACAACTTTATTTTCCGGAATAGAATGCAGCAGCTCATCTGAGCAAGGAGCTGTGAGTTCAACAAAACCGGACCATTTGTCAGCAAACTTATCCGGAATACTATCCGAATTATATTCAGCATTGCTGTCGGTGCCAATAACTACCGGTACTTCCGTACCGCCAATACTATCAACCGATACCGAATGACGCCTTTGCGGGTTAACAGCATCAAATCCATCATAAAACTCACCATCAATAGCATGTGCAGTGGTCCAGGATGCAATATAGTCAGCAAGGAATTTTGCCACAGGCACCTCGTTTTCAGGCGGTTCACTAAGTGACACTCTTATCGTATCACCAATTCCTTCAGCAAGCAAAGTGCCGATTCCAACCGCCGACTTCACCCTGCCGTCCTCGCCGTCACCTGCTTCGGTAACACCCAGATGAAGAGGGAAATGCATATTTTCGGCATCCATAGCCTGCACAAGACGCCTTACGGTTTCCACCATAATACGTACATTGGATGCCTTGATAGAAATTACAACATCGGTAAAATTTCTTTTCACACAAACGCGGAGAAATTCCATAGCACTCTCCACCATTCCGGCGGGTGTGTCACCGTAACGGCTCATTATTCTATCGCTGAGCGAGCCATGATTAACTCCTATCCTAACAGCCGTGCCATTGGTGCGACACAAATCAAGAAAAGGTGTCAGAGCATCATCAATCTTGCGAAGTTCTTCGGCATACTCCTCATCCGTATATGCTATTTTTCGGAAAGTACGCCCGGGATCCACAAAATTACCCGGATTGATACGCACTTTATCAACTTGCTTCGCCGCCTCAAACGCCGCCTTGGGATTAAAATGTATGTCTGCTACCAAAGGAATATCAAAACCGTTCTCCCTGAGTTCAGAACGTATTCTACCGATATTCTCAGCCTCGCGCACACCTTGAGCAGTGAGTCGTACGATATCAGCGCCGGCAGAGCTGATTCGTTCGCACTGAGCCACACTACCCTGAGTATCCATTGTAGAGGTATTGGTCATAGACTGAATACGCACCGGATTGCCACCGCCAATTGCTGTATTACCGACCTTTACTTCAGTTGTGTGCCTTCGCTTGTAGTCAAATACTCCCATTTCCGAAAAAAAAGATTATCAGTTTGTCTTGAAATTGTATTTAATTTCAGTTAGTTCCTTATTCGCTTTCACAATTTTATCTTTCAGACTCTCTCTGTAAGCAGCGAAACGTTTTGCGAGAGCCTCATCACTAAGGCTTAGAATCTGTACGGCCATTACAGCTGCATTCATCGCCGCATTAATACCCACTGTTGCAACAGATATGCCGGGAGGCATCTGCACGATACTCAGCAAGGCATCAGTACCGGAAAGAGTTGAATTGATAGGAATACCGATAACAGGCAGCGGTGTCATCGCTGCTATAACTCCCGGCAGAGCAGCCGCCATGCCTGCTGCAGCAATAATAACTTTAAGACCGCGCGCCTGCGCTCCGGTAGCAAATTCCTCCACTTCATGAGGAGTGCGGTGAGCCGAGAGAGCGTTCATTTCAAACGGCACCTCCATTTTTTCAAGAAAATCAGCCGCTTTGCTTAGAACGGGCAGATCGGAGGTACTACCCATAATTATACTTACAAGTGGTTTCATATCAACTTTATATTAAAATGCAGTTACTAAAAATACACACAAAAAACCGTTAAGAAATCCGGCGCCAACCTGCCCGACGGTATGCCTGTCGAGATACACACGCGCCGTGCCAACCGCACCGGCAGCCAGAACAGCAGCAATAACAATCCACATAAAAGGGAATCCGGGCATTACTATGTGGCTCATTACTATGCGGAATGTCAGTGCAACAAGACCACCCATTGCAGCGAGATGCGCACTGATTTTCCACCAGCGGTTCACTATAGCGTTAACAGCCACAGCTGCAAGTCCACCTATCATAAACAGCCAAAGCCATGTCGGTGCTTTAGCATTAGCAAGAATCCATGCCGAAGCTGCATAACTCAGCGCAGTGAGGATATAAGGTATCGTACGCTCGGTGCGGTTATTCAACCCCGGATCCTTAATCATTCCGGCGCGGTGCATACCGAATATCAATAATGCAGGAATAAGACAGGTGATTCCAAAAACGCCGAGGAGCAGACGCCACCTTATGCCGAGCGGAGTTAAGGACAGCATTGTGCACCAAAAAGCAATCGCAACCCCATAAGAAGGGACAAACAGAGGGGAAAATACTGTGGATAATATTTGGCTGATTTTTTTCATAATTATGCGATGTTAAACATTTCTTCTTAATCTTGCCACCGGGATTCCTGCCTTTTCGCGGTACTTCGCAACAGTTCTCCGTGCTATATCATAGCCCTGCGATTTCAACGATTCAGCAATCGCCTCATCACTGAGCGGATTTTTTTTATTTTCACCGTCGATGAGAGATTTCAGCGCAGCCATAACCTCATGAGAGGAGGTATCGGAATTCTCCTTGGGACGTTCACTGAAAAAGAACTTCAGCGGGTATATTCCCTGACGGGTAGCGACATACTTACCGGAAGTGGCACGGCTAACTACCGATATATCATAGCCTGTCAGTTCCGAAATATCCTTTAGAATCATAGGCTTGAGTGTATGCTCGTCATCGGTTAGAAAAAACTGCCGTTGAATTTTCATGATTGCGGACATAACCCTTGTAAGAGTTTCGTTTCTCATGCCTAGCGCCTTAATAAAGCTCGCCGCATCTTCACGCCTGCTTCTTATAAACGCTTTCGCCTCAGCTTGCCTCTCCGGAGTGGCTTCTGATATCTCCACATCAGCATCAGCAAAACTTTTCTCAACCTGAAGTGCCGGGATTCTGTTAGGAATTATCAGATTTAGCACACCACCCTCATTTTCAACAACAAAATCAGGAGTTATATGGCGCATTTTTTCCTCACCTGATTCACCGGGCAACGATGCTCCACCGGGCTTAGGGTCAAGTGAGCGGATAACTCCCATGGCATCACGCAGTTGCTCCTCATTTACTTTTAGAGCCCTGCGCAATTTACTGAAATCCATACGGCTGAGAAGATCAAAATTGTGCTCCACTATCTCCCGTGCCACTTTCACATCCTGAGTCTGCGGTTTGGCTTTAAGTTGCAGCAACAGGCAGTCTCTCAGGTCAACCGCACCCACTCCGGTCGGTTCAAGAGTGCGCACCATTTCCCACACCTCCCTGACCTCCTGCGGGTTGGTGTCTATTCCTTCATTAATAGCAGCGTCGTCAGCTATCGCATTGATTGAGCGTGTCATATAACCGTTATCATCAAGATTGCCGGTTATAATGTGAGCTATGCGCAACTGCTTATCCGTTAAATTCATCTGAGCGAGCTGGCTGTTAAGCTGCTCCATAAGCGACCCGCCTCCCTGCACAGCCACCGGTTCAAATGCCCGATCTTCCGCACTATGATTGTGTGCTTCAAACCGGTAGGAGGGAATATCGTCCTCGCTACGGAAATCAGCGAGCTGTATATCTTCAGCAGTTTCGTTGAATGTATTATCATCTGAATCAGCCGGAGGGGTATCGCTATCCACTTCAAGAGCGGGATTTTCTTCAAGTTCACGCTCCACAGCATCTTCAATCTCCGGACCATTCATCTCAAGAACCCTGACAAACTGCACCTGAAGCGGTGACAGCACCTGATGCAATTTTTGTTTTTGGTTTAACTGCAGTGATTCTTTCATAATCAATAAAGCCGTTTGAGATTATACTCTGTCGCGTTCCCTTCGCTATCCATATACCGCCATACCATCACAGAGCCCGGAGCCTGAACAATTTCAAGCTCAACTACCGAATTGCCAGGTAATTTAAGAGCCGGAGCTATGGACTTTTTCACACCGTCAATAATAAGAGTGTCACCGGTTCTGCGCCAGTTTGCCCAGTAGTCATTATACTCGTGATGGTCAAACTGCTCGCTGGTCTGAATTATATCTGATTGAAACTTTACTATTACGGTGCATGGTAATTTTTCCACATTTCCACCACCGGAGGTTATTGAAACAACCTGCCAAGTACCGAACCATGAACCTATATCACCGTTGTTTCGAGTGCATCCGGCTCCGGCAAGCACAAATGCTGCGAGAATGAACAATATATAAAGGCTAATCTTCATTTTCTGCTCTTTGTAAAAATCACACCTGAATAGGCTACCGATATTTCAGCACCAAATGTATTTCCGGGCAGATTACCTCTATCTAACCCGAAAGACCCTTTTACGCTTAACCGGCTTGACCGAGGCTCCACCCATTTGACTGATGCAAGCGCGGAATATGAATGGCGTGGCGGAACGAGAGCATAAAACCCGTTGCCGTATGCCTTGCGCCAACCAAACTTTAATTCCCACTGAATATTACAGGGAATCCAGCCGCGAGCTGCAGCGTGAACTCCCCGCAAACGGTTTCCAATAACATTATTGTAACCGTCAAGATTATAAATCGGTGACATCACCATAGGAGTGCCGGCAATCATTCCGTAATTGGCGTAAGAATTATAGTATTTGTTGTTATAATAATCATCGGCACCTGTTGCTTCAGAAGTCATTGCTGTTCCTGAATAATCATCCGGATTGAAATGTATCGGTCCGCTCTGATTGGTAAGGTCAAGATACTCCACTACCGCTCCCTCTATCACCGGTTTTTCTCCAGGCATTTTGAGCTCCACACCATACAATCCGTCAAAACCGTTTTGCTTAGCCATTCCGCTACCGTCCTCCCATGGATTCTCTACATAGGCACTTAACTTAACCCCGTTGTCAAGACGGAACTCAGCCTTTATATCCCATGAGCCGAGAGTATTTCCTTGATAAAAGCCCTCCTTTGTCCTGTCAACCGGAATAATCATCTTAAAGAAGTCTTCAAAATGTATTCCCCGGTTATCTACACGGTCAACCTCCCCCCTTTTCAAATACACGGTTTTGCCACCGAACTGACTGGCAGCCTTTCCGCCTAATGTGAGGGAAAACAACCGGGAGGTATCGAGCCTTAAATATAACCTGCGATACACGTACCATATTCCCGAAGTGGAAAACGAATTATACCTGTCGCTATGATTCTCCCACCACTTGGCATCAGCGAATTTTCCATAAGCTAATTCCCCATCAACCTTAAGGATTTCCGAGGTGAAGGGAACCGGCTGAAAATCAACAAATCCCGCACGCACCTGCGGTATCGGTCGTGAATTTCCACTGTGAATCAAGTCTCCGGAGCTGAGATTTCTGTCCACCAGCACCGGCTCATACTCTTTCATACCGGCTGTAATGAACAGGCAACGCCACTTTGCCGTGGCGTAAAGTTGCTGAATCCACAACCGTGAAGGATGCATGGAATGGTTTACAAACTTACCCGCATCAGCATCATACCGACTATACTCAACGCTTGAGTTATACCCACCGTAAATCTGGGCTCCGAAAGCGTAACTGAAACGGCTGCCATGATTTAGCGGGCGTATTATACTTGGAGAAATCGACACATTATTTCCGCTGCTGATAATGCCGCAGCGGTTGGCGGAGATATAATGAGGAGCGAAATTTCCGCTTGACACACCGGCAAGTGCCTCCGCACCCCATATTGCAAAGGTATCTGACGCTTCTGACGCTGATACCCGCACAAATATCTGCAAGAGCAAAATCGCTGTTATCAATCTCCTCATAGTGCCGTCAAAATTACAAAAAATATTGATATGCACCCCACACAAATTCACCACTATGCACACCCACTCGCAAAAGCATACGTCAGGCTGAAGATTTCCGCCCCAGGGCAGCTCCTAATAACACGCATCCCTTTGAGGATATAAAGTTCACCCTCTACAGCTATTGATTATCCGATATCTTCGCATCCTGGCTCACAAACCATACCTTCGAAAATTCCATGCATTTTACTAACCGGTTTATATGGCTCAGCAAATTCCCAGGCTTTAATTTCAGGATATACTTCTTCTATTTGATTAAACAATCGCATAAGTGCCCTACCGATAGCCCATGCTAAATTTACCGGGACAGCATTTCCAATCTGCTTGTATTTTGATGAAAGCGAACCACAAAAGTCCCAATTGTCTGGAAACGTTTGTATTCGAGCATACTCACGCACCGTTAATGGTCTGGTTTCCAATGGATGGCATCTTTCCGTCTGTTTTTGTGCCGGGGCACAGGTTAATGTAAGTGAGGCTTCATCCATAGACAAACGGCGAGCCATACCTGTCTTACCACCGCCTAAATCAAAACTACTTTTCATATAATTTCTCGCAACTTCATCGGGTAGATCCCTCCAATCACCTCCCTCCGGCACAAGTCTCATAACTTCAGCCTTTGCTTCCGGATATCGTTGACCTTCACTATCCGGCACATCAGTATCGTATAGATAACCTTTATAAAAAGCATCTCTCAGCGTGCGCATTTCTCCACATACAGAAGGCCACTTGAAACTCACAAGAGGAGCAATGTCATTCCTTACAGCTATCAATATCAGTCGCTCTCTTTTTTGAGGTACATTATATAATATAGCACGAAGTACCCGAGGCTCTATTAAAGTGTAGCCGAGTTCAGCTATAACTGATTTAATAGTTTCTATAGTCCGCCCTTTATCATGCTCTAACAACCCCTTAACATTCTCAGCCATGAAAACTTTGGGTTGAATTTCTTTAACTGCCCTTGCCAATTCAAAGAAAAGAGTTCCCCTGGTCTCTTCAAATCCGAGACGTTTTCCTGCATAAGAAAACGCCTGACAAGGAAATCCACCTGTCAATAAATCAACCTTACCCTTGTATGGAGTAAAATCAACTTCATGAATATCATCTTGAACAACATTCCAATCCGGCATATTCTTTTTTAGCGTGGCACACGCATCCTTATCCAGTTCATTAAGAAGCACATGCTTAAAACCGGCTTTATGAATTCCTAAAGCAAGCCCTCCACCACCGGCAAATAGTTCTATGGAGGTAAATACCCTCTTTGGCTCCACACCGCTTTCCGCATCCCAATCATTATCCAACATTGCTGAAATTTCAGCAAATGATGCAAGTTCTGATGCAATTAAGTACTTTGTATTATCTGCACCGGTATGAATAACGCATTTACCTTTAGAAATCCATTTTTCTACAGTAGCGCGCGAAACGCCTACAATGTCTGCGAAATTATTTATAGATATGTGTGTATCCGGAATCATTTCCCATTGAGTTTATTAAAACCCTCATAAGTTTCAAAAGCAAGAAGATACAGGCTCGTTAATATGTCCGCATGCTCTTTTGTCAACTCTTCATAAACAGTGTTTCTAAGAGCAAGACCGGGATTATCTTTTACCACATCTTCAATAATACGTGGCAGAACCGAACATAGCCTGAAGAATGCATCATCTATGCCGAATACCATAGCATAAAATCTATCCATGGACATTCTGCGGATCTTCTTATGCTCCCGGGACTTCCCATCTAATGATATTCGCCATGCTTCATCACGAGAGCGTTTGGAAATTACTTCAACAAGATAACAAGTTGCTTCATCGTCATCAAGCAACTTACCCTGCATTTTCATATATGTTTTTTGAGAGGACGCTGAATTCATAGTATTATGTTTATTCTTCATCTCAACATAAATATGCAACTCATCGTTCTGAACATCAAAACCGGATGCGGGTACTACCCACCCATTACCGGCATAGCGAAAAAGATACTGATGAAAATATCCTATTCTATTTGTATTTGACTTATCAATTTGTCGGAAACATTCATCTTCAATTGCCTGTTGAATTGTTTTTCCATAAACCTTGGAATCGAAAGTCAGTTTTATCGGGTCTATGACATTTTCATTGAATTGATCAAGAGTAATTTCACGTCGATATGATTCAACAGTCTCTTTGACATGATTGTAAATATCTATATCGGAAATAAAACCAAGATTATATTTTTCCATTACTATTATTCAGCCTAAAACTTCCTGGCAGAAAAGCTGTTGCTAACACCTCTTAATACCAGAATGTATCTTTTTGATAATCTTTATACATTGCAGTTTTTGTTTGAGTTAAGCGATACAAAACTCCACTGATTACAAAGTTAAGAAAAAATTTCATACTTTTCATAGGGTAATCAGTTAGATACTTTTTACAGAAGTATCTGAATATAATTTTTCAAAAAAACTGAAGAAGCAATTCGGGTCAGGTGTACATTTTGTCTATCGCGTCGGCATAATGGGCGGTTACAACTGGACGCTTAACCTTCAGGGTATTTGTCACTTCGCCGTTTTCCATGCTGAATGGCTGGGGCAACAGGGTGATTTTTTTGATTCGTTCAAATCCGGCAAGATCACTCTGCAATTTTTCAATACGCTCCATCATCATGTCATTTATCCGGGAATCCAACACCAGATTCTCTATTGAGTCATAAGCAATATTGTTAGCCTCAGCATACTCTTTCAATGCGTCATAGGAAGGCACAATGAGAGCACTCACAAATTTGCGTCCGTCACCTATGAGGGCTACTTGCTCTATGAGAAGATCCTCGCCGAGGCGGCTTTCAAGAGCCTGAGGGGCTATATACTTACCATTGCTTGTTTTGAACAAATCCTTAATGCGCTCGGTTAGCACAAGCGCGCCTGACTTATTGATATATCCGGCGTCACCGGTACGAAAATAGCCATCCTCGGTAAATGCTTCCGCTGTGGCTTCCGGCTTATTATAATAACCGCGCATCACCGAAGGACCTTTAACCAGAATTTCGTTATTGTCTCCTATTTTAACCTGAATGCGAGGCAACACAGTGCCAACGGTGCCAAGTTCCCAACCGACATTAGGATAACAGGTTACGGTTGCTGTTGTTTCAGACAATCCGTACCCTATAATTATATTAATTCCGCAGCTATGCAGAAATTCAACAATTTTGGGTGACAATGGAGCGCCTGCAGTCGGGAAAAAACGTCCTCTGTCAATACCTATAACCCGCTTTAACGGAGTAAAAGCAATCTTATCAAAAAAACTATAGGCTATTTCTAAGTAAAAGGGTGCTTTTTTACCAAGCCGTTTATAATGCAGATTCCGCTTCTTTCCCACCTTAAGGGCTGTATTTATGATAAGCTTTCGCAGAGGATTCATTTTACCCATTTTATCCTCTACCACCGCATATACTTTTTCCCAGAAGCGGGGTACAGAGCACATACATGTGGGCTTGGTCTGACGGACAGATGCCTGAATTACATGAGGATCGTAATTCACAAAAACCTGAATACCGAGGTACAGGCAGAAATATGTCCATGCACGCTCAAAAATGTGGCTGAGCGGAAGGAAACTCATAGAGGAATCCGAATCGCTCAATGTGTTCAGCCGCTCTTTGTGTATTCTCAACGCCGCATTGAAGCATGAATGAGGTAGCACTGCTCCCTTCGGTTCTCCCGTTGTGCCAGAAGTATAGATTATTGCTGCGATATCGTCAGCTGTGGCTCTGCTTCGGCGTTGCTCAACAATCTTGGAGAACTCATCAATTGAAGTCTTGCCTGTTTCAATAAATTCATTGTAATGAATAGATGAAACATCAGACGAATCCTTTATCACATCTCCGAAAATAATTATATTTTTCAGCATGGAGGTCATCGTCTGTACTTTACGCGCTACTGCATATTGCTTTTGATCACCTACAAAAATTGTTCTTATAGATGCATCCTCTACAATGTACTTAACCTGCTCAGGTGTGCTGGTGGAATATATGCTTATCGGCACAGCTCTGTTACTGAAAGCGGCGAAATCTGTCACCAACATCTGTGGACGGTTTCCAGAAAATGTTGCAATATTTTCTTGCTCCTTCACTCCTAATGCGGCAAGAGCTCTGGATGCCGACTGTACTTCGATGTTAAAATCCTGCCAGGAAATTGGCAACCATTCGCCATTTGTCGGATATGACAAGGCAGTTCTGTCACCGTATCTTAACGCCTGATGCTCAATTAAATCAGTTAATATATTAGGCATAATATCTGTTTAGTGGGGATAGAACCCATTTTTGGTTATTGCCGCAAAGTTAGGGCTAATATATTTATTAAATAACATCTTATTGGAGATATTGTGAGAATTGTTAACAAACGTTTCATTCTCCACAAGATAAATTAACATTCATTCATTTTTCAGAAAGTAAGTCGTGTTAATTACTCACTTATGCAATAAAATAAAGGTGCCACCGTTTTTATGATGATGAACATCAAAACTATCATACTGTCGGTAATTGCTTGTTGCTCTATAGCATTGTGCAACGCAAGAGACTTTTCGTCAGGTCCGCTCAATCGTCCATATAGCGATGGAAGAGCATGGCATTTAGGCTTTTATGTAGGCGCAAATGCTCAGGATCTTCGGTTCAGACACAGCGGATTTACAACCGATAATGGCGAAAACTGGTTTGTTGATCAGCCCGGCTATTCACCCGGATTCAATGTGGGTGGTCTCGTGGATTTTCGCCTCAATGACTATTTCAACGTCAGACTTACCCCGGGATTGTTTTTTGGAAGCCGCGATATAAAGATGCGAGAGGCAGAGAGCGGGGAAATGTATAGGCAGAATATCAAAAGCGCTATTGTTGTTGTGCCGGTAGATATCAAGTACTCGGCAGTGCGTTACCGCAATTCTCGCCCTTACCTCACCGCAGGAATCATGCCGGGAATAGATGTAGCAAAAAAGCGTACTGACTATCTAAAGCTCAACGCTTTTGATTTTTATCTCACCGCAGGATTTGGCTGTGATTTTTATCTTCCGTTTTTCAAACTGAATCCGGAAATCAAATTTTGCTTCGGGCTAACAGATGTGCTCACTCACAAAAGACCCGACCTTACAGAAGAGCCGGACCGATTCAAAATCACCCAATCGCTGAAAAGAGCCACATCTAAAATGATTGTCCTCAGTTTTTATTTCGAGTAGTAATGGCAAAACGGATATATCTGATATTGACACTGCTCTCCACCCTCATATATAATAAAGGTGTGGCTCAGAATGACGCATTGCTTACCCACTACTTTGAGGTGCCGGCATTTTATAATCCTGCCGCTACCGGACTTTCTGATCTCGTTAAGATTCACGGAGGGTCAAGACTTCAGTGGATTGGCATAGACAATGCTCCGAAAACATTTCTTGCTCTGGCAGACTCACCTTTCAAGTTGGGTAAGCGCAGATTTGGAGCCGGAGTTGCAATAAACCAGGAAAGCATGGGCTTATTCCGCAATCTCAGCGCATCAGTGCAACTAAGCTATAAAATAAAATTATTAGGCGGCACTATTTCATTAGGAATTCAACCCGGCATTATTAGTGATGCTTTCAAGGGTTCTGAGGTTTTCATACCCGATGATGACGATTTTCATGATGATACTGATGCTGCTATTCCACGCACTGATGTGAGCGGTACAGCATTTGACCTCGGAGCCGGAATATGGTACACGAGAAAAAGCTTAAGCATCGGGTTATCAATGACTCACATCAATGCCCCCAAGGTTTCTTTCAGTTCCGGCAACGGGCAATCGAGTACTGACAATTCCACCGAAAACTTTGAATTCGGACCTGCCCGATCACTTTATTTTACCGCTGAGTGCAATATTGCAATAAAAAACACGTTATTTGAAGTGATTCCATCTGCAATGGTGATGAGCGATTTCACATTCACACGTGCGATTGCCACAGCCCGGGTGAGATATAAAAAATTTATCAGTGCCGGAGTTGGATATCGCCACGATGATGCAGTGAGCGCTTTGCTTGGAGTAGAGTTCAAAGGTTTTTTCCTTGGTTACAGCTACGACTATCCAACCGGAGCACTCGCATCAGCAAGCAATGGGAGCCATGAAATATTCGCCGGTTACAGCGTAAAGCTGGATTTATCGGCAAAAAATAGATTTAAGCAAAAAAGCATACGCATAATGTAATGTCTATGATGAAATTAACACAAAATATTACAGCTGTTGCAACCGTGATTCTGATGACCGGTTGCGCTGCAGGAACACATAATTCCACAGGTGGTGAGCTCACCGGTGTTGGAGCTCCCTCATGGGCGGAACCGGCTCCATACGGCATGGTACTTGTGGATCGTGGTTCTATCAAAGCCGGTCCTCAGACCGCAGACTCTGTATGGGGTACACGTGCTGATTCCAGAGGTGTGAGCGTGGATGCGTTCTGGATGGACGAAACCGAGGTTACTAATGCCGAATACAAGCAGTTTGTGTATTGGGTTCGTGATTCAATTATCCGTGAGCGTCTTGCAGACCCAGCCTACGGTGGAAATGAGGAATTTAAGATTGAGGAAGACAGAGACGGAAATCCTGTGACTCCTTATCTGAACTGGAAAAAACCTATTCCTTGGAAAAATGCCGATGAAGATGAGCAGCGCGCTATAATGAGTCTTTATCGCACAAATCCTATAACAGGAACTTTGGAACTTGATCCCACTCAGCTAAACTACAGGTATGAGATTTATAATCATACTGAGGCTGCCAGACGTAAAAACCGACTTGACCCGAAACGCAGACAGTATAACACCGATTTACCTGTGCCTACTGAAACTCCGGTTATTACCAAAGATACGGCTTGGGTAGATGAGGATGGTGAAATTATTCGCCGTACTATTTCACGCGGGCTTACCGGGGATTATGATTTTGTGAATACTTATATTGTGAATGTTTATCCGGATACCACCGCGTGGATTAACGATTTTGACAACGCATACAATGAGCCTTATGTAAGAATGTATTTTTCACACGGAGGCTACAGCGATTATCCCGTTGTAGGTGTGAGCTGGGAACAGGCTAACGCTTTTGCTGCATGGCGCACATCTTTTCTGCGTCGCTCGCTTGGCAGAGAGGGCATTTATGTGGAGCCGTACAGACTGCCAACTGAGGCTGAATGGGAGTATGCCGCAAGAGCCGGAGTCAGTGAAAATAAATATCCGTGGGAAGGTGATTTGCCTCTCACTGACGACAAAGGGTGTTTTTACGCAAACTTCAAGCCTCAGGAAGGCAACTATGTTCAGGATGGACATGTGATAACATCTCGTGTAGGTACTTTTGCACCGAATGACTTCGGACTCTACGACATGGCGGGTAATGTGAGCGAGTGGACATCAACCGCTTACACTGAGAGTGTGAGCAAACTTATGAGTGACCTCAACCCCGAGTATCGCTATGATGCTGCTCAGGAAGATCCTTACCGCTTGAAACGTAAAATAGTAAGAGGCGGCTCCTGGAAAGATGTAGCTCACAATATTCGCTCGGATATAAGAATGTGGGAGTATCAGAATGAACAGCGTTCATACATCGGATTCCGTTGTGTGCGTACAAATATCGGTTTTGCCAAAGGTCAGAAGAAAAAGAAATAAGCTATGGATAAGATTAAAAGATACAAAAATGTTGTAGAGCGTTTTCTTTCAGGAGAAAACGGACAGCGTTTCTTTAATATAGCATATAGTATCGGTGCTGCAATTGTGATTCTCGGTGCGCTTTTCAAAATTCTTCACCTGAGAGGCGGTGACATTCTCCTGTCTTTAGGAATGGGCACTGAGGTTATGATGTTTATTCTGACTGCATTTGACCGTCCTCCACGAGAAACCTCCATAGAGGATATCATTCCTCTGCTGTCAGGTGGTGCATCAGTTCAGGAAAATGGCGAGAGCATTGCGGCAGATACTACCGTTGCTTCATCACCTGTTTTGCCATCAAGCAATAACGGCTCCAATCATCAGGGCAAAAGCGCGATAGTGTCAGGAGGTGTTTCCTCACCTGTAATTGTGAGCGGTGGCAGCCCGGTGACTCCTGAGGTTGCTCAGGAACTGGAACGTCTTGGAGAAACTGCTGCTAAACTTAATGCTGCGGGAGAAGCCCTACTCAACAGCTATTCATCTATATCCACCGATCCGAAAGCAGCTGCCGAAGGTGCAGCCGGATATGTAGAACAGATGCAGGCACTTAACAGAAATATTCAGGGATTGAACACAATCTATGAAATTCAGCTCAGAAGTGTTTCATCACAGCTTGATGCAATTCAGAGTGTAAACTCCGGTATGAGCCAGATGAAGGATATGTACCAGCAAACCGCAGAGTGCTCCCAGGCATACCGCGAAGAGGCACAGAAACTCACTAAGAATATGCAGCAACTCAACAAGGTGTATGAGCAGATGCTCAACGCTATGACAGTAAATATGTTTAATGCCACCTCTCGTCCGGCTTCAAATGACTGACAGAGGGAATAATAATAAAGAAACAGCAAATGGGTAAATCCAACATGAGACTTTCACCGCGCCAGAAGATGATAAACTTGATGTATATCGTCCTCACCGCCATGCTCGCTCTCAATGTATCCAGCGATGTGCTTGACGGATTTACACAAGTTCAGGATGGCCTATCGCATACAAATCAGAATTTTGCACAGCGAAACGATGCTGTTTATGCAACTCTTGAGGCGGCTGCAAAGAATAATCCGGACAAAGCCGGCAAATGGCATGACATGGCTCTTGAGGTGCGCCGCGAATCTGAATCGCTTTGCAAAACCATTGATTCATTGAAACTTGCCATTGTGCGAAAAGCAGATGGCAAAAACGGTAATCCGGATGACATACAGAACAGGGAAAATCTTGAAGCATCTTCGGTGGTAATGCTTAGTCCGGTAAGCGGGAACGGAGAGATGCTTCGCAAAAAGGTTGAAAGCTTCCGTGGATTTGTCGCACCAATGATTATGGATTCCACTACCCGAACCGGAATCGAATCCATGCTTTCAACAGAAGCCAAACGCACTGACACTTCCGATGCAATACGCTCCTGGGAGGTGGTGAAATTTGAAAATCAACCGGTGGTTGCGGCAGTTGCACTCCTTTCAAAACTTCAGAACGACGTTCTTTACGCAGAAGGGGAAGCATTGTCTGCACTTGCAGGTGCGGTGGATGCCGGTGATGTGAGAGTGAATGAACTTAATGCTTTTGTTATTCCCGAGTCACGATATGTTATGCGTGGCAACCCCTATAAAGCGGAAATTGTTCTTGCAGCAGTGGATACCACTGCCCGCCCATCTATAGTTATTGATGGTAAAAAACTTGATGCTTCATCAACCTACAGCTTCGTACCCGGGAAAAGTGGCACATATTCCTATAACGGATATCTTGAAATGCCTCATCCCGATGGTTCCACCAGCAAGCATACATTTACCGGTGACTATGTTGTAATGGATCCGGTTGCAACCGTATCGGCAACAATGATGAATGTCCTCTATGCCGGCATTGATAATCCTGTAGAGATTTCAGTACCCGGCTTGCCGGTAAGTTCAGTAAGTGCAACCATGACAAACGGAACTCTTACACGCAACGGCGATAAATGGGTAGCCCGCCCTGCTAATGCAGGCCAGCCGGCAACAATCAGCGTAAGTGCAAAGACTCCGGACGGACACTCCTCGCAAGTGGCATCTATAGATTTTAAGGTGCGCCGTTTACCAGATCCTACTGCATATATTCCTTCCGCTGACAGTGGCAACGGAAGATTCAGAGGTGAACGCCCAATCACCAAAGCTGCCCTCATGAATGCATCCGGACTTGGAGCCGCGATAGATGACGGTGTGCTTGATATTGAGTTCCGTATCACCGGATTTGAAACCGTATTCTTTGACTCAATGGGCAATGCCATACCTGAAGTGAGCAACGGCTCCTCATTCTCTCAGCGTCAGAAAGATTCATTCCGACGCATGACCAGAGGAAAGCGATTCTATATTTCACGTATCAAGGCTATTGGTCCTGATGGTATCGAGAGAACTCTCAGCCCGTTGGAAATAACCGTTAACTGATAATTATTCTACAGATGAAAAGATATTTACTTAATATAGTACTATCCGGTGTAATAGCACTCGTTTCAGTCACAGCATCCGCACAGCAAAGTTCAAGCAGCGGTGTGATGCGCAGGTCAGACAGCAGCACTTCTACCAAAAAATCAGCTGTAAGTGATAGAGCTCGCCAGCGCATGAGCAGCGAGACATCAGATGCCGATCTTGCATGGATGAAGGTGATATACCGCTCTCTTGATCTCAATGAGCCGGAAAATGCAGCTTTATATTTTCCGGAGCAGAGTGTTGACGGTCAGGAAAATCTTTTCAGAATAATAATGCGGTTGCTCGCTGCTGATGAAATGCCGGCGTACGAATACCTTGACGGTAGAGAAATATTTACAGACGAGTATCGGCTTAAAGTGCGCGATATGCTGGACCGTTTCCATATTTATTACACCAACGGAAAAGGATATTCTGAAAAGCATCCTGTATTTAATATCGAAGAGAGTGATATTCCTACAACCGAAGTTCTGGGCTATTATATAATAGAACGTTGGGAGTTTGACCGCACCGAGGGCAGAATGCGCACGAGAGTGGAAGCTCTATGCCCTGTGCTTCACCGAACCGAAGAATTCGGACAGGAAGCAGTGAAATACCCTATGTTTTGGATAAAATACAGCGACTTACGTCCGAATCTCACCTCACAGCTCATTTTTACCGATGATGATAACAACCTGCCGCAGAGCACTTATGATGATTACTTCAACCTCGGTCTTTATAAAGGTGAGATTTACAAGACCCGCAATCTGCGCAATAAATCTATGGCGCAGCTTTATCCCGATCCTGATGAACGCAAACACGCACAGGACAGTATAGAAAAGCGTCTAACCTCTTTTGAAAAGGATATCTGGGTGCCCTCGCTTGATGAACTTGAAAAGAGTAAAGCGAAAAATGTTGCTGAAAACGACAGTGTGACTCAAGCCCCGAAAAAAAGGAAATCATCATCAGGCAGAGTATCGTCACGCCGACCTTCAAAGAAAGTAAAACAGGCGTCCTCCACACGTTCATCTCAGTCAGCCACCCGTTCGGTCAGAAACCGTAAGAAGTAAAGGGTTATTTTCTCAAAGCGTTGTTCAGCTTATTGGTGAACTCATAGTTTTTGAGTCCCCACTTAGGATGAATCAACATATCTGCCGGACTCTGAGACACAAACCTCTCAATTGCAATGTCTCTACGCAAAGACTTCACAATCTTTACGCATAGAGCTATGTAGTCATCAACAGTAAATTCCATTAAGTCAGCTTCGCCGCGTTGCCACATCGCGGCGAGTCTTGTTCCTTTCACCACCTGCATCTGATGAAATTTCACAACATCAACCGGAAGGGAATTAATGATTCTCACCGAATCCATAATCATTGATTCATCTTCTCCCGGCAGACCGTTTATTAGATGTAGTCCGGTTTCGATTCCTGTCGCTTTAGTGCGTTCCACGGCATCTATCGTCTGAGACGCGGTGTGGCATCTGTTGATTCTTGACAGCGTGCTGTCATGAAAACTCTCGGCTCCGTATTCCACCATCACAAAAGTGTTTTTCCTCATTTCCGAGAGTTCTCTAAGCAATTCTGCCGGCATACAGTCCGGACGAGTACCGATTATAATGCCATCAATTTTAGGCTGTTTCAATGCCTCCGAATAAAGTTTCATCAGAGTACCCAACGGTGCATGAGTGCCTGTATATGACTGGAAATATGCAAGGTATCGCATATGGGGATATTTACCTGCAAAAAAATTCTTACCATTCTCAATCTGCTCGGCTATACTTTTTCCACCACCTTTATCCGGACTGAAAGAACTGTTATTGCAATATATACACCCTCCCCTGCCAATTGTGCCATCCCGGTTAGGACATGAGAAACCTCCATCGATTGTGATTTTCTGAATCTTCCCGACAAAGCGTTCTGACAGAAAATCGCCAAAGGTTCTATATGGAAAATCAGATGCGGCTGACACGGTTGAGAAGTAATGCATCAAAAATCACCATAGCAGTCATGGCTTCCACAATAGGAACCGCACGTGGAAGCACACACGGGTCATGGCGTCCTTTTGCGTGAAGAGTCACACTGTCACCTTCAGCATTTACAGTTTCAATATCTCGCAGTATAGTTGCAACAGGTTTGAATGCGACTCTGAAATAAATATCTTCTCCATTTGAAATCCCCCCCTGAATACCACCGCTATTATTGGTTTTTGTGCGAATTTTACCATCGGAATCTTTTACAAATATATCCGATGCCTCGCTGCCGCGGAGATGGATTCCGTCAAAACCCATACCATAATCAAAACCTTTTGCAGCATTTATACTCATCATAGCCAACGCGAGTCGAGCGTGGAGTTTACCAAAAACCGGGTCACCCAATCCAACCGGACATCCACGGACAACACCGGTTATTATTCCACCGACAGTATCACCTGATGCCTTGACCTCTGATATCAACTCAATCATCTTACGGGCTGTGATGTCATCTGGACACCTTACAGCGTTTTTATCAACGTCAGCAGAGGTGAAACATGAATATGGCCTATCAAGTGAGATGTCACCTACCTGGGAGGTGTATGCAAATACCTCTATACCACTTTTTGCGAGAGCCTGTTTTGCCAATGCTCCGGCAACAATGCGTGCAGCTGTTTCGCGGGCGGAAGAGCGACCACCTCCGCGATAGTCACGTACTCCATATTTTGACGAATATGTGTAATCGGCATGAGAGGGACGGAACAGATTACGGATATTCTCGTAATCATTGCTGTGCTGATCGTTATTTTCAATCACAAAACCTATCGGGGTTCCTGTGGTGACACCTTCAAAGACTCCGCTGAGAATTTTCACTTTGTCACTTTCCTTTCGGGCTGTAACAATTTCACTTTGTCCCGGGCGGCGGCGATCCAGTTCGTGCTGAATAGCCTCAATATTCACTTCAAGCCCTGCCGGCATTCCGTCAATCACCCCTCCGATAGCAACTCCGTGGCTCTCACCGAAAGAAGTAAGCCGGAATATTTCACCAAAACTATTCATACGCTAATAAGGTCGGCGAGTGAGCCACCAACATAATTGATTAAACTTTCAGGATTAACAGCGATTTGAAGTCCTCTGACTCCGGCACTCACATAAATGATATCAAATTCAAATGCCGAGGAATGAAAAAATGTTGGGAACGGTTTCTTCATTCCTATAGGAGAACATCCGCCACGAATATATCCGGTGAGAGGCAGTAAATCTTTCATCGGAATAAGCTCGGCTTTTTTATCACCTGCTGCTTTCGCGGCAAGTTTCAGGTCAATCTCAGCGTCTCCGGGAACAACACACACAAAGTAGCCGGTACGCTCACCTTTCAGTACTATGGTTTTGAAAACCTGCTTGATATCCTCACCAAGTTCCGCGGCTACATGAACCGCACTCAAATCATTTTCATCAACAGTGTAAGGCACAAGAGAATACGGGATACCCGCTGCATCCAGCAAGCGAGCCACATTGGTTTTCTTCTCCTTAGCCATGCTCCTGTCAGATATCAAAATTTGCGGATACCCATTATATTACGCACTTCTGCAAGTGTTTTTGCCGCGCGCTCACGAGCTTTTTCCGCTCCTTGCTTAACGATTCTCGATATTGTAGCGTCATCTCCCTGCAAATCTAAGATTCTTTCGCGTATAGGCAATGTGATTTTAAGAATATCCTCAGCAAGCTGCTTCTTAAGGTCACCATAGCGGATACTGCAATCAGCGTAAGCATCACGGTAATGCTTTACAATTTCCGGTGATGAAGTTAGTTCAAGAAGGGTAAAAAGATTTTCTACCGGCTGACTGACCGGCTGATTAGGCACCTTGGGTCCTTCGTCAGTAACCGCTCGCATCACTTTTTTTCTCAAAGTCTTCTCATCATCTATCAGGTACAGACAATTGCCCTCGCTTTTGCCCATTTTACCGGAACCATCAAGTCCCGGCACTTTTACAGGTGCTCCTCCGAAGTCAAAATTCTGTGGTTCCGGAAACAAATCCACGTTGTAAAACGAGTTGAACCTTCTTGCAAATCTTCTTGTAAGCTCAAGATGCTGCTCCTGATCTTTTCCAACAGGCACCTTGTTAGCTTTCTGGATAAGAATATCTACTGCCATAAGGGTTGGATAAGTGAGAAGCCCTGCACTGACCCTCTTGTTGGAGTCATTACCGATAATTTCCTTTTCTATATCATCACCGTCGGATTTGATGCCCAACTGCTTGCGCGCCTTATCCTTAAAAGAAGCGGTACGCATGAGTTCACCGATACCAACGTGCATATTCAGCAGAAGATACATCTCACTGATCTCAGGCACATCGCTCTGCACAAAAATAGTTGCTTTTTCAGGGTCGAGACCGGCGGCAAGGTATTCGGCTATGATGCTTTTTACATTGGCATGAAGTTTATCGGGGTCTGTTGAAGTGGTGAGTGCATGGAGGTCGGCAATAAAGAAATTACTGTCATAGTCCTCCTGCATACGCACAAATTTACTTAGAGCGCCAAAGTAATTACCTAAATGAAGATTGCCGGTAGCTCTGATGCCACTTAGCACTATTTCTTTCTGACTCATATCTATATATTATCGAAAAAGCGTTAGATTAATGAAACTTGCGCAAAGTTAACAAAAATCATAGAGAATTAAGCAAATCAAGCTTACCCTCGTCTATTAGTGTGAGAATAAGTTCACCGAAAAGAGTATTCTGCCAGGCAAACCACGAGCGGGTAAAATCATTGGAATCGTCAACATTGAAGCTTTCGTGCATAAAACCTGTTCCGGCATCGGTGTTCATCAACATTCTGATACACTCCGCTATCTCCTCATCGTTTTCAGAGGTGAAAGCCCGCATCATAATGCTCATTGGCCAGGCATAGGAATAGCCCACATGAGGTCCGCCTATACCCTCCCCAGCTTTTCCTGTAAAGAAATAGGGATTTGATTTGCTCCAGACAAAGTTTCTTGTATTACGATACACAGCATCATCTTTATCCACATCGCCGAGATAAGGCATTGCGAGAAGCGACGGCACATTAGCATCATCCATCAACATTCTGTTGCCAAAACCATCAACCTCATACGCATAAATTTCTCCAAACTCCGGATGATTGTAAACAGCATATTTTTTCAGCGCCGCCGATACCTCATCGGCAAGAGCGGAGCATTTATCCGCCCTTTCCTTATCATTGTTCACCTCCATCAGGATTTCAGCCATTTTACAAAGGGTTGTAACAGCAAAAAAGTTTGATGGTACGAGATACTGAAATGTTGTGGCATCATCGCTGGGACGGAAACATGAAACTATAAGACCGCAACCGCTAACCGGTGCTCCCCACCCAACATTATTGAGTGTATCAAGAGCCCGGTCCGTACGTCTCAAAAACCTGTATGGCCCTTTAGGGTCATACTTTCTCTGCTGTTCGGTGAATGTGCGTAAAATCAAATCAACTGCTTTGAGCCAGTTTTCATCAAACACAGAGGTATCACCCGTGCGTTTCCAGTATTCATATGCAAGACGCACCGGATAGCACAGTGAATCTATTTCCCATTTACGCTCATGCACCTCAGGAATCATCTTTGTAAAATCGCTCTGCCATTCGCCACCGGTAGGGCCATCATTAAAGGCATTCGCATACGGGTCAAGAATAATTGACTTGAATTGTCGGCGAATAACCCCCTCAATCATTGCTTTTAGAGCATCGTCCTCAGAGGCGAATCTCACATAGGGATAAACCTGAGCTGCCGAATCCCTGAGCCACATGGCATGAATATCACCGGTGATGACAAAGGTGTCATTTTTGCCATCCCCACTGTCTGTGCGAAAAAACACCGTAGTGTCAAGAGTATTCGGGAAACAGTTCTCAAACATCTTGGCGAGTTTCGGATTTTTAAGTTGAGCTGTAACCGCTCTAATCTGAGACTCAACTGCCTGCGATGTGAAAAGTCTTTTCTCTACCGGGGGACGACTTCCCGACACAACTGTGTTGTCTGACTCACAAACCATTGATGCGTTTGCCAACAATGACGTAGCACCGAATATGCACAAAAACAGATGCTTGAGATTTGCCATATAATCAAATTATTTCAATGAGCGGCTACATACCGCGCAATCCATTCCCCAACGGCTTGAGTACCAAAAGCCTCCTTGCCCTCAACCTGAATATCCGGTGTACGCACGAAATTATCCATAGAAGCGTTGACAGCGTTTCTCACAATATCCGCTTCATCTTTCATATCAAAATAATCGAACAGCATGGCAACCGACAGAATCTGTGCAAGCGGATTGGCAATATCCTTGCCGGCAGCCTGAGGCCAAGAGCCGTGAATGGGTTCAAACACCGGAGTGCTCTCGCCGGTACTCGCTGAGGGGAGCAACCCCATGGATCCGGTAATCACACTGCCTTCGTCTGTAAGAATGTCACCGAAGGTGTTTTCTGTTACCATTACATCAAAAAAGCGCGGCTCCTGAATCATTTTCATTGCGGCATTATCAACATACATAAAGTCAGTTGTGACATCCGGATATTTTGGTGCCATTTCTTTGGCTATCTTTCTCCATAATCTACTTGAAGCCAAAACATTCGCTTTATCAACAACAGTGAGATGACGGCGGCGGCGCAAAGCATAATCGTAAGCCACCTTCAAAATTATTTCTATCTCAGGGCGTGTGTAAACGCAAGTATCGTAGGCACGGTCATCACTCTCAAACTTCTCGCCGAAATACATTCCCCCGGTCAGTTCTCTGATACACACAAAGTCAGCGCCCTCCACCAACTCCTTCCTCAAAGGAGAGTTATGGATAAGGCAACCGAATGTTTCCACCGGACGAATGTTGGCAAACAGACCAAGCTTTTTGCGCATAGCAAGCAAACCCTGTTCAGGGCGCACCTTTGCATCCGGGTTATTGTCAAACCTCAAGTCCCCGACAGCGGAAAATAGTACCGCATCTGAATTCTTACATATTTCAAATGTTTCTTCAGGAAACGGATTACCGGTTGCATCAATTGCCGCCGCTCCAACAAGAGCATATTCAAAATTCACTTTATGACCGAATCTGTCGCAAACAGCCTGCATAACCTTGACACCGGCTTTTGATATTTCCGGGCCTATACCGTCACCCGGCAAAACTGCTATTTTGAGTTCCATAATATAATCCTTTCTTAGCGTTGATTATTTTCCCATTTTTCAATATCCTCCTTATGCGAAAGCAAATATCCTATATCATCCAGCCCCTCCATCAGGCACTGTTTCTTATATGGATTGATATCGAATTTCTCTTTTGCTCCGGTAGCAAGATTAGTGACAGTCTGCTCAGGCAAATCCACTTTAACCTCAGTAGCCGGATTCTCCTCTATACACTTGAACAGTTCATCCAAAAAGCCCGGTGACACCACAACGGGTAGCACAAAGTTATTGAGTTCGTTATTTTTATGTATATCGGCGAAGAAACTTGAAATAACAACTCTGAAACCGTAATCGGCAATAGCCCATGCCGCATGCTCACGGCTTGAACCGCAGCCGAAATTTTTGCCTGCAACAAGAATACAACCGCTATATGCCGGATTATTCAACGGGAAGTCTGGTATTGGATTATTATTTGAATCATAACGCCAGTCTCTGAACAGATTCTCACCGAAGCCCTCACGTGATGTGGCTCTCAGAAATCTTGCCGGAATAATCTGGTCGGTATCAACATTTTCTATTGGCAGAGGCACGCAAGTGGACTGCACTATATCGAATTTAGGATTACTTTTCATACACCTTATAATATATTATATATCCTGACGAGGGTCTTTAATCACACCATGAACCGCCGCAGCAGCTGCCACAAGCGGACCGGCAAGCACTGTACGGGCTCCCGGCCCCTGCCTACCCTCAAAATTACGGTTTGATGTTGACACCGCGAGTTTACCTGAAGGCACTTTATCATCATTCATTGCCAGACATGCCGAGCATCCGGGCTGCCTTATTTCAAAACCCGCCTCATTAAGTATTTTGTCAAGCCCCTCTTCTCTTATCTGTTTCTCAACAGCCCATGAGCCGGGTACCAGCCATGCCGTTACCCCGGGAGCTTTCTTTTTACCTTTTACATATCCGGCAAAAGCACGGAAATCCTCTATCCTGCCGTTGGTACAGCTTCCCAGAAATACATAGTCCACAGGAGTACCCACAAGGCTTTGACCTGACCTGAAACCCATATACTTGAGCGACTGCTCGAAACTTGCTCTTGCAGCCGGTTCCTCAGGAGCGTCAGGAACAGTTTCACTGATACCGATACCCATACCCGGATTGGTTCCGTAAGTCACCCTTGGCTCTATATCTTCAGCGTCAAGAACTATCTCTTTGTCAAAAACAGCATCGGAGTCGGATGGTAAACTCCTCCAATACTCCACAGCCTTATCCCACTCTTCCCCTTTGGGGGCAAACTCTCTGTCTTTAAGGTAGGCAATAGTAGTGTCATCCGGAGCAATAAGTCCACCACGTGCACCCATTTCAATAGAAAGATTACAGAGTGTCATTCTCTGCTCCATGTTGAGAGCACGAATAGCATCTCCGGCATATTCCACAAAGTAACCTGTTGCACCACCGGTAGTCATCCTTGCAATTATATACAGTGCAATATCCTTAGCCGTCACACCCTTACCCAAAATTCCATTGACGGTTATACGCATTGTTTTGGGTCTCGGCTGCAGAATGCACTGGGTAGCAAGCACCATCTCTACCTCTGACGTTCCTATTCCGAAAGCTATCGCTCCGAAAGCTCCGTGGGTAGAGGTGTGACTATCTCCGCAAACAATTGTTGAGCCGGGAAGTGTAAGTCCGTTTTCAGGACCCATTACATGAATTATTCCATTTCTCGGATGACCCACTCCGAAAATTTCAAGACCGAATTCTGCCGCATTTTTTTCAAGAGTAGCCACCTGATTGCGGGAAACCGGATCTGCAATAGGTTTATCTTGATTAATTGTCGGAATATTATGATCAGGAGAACAAACCGTGCGGTCAGGTCTAAAAACTTTCAGACCTCTGTTTCTCAAGCCGTCAAACGCCTGCGGACTCGTTACTTCGTGGCAATAGTGCCTGTCTATATACAACTGTGTGGGTCCATCCGGTATATCTGTAACCGTATGTGCTTCCCAAATCTTATCAAACAGAGTCTTACCCATAGTCATTATCTCACAAACTTGTTAATCGCATCGATAAATGCTTCGGCACTGGCAGCCACAATATCTGTATTAGCCGAGAATCCGTAATAGTGCTGACCGTCATACTCAACCGTCATGTGCACCTTACCTACATCATTGGAGCCCTTGTTTATCGCCTGAATGAGGAATTCTTTTACAAGCATATTTCTATGAATGATATTCTTGATAGCCGAAATAGCCGCGTCAACCGGTCCGTTGCCGCTTGCGCAGGCTTCAAATTTTTCTCCGGCGATATCAAGCCCTATGCTCGCCACAGAGTGGATTCCCACACCTGATGTAACCTGTAGAAAATCAAGTTTGATTCGCCTTGACGCTGCAGTGTGCTTTCCGGCAAGCATAAGAACATCATCATCGTTAACCTCCTTCTTGCGATCCGCAAGTTTAAGGAATGCATCGTAAGCCTTGTCAAGAGCCTCTTTATCAAGGTCAACACCCAGCACATGCATTCTGTGTTTAAGAGCGGCGCGTCCGCTACGCGCTGTAAGAACAATTGAATTTTCATCTATGCCCACATCCTTGGGGTCGATTATCTCGTAGCTTTCTCTGTTTTTCAACACACCATCCTGATGAATTCCGCTGGAATGAGCAAAAGCGTTTCTTCCAACTATAGCTTTGTTAGGTTGTACTGGCATATTCATCAGGCTGCTCACCATCCGGCTTGCCGTGCTTATTTTTGTTGTGTTTATGTTTGTGTAGATTCCGAGTTCTTTATGGGAGCGCATCACCATAACAACCTCTTCGAGCGATGTATTTCCGGCACGCTCACCGATACCGTTGATGGTAACCTCCGCCTGACGTGCTCCACCCATTATTCCTGCAACAGTATTGGCTGTTGCCATACCGAGGTCATTATGGCAGTGAGTGGCTATTGTAACCTTATGGATTCCGTCAACGTGCTCCATGAGGTATCTGATTTTAGCCTCAAACTCAGCGGGCAGGCAATAACCGGTTGTGTCCGGAATATTCACCACGGTAGCACCGGCATTCACCACAGCCTGAATCACTCGGGCGAGATATTCATTATCTGTACGTCCCGCATCTTCAGCGTAAAACTGCACATCTTCAACAAATTTCTTAGCATATTTAACACACCCTATTGCCCGCTCGATTATCTCCTCGCGTGTGCTGTTGAATTTATATTTGATATGGTAGTCGGAGGTTCCTATGCCAGTGTGAATTCTCTTGTGTTTTGCGTATTGAAGCGCATCGGCGGCAACGCGTATATCGTTTTCAACCGCTCTTGTCAAAGCACAGATAGTTGGCCATGTAACCGCCTTGCTAATCTCGACAACTGAGTTGAAGTCGCCGGGACTTGAAACAGGGAATCCCGCTTCTATAACATCTACCCCAAGCTCTTCAAGAGTTTTTGCCACCTCGATTTTCTCAACCGTGTTGAGCTGGCAACCGGGCACCTGCTCGCCGTCGCGAAGAGTTGTATCAAAAATATATAGTCTGTCACTCATAGCTACCTTTGAAATTAAAATTATTAACTAAATTCAGCATATTAGCTACAAATGTAAAGCATTATCCTTATTTCACCAAATTAATTATCACTTTAGAAGAAATTACACTCTATCACACACAGTAAACTTTTATAATAGCAAAAGCCACTCCCCTTTTGAACGGTGAGTGGCTTTGTAAACTATAAAAGATATTGGTTCAAACCGGAATTTTGGCAATTCTGCGCTCGTGGCGTCCGCCCTCAAAAGGAGTATTCAGGAATGTTTCTACTGTTTTCAGAGCTAATTCGGTTTCTATAAATCTTGCCGGAAGCACAAGAATATTTGCATTATTGTGCTCCTTTGCGAGTTTAGCCAACTCGGGTGCCCAGCATAATGCAGCCCTAATACCCTGATGCTTGTTCAGAGTCATGGAAATGCCGTTGCCGGTGCCGCACATAGCAATGCCGAGGGCGCACTCACCGCTCTCCACAGCCTTTGCACATGGATGGGCATAGTCGGGATAGTCGCACGATTCCTCACTATTTGTTCCGAAATCAACCACCTTGTAGCCTTTTTCTACAAGCATCTCCTTTATTATATTCTTTAATTCATAACCGGCATGATCGCTGCACATACCGATGACAGGAAGAGCTGATGAACTCATATCGTATCTACGTTTTTTTTAATTGTTTCTGCAAATGTATAAAAAATAGCTTGACAGCCTTTTGAGGTATGTTATAAAAAACTGTCAAACGCACATTTTTTTCAAAAATTAGGTTGCGTTTAATTTTTTTGTTTACCTTTGGCTTTTCGATGTTGCTTTGCAGCATCACCCAATCGTTACCCACTTAATATTTTATATTATGGACATGCTTGATAGCGCTGAAGTGCTAAAACCCATCGACACTGAGATTTCTGCTTCTGCAGAAAACGCTCAGAATACCGTGAAAGAGGAGAACACCACCAAAGAGAGTCTCCTTGAGAGACTATCTGCTCTATTGAATACCGAGCAGGATATTTCCGCCGAGGAGGTGGCGGCTATCAAGCAGCAATTCTATATTCTGCATAACGAGGATGTAAAAAAAGCCAAAGCTGCCTTTGTTGAATCCGGAAACGCTCCGGAGGATTTTATCGCTGACGAAGATGAGGTGGAAATCAAATTTAAGGCAACCCTCGCCGAGGTGAAGGATAAAAAGGCTGAACAGAGAGCACGCATTGAGGCTGAACAGGTTCGCAACCTCGAACACAAAAAAGCTATTATTGAGGAGATTGCCCGCCTCAGCGAGGATACCGACAATGTTAATCGTCATTATCCCAGGGTGAAGGAACTCCAGACAGAATTTAAGGAAACCGGCGAAGTGCCTCCCCAGCACACAACCGTAATCTGGAAAAACTACCAGGACACTGTTGAACGCTTTTATGATGAGCTGAAGGTAAATAAAGAGTTGCGCGACTATGATTTCAAAAAGAATCTTGGAGAAAAGCAGCTACTTGTAGATGAAGCTAAAAAGCTTATTGAAGAACCGGATGTCATAACCGCTTTCCGTCGCCTGCAGGAGCTTCACGACAAATGGCGTGAGATTGGTCCTGTAGCTAAAGAGGTGCGCGAGGAGATTTGGGCAACCTTCAAGGATGCAAGCGCGGAAGTGAACAAGCGCTATCAGGCTTACTTTGAAGAGCGCAAGAAAAAAGAGCGCGAAAACGAAGATGCAAAGACTGCCATTTGTGAGGAAATTGCGGCGCTTGACTTCAACGCTCCAAATTCGTTTGCCGAATGGGATGAGATGACCAAAAAGATACTTGATGCACAGGAGCGTTGGAAAACCATCGGTTTCGCTTCCAAGAAAGCCAATAATGCTCTTTTCGCCAGATTCCGTGAACTTTGCGATGAGTTTTTCAAACTCAAGGCAGAGTATTTCAAACGCTCTAAGGAGGATATGAGTGAAAATCTCGCTAAGAAAATTGCGCTTTGCGAAGAGGCCGAAAAGCTTCAGGACAGCACCGACTGGCGCAAGACTACCGATACCCTCATCCGTCTTCAGGAGCAGTGGAAATCCATAGGGGCGGTACCCCGCAAAAACAGCGAAGAGGTGTGGCAGAGATTCCGCGCAGCATGCAACACTTTCTTTGCCAACAAAAAGAAAAGCACTTCTGACGTGCGCAAAACCGAACAGGCTAATCTTAAAATAAAAAAAGATATCATTGAGCAGCTCAACAAACTTAATGTGCCTGAATGCGAAACACCTCGCGATGAAGCCATCAGAGAGCTGCAGCAACTAAGAGCCACCTGGCAGGCAACCGGACATGTGCCGATGAAGAATAAAGAAAAGCTTACCGAAGAGTACCGGACAGTTGTCGGCGAGTTGTTTGATAAACTTGATGTGCGCGAAACCCGTGCAAGAATGAATGCGTTTGAGGCAACCGTAGAGGAAATAGGTGATGATAAATCACGTCTGCTCAAAGAGCGCGACAGACTCGCAAGAGCCTACGACCAGCGCAAAAATGAATTGCAGACCTATGAAAACAATCTCGGTTTCTTCAGCTCAAGCTCTAAGAGCGGTGACTCTATGCTGCGCGATCTTGAACGCAAAATCCAGAGACTTCGCGATGAGCTCACTGAAATATCCGGTAAAATGAAGGTCATTTCCGCCAAACTGAAATAAAAATACTATCGAGGCTGTGCCCTGAAATCCATCAGAGTGCAGCTTCGATGTTTTTTGTGAATAACTGTCAGAAAAAAATACAGGATTTTGACCGGAATTGAAAAAAGAATACGATTTGGCAAGATAGTACCTGTCGTTCTGTCGGTTTCCGACATTGCGGCAATGGTGTTGTCGTACATACTGTCGTCTTTCCTGATTCCTATCCCACAAAAATTATTGTGGCTATCATCCCCCGTTGAGTTACTGGCTATTATTGCATGGATTCCCGCAGGGTGGAATCTATTCAGGAATTCCACTTACCGAGCCATGAAAATGGAACGCACTGCAATGGATGCCATAAGGGCGCTCGGCTTTCATGCACTCGTATTCACATCGCTCATCTATCTCAGCGGCACTATTGGACCTCAATGGCAGACTCTTGCAATATTTTATGCTCTCGCTTTAATTCTGCTGCCACTTGCAAGAACTCTTACCCGAACCATACTGAAAGCATATCGCCGCCACGGTAAAAATTATAGCCGGGTGGTTATAGTGGGAAATAATGAAACATCCAGAAAGCTGCTGCATGAGCTTGAAAATGACCCCGGTTTCGGCTATAGGGTGCTTGGTGTGTTTGGTGATACTCCATTCAAGGAGGGTGATTTCCCTATATTTACAGCTGATATAAGTGAGCTTGAAAAATTTGTGAAGGATAATAATATAGATGAGATTTTCTGTACCCTTCCGGGGGACAATCCCTCATCTTTGCTAACCACAGTTGCGGTAGCCGACAATAATCATGCACAGTACTATTACGTGCCGCAGATTTCAAGGTTTGTGCCTCGAGGATTCAAGATTGACACACTTGGACATCTTGCTGTGATGCCGGTTACTAAGTCGCCACTTTCAATCTGGACTGCAAGAGCTTCAAAAAGACTGATGGATTTATTTGTTTCAGGCTCAGCCATACTTTTATTCCCGATAGTGTTCATTCCGGTAGCCATTGCAATAAAAGTGACTTCAGGCGGACCTATTTTTTATCGGCAAAGACGCACAGGATACAAAGGCAAAGCATTTGAATGCCTGAAATTCAGAACCATGTACTTTAACCCTGAAGACGAATCACCGGTAGAGAAGAATGACCCGAGGGTAACTCCAATCGGAAAGTTTCTACGCCATTCGAGCATAGATGAACTACCCCAGATTTTCAATGTATTCATCGGGCAGATGTCTATTGTCGGTCCAAGACCACACATGGTGAGCCACACAGAGTATTATAAGCCGTTGATAGCAAAGTATATGGTAAGGCACTCTGTAAAACCGGGCATAACAGGTTGGGCGCAAGTAAATGGCTACCGTGGCTCCACCGATAAGCTTTGGAAAATGGAAAGGCGCGTGGAGCACGATGTGTGGTATATTGAAAACTGGTCCTTTATGCTCGATGTGAAGATTATTGCACGCACACTCATAAATATTTTTAAGGGTGATGAGAACGCATACTGAAAAACGATTGTTATAATACCGGAAAACTGACTATTATGAAAAAGATTTACGACTCAATAACCGAACTCATCGGTAACACCCCCCTTTTGGAGGTAAAGAATATCGAAAAGACAGAAAACTGCAAAGCAAGAATACTTGTCAAACTTGAATCATTCAATCCCGGCGGAAGTGTTAAGGATAGAGTGGCACTGTCTATGATCGAAGCAGCTGAAGCCGAGGGAAGACTCGCACCGGGTGCAGTGATTATTGAACCAACCAGCGGAAATACCGGTATCGGTCTTGCATGGGTAGCCACTGTCAAAGGTTATAAGCTTGTTCTCACTATGCCTGAAACGATGAGCGAGGAGAGGCGTAAGCTGCTCAAAGCGCTCGGTGCCACACTTGTGCTCACTCCCGGCAGCGAAGGCATGGCGGGTGCAATCCGCAAGGCTGAGGAACTGAGAGATGCAACTCCCGGAGCTATAATTCTCGGTCAATTTGAAAATCCGGCTAATCCTGCAGCTCACGTGCGGACAACAGGTGAGGAGATATGGAGAGATACCGATGGTAAAGTTGATATATTCATTGCTTGCGTCGGTACTGGAGGAACTCTTAGCGGAACCGCATCCACCCTTAAGCAACATAATCCACAAATCAAAGCGTTTGCTGTAGAGCCTGACGCAAGCCCTGTGCTATCGGGAGGCAAACCGGGACCACACAAAATCCAAGGTATCGGAGCGGGATTTATTCCGGAAAACTACAACCCGGAGGTAGTGGATAAAGTAATAAGAGTCACTGACAAAGATGCAATAAGAGCGTCAAGACTTCTCGCTCAGAAGGAAGGTGTACTCGCAGGAATTTCTTCAGGAGCCGCACTGTCAGCAGCCATTACGGAGGCTAAGAAAGATGAGAATGCGGGCAAAATTATTGTAGCGGTGATGCCCGACACCGGAGAGCGTTATCTTTCTACTGATTTATACGCCTTTGACACTTACCCTACTGATTGATCAGTTGTTGCACTCCTGATTACCAATGAGGCGAGCATCGCGCCAAAAATGGAGGTAATGTGCATAAGCGAGCCGTTGACTCTGGTCTTGCCGCTATTGTCATCCGGCTCTGTCAGCTCACACTTGTTGGCTACAAGTTCATCGCTGTAAACGCATTTGAACTTCTTGGCAGGATATTCTCCGCGTTTCTTGAACCGCTGCCTTAATGCACGCGCCAAAGGGCATCCTTTAACTTTCCATAATTCAGTAATATGAATCCTCTCCGGGTCAAGCTTAAGTGCTGCTCCCATGGAGGAAAACAGATGAGCTTTGGTGCGGGTACCGAGTAAAATCAGTAAAGCTTTATCAGCCAGCGAGTCAATAGCATCAATAATATAATCGTAGCTTTCGAGATTGAATGATTCAGCAGATTCGACATTAAACACCTTCCGGAGTGCGTTAATATTCGCCAGTGGATTTATATCAAGCAGTCTTGCCTTGAGAGCAGCAACTTTCGGCATACCTACAGTTGAGTGAACCGCCATAAGCTGCCTGTTGATGTTGGATAGACAAACCGTGTCACAGTCAACTATTGTAAGATGCCTGACTCCTGAGCGTATCAGTGCTTCCGCACACCATGAGCCCACTCCGCCTACACCGAATAATATCACTTTTATATCAGACAGCCTTCTCATACCCTCATCGCCGAAAAGCAGACGGGCACGGCTGAATATTTCGTTGTCACTACTCATTGCTGATGCTTTATAGCACAAAGTTAAACAATTCTTAGTCCCGAACGTTTAGATTAATAAAAATTCATCCATCATGTCTTCAACTTCTGCAATACAGCCACCCGTTTCGGCTCCTGAAAAATCCGATAAAAAATCCGGCAAACATCTGCAAATGTTCATGAATCTGGTAGTGCTTATTCTATCAGTCATGCTGATTGTGTGGATTTCGTTCGACACATTCAAAAACACACCATTCATGCAGAACACCTCCTATATGACATTCCAGTTCTGGGTGTGTGTATTCTTCATGCTTGACTTTATTGTCGGTTGGATTTATGCAGAGAACCGAACTAAATTTTTCCTTCACCGGCTTGTTTTTCTGTTACTGTCGGTTCCCTATTTGAATATAATCAACTATATGGGAATCCACCTGAGCCATGACGCCCTCTATTTTGTTCGTTTCATTCCACTTGCCCGTGGTGCTCTCGCACTGTCCATCGTAATGGGCTACTTGTCAAGCAATGCTATAACCAGCCTTTTTGTCAGCTATATAAGCATAATGCTGCTTGTCTGCTACTACTGCTCGCTTATTTTCTATTCAAGGGAGTATGGAGTAAATCCTGAAGTTGACACTTACTGGACAGCCCTTTGGTGGAGTTTCATGAACCTTTCAACTGTAGGCTGCAACATCTCGCCGGTAACCGTAGCCGGAAAAATCGTTGCCGTGATACTTCCTATCAGCGGTATGATTATATTCCCGCTCTTCACCGTGTATCTCACTAACTTCGTGACAAATACAATAAAGAAGAATCACTCAAAAAATAGCGACATCTGACTATAGGTTAAGAACCTTCTTCATATCGTATTTTAACGGAACAACCTTACCGAATATTACAGCACCGGACATCACTGCACGCACATCTTTGCCAACCCTGAGACTGGAATTGAATGTGGAAAAGAATATATAATCAGACACATCAGTCTGAAGCCATGTGTCAATAATATTCGGAGCTATAAACATTGCAAAAGAGGACTCTATCTGCTTATCAATCGAGTCGGTATATACCAATTTCTTACGCAGATTGTCATAATATTGCTCCAAAAGCATTGACTTAACTTCAGCCTTTGTCTGCGAAACAGTCGGATTTTTTATCGCCCCTAAAAGGAATATGGCGATAATTATTTCCGCAAAAATAATCTTAGTGATGCTGGAACTCCTTGACACCTCATGATAATCAGTAATCATTTCACTATCTCTATTTTCTGATGATTCATAAAGTTTATCATAGAATTCTCCGCCTTTATTATATTTATCGGCAAGTGTTTTCATCAACTGATTCAGGGCAAAAAACCACCCATCCTTGTCCGCAACCAACTTGCTGCTTGTACTGTTTGGTTGATTCTCTGCTCATTATTATTTATTATTCAGCTATAATGTACCTAATTTGTTGCAAATTTAGATAAAAATCGCGAGAATTATTCACGGTAAGAATAAAAATCACTTTTATCAAGTTCTGGTCAGCGGTTCAATGATGAGTAAACCACTCGTAGCATTTCTCCTCTCGGATTTTTAGATGAAAAAGCGTTGTTGTTGCGATTCGGGTTTACTTTATTACTCAGAAATACAAAAATCATCTTTTCATCGGGATCAATCCAGAAACAAGTACCGGTGAAACCAGTGTGACCGTATGTTGCCGCCGAGGTCCCTGAATTATCCAAGCTACGCAAACCACACGCAAGGTCAAAAGCGAGTGCTCTTCTGCCGCTTTTACCACGGCTGGTGGTGAACAGTTTAACTGTTTCCGGTTTAACGATTTGCTCCGGTCCGTATTTTCCGTCCTGTAGAAGCATCTGGGAATATTTAGCTACATCAGATGCTGTTGAAAAAAGTCCGGCATTACCCTGTACTCCTCCGCTGAAAGCAGCAAGTTCATCATGCACATACCCTCTAATTGTCTGTTTTCTTAGAAATCCGTCATACTCTGTTGCAGCAATCTCGGATCTATCTCGGCTATCCAGTGGACGGAAACAGGTATTATATGCACCCAACGGGCCGAATATCACGGACTCTACCCATCTGTCATGCTCCACTCCTGTCAGATTTTCCTCCATTTCCTTTAACAGACAGAAATTCAGGCAACTGTACAGATAGTTTTTTGACGCATTCAGTGGAATATTGTAAATGCGGTTCATTATAGTATCCTGAGTATCCGCACCAATATACAAACCCTTAGCCATTTCAATATTATGTTTATCGCTTTGACTGAATGACAAAATATCCGTTCTTCTTCGGGCTGATGAATGAGCATAAGCGCCGGAAGGCAACTTCACTGTGTATGGCGGACGTGCCCTGCGCCTTGTAAGTTCACCTTTATAACTTTTCTCATCTATCATCACCTTATTCATGTTAAGGGTTGCAGGCATACCGCTCTCGTGATACAACAGTTGCCTGACGGTAATATTCTCCTTATCAGTACCTTTCAGACCAGAGATGTGCTCAGACACCTTATCATCAAGCCCGAACAACCCCTTATCATAAGCCACCATAACACCCCCTGCGGTAGCAGTGGCTTTAGTCATAGAAGCGATATCATACAATGAATTGGTTGTTACCGGAGAGATCCCACCACGCTCCAGTTTTCCGTAACTTTTTTCCAGCACCACCTCGCCATTCTTTGCCACCAATACCTGACATCCGGGAAAAGCACCTGCTGCAAGACACGCCGCAGCAACAGAATCTATCCTCTTTTCAAAATCAGGGGCAAACCCTACAGAATGAGGAGCGGAGTAACCGAGACGACTCTTTTCTATGCTCACACCCTCCCCCTCACGGGCAACACCGGAAACATTGACAGGGAAACGCCCGGTTACATCTATACCACCAAACAGAGCCTCAGCCGCTGCCTTTCTCAAAGCGGGAGTATCATCATAAGCCGCAACAAATGTACCCACCTTGGCAATACCGGCTTTTAGAGTCGCCATTTTGTAGGGATTCATAAAAAGAACACCTATCGCCGAATTCTTGGAGGCAAGCGATGAAAAAGCCCTGGCAGCCCATTCCGAATCGCTGAAAACACCTATTATAATTATATCAGCTCCGGATATTTGCGCAATCTGGCTCTGTGTAGCACCGCTCTGACCTATAGAGTATTCTGTTACCTTTGCATATTTTCCGCAATATGTAGAAAAATCATTAGCCTTAGGAGCACCGATGCTAACCACAGCAATCTCCCTCTTGCCGAGATTGCCCAACGGCAACAAGCCGTCAGCATCCTTTACAATCGTAATACTGCCCTTTGCCAGGCGTTCGTTCACTATATCCGCCTTATGAGAATTGACTCGCTTTGTTACACCGGCAACGGATATCGTCGGATTCCTTACCAGACCGAGCTGATATTTGGACATCAGAATTTTTCTACAACTTTCATTTACTCTCTCTTCAGGTATCTCACCCGATTTCACTGCCGAAACAACTGCTTCGATATCGGAATAAGGAGCACTGCTGCCGAGCAACACATCAGCTCCAGCCAACAAGGCTGCAATACAATTATTCTCACCCGGCTTGGCAATTGCCCCTTTCATGGCAAGAGCATCTGTAAACACCAGCCCTTCAAAACCCATCTGATTTTTGAGCAAATCAGTTGACACTTTATGCGATAGCGATGCGGGAGTTCCCGATGCATCAAGAGCCGGAACTTTAAGGTGACCCACCATAATGCCTCCGAGACCACCGTCTATAAAATCACGAAACGGCAACAGGTCAACACTTTGCAACTGCTCAGATGTATGATCTACTGTCGGCAACGCCTTATGACTATCAACAGAAGTGTCACCATGTCCGGGGAAATGCTTGCCCACAGCCATCACCCCTCCATCCTCAAGACCACGCGAATAAGCAAGCCCGAGAGCTGCAACCCTTTCCGGATTTTCCCCAAAAGAGCGGTAACCTATCACCGGATTCGCCGGATTTGAATTTACATCGAGTACCGGGGCAAAGTTAACTGTTATGCCGACTTCTCGACACTCGCGTGCTACCTCACGCCCATAATCATATAGCAACTGCGGGTCAGAAATTGCCCCCAGTCCCATATTATAAGGAAATCGCGGAGCATCAGTAAGTCTCATTGCAAGCCCCCATTCACCGTCAAGAGTTACCATCAAAGGAATCTTAGCCACATCCTGAGCACCCTTGATAAGAGAAGTGTATCCAGCCACAGTACCTTTGCCGAGCAAAAAACCGCCCACCTCGCCTGCCGTAACCATTTTTTTCAGTGCAGAGTGTCCGGATGGATTGTCAAACACATCGAGTCGGGGCACGAAAAGCTGTCCTACTCTTTGCCTCAGCGTCAGTTTATCCATCACGGAATCAGCCCATTGTGCAGCTTCACCGCCACAAACCAATTTAGGCTTCTTCTTTGCCACAGACTCCGGTGTAAACGCCGGAGCTATAAATGTCGGGGCACCAAGAAAAAGAATAACTATAAGTGCCGTTACAATATTTTTCAGACTCATAACTTATTTTCCAACCATTCTGAGTGTTTTATCCCCTTTCAGTTTCTTTCCCTTCAGTGAACCGTTCATGAGACAGTCCATCATATCATCATAAAGAATATTCTTGCTTCTGGCTACCTCCTTACCATTCTTAAAAGACTTCATATAATCTCCACCTGTTGCCAGATAGTCGATAGTGGCTATTCTGTATATTTTATCAGGCACAAGTTCTTTACCACCAATAAGAATACGGGTGCATTTCAGGGAATCATTATCAAATTCGGCATAGCCTCCGCTGATACCGTCACCAAAACGCCCTGCCATAACATCAAAGCCTTCCGCAAGGTCACGACCTGAGATATCCAGTATCACTACCCTGTTATCAAACGGCATCATCTGCATTATCAATCCTCTTGTAATGTCTCCCGAGGGCATATCGCAGCGAATACCTCCCTTGTTCATTACCGCGAGGTCAACCTTTCCACCGTTAAGTTTTTCACCAATCTCCAACACCATATCGGTAACAAGGTTTACAAGACCGCAATCGCTCTTTACTATAGGCTCGGCAGCCCTCCCAACCTTGATGCCGAGAATTGAATCAACACTATGACGGTAAGGATTGAGAATTGCCGCAAAATCATTATCTATATCATTATCCAAACGGCTGTTTACAGGAATCAATTTGTAGGATATATCCATGTTTGTCAGGTCTATGTCTATCTCTCCCACATATCTGCCAAGTGAACCGGTCTGAACCACCGGAATACTGTCGCCGACCGCATTAACCACCTTCCATGACGGAGCGCTACTGTCCGCCGGGTCAATTTTCGTGTGACTATGACCGCCGATTACAAGATCAATATCCTCAGAAGCCGCCGCTATATCTGTATCCACAGGGCCGAGACCGGAATTATACCCTATGTGTGTAACAGCCACTACCATATCCGCCCTCTCATTATGCTTGAGGCTCCAAGCTGTGGAATTTGCCGCCTTAATTGCATCCATATACTTAACCCCGACAGAATTAGCTGCTGAAATCATGCCCTCCGGGTTAAGATTTATGCCTATAAAAGCGATTTTTTTACCGCCATATTCCTTTATAATATAGGGCACGAAAAGAGAATCGAGAGCGGTTTCTCTCATATCATAGTTTGTTGTCAACCACTGCGCTTTGCTTTGGCTAACATAATTGTGCAGCACATCCATACCGGAATCAAACTCATGATTGCCGAGAATCATTATATCATACCCTATGGCATCCATAAGTTTGCGCTCCACTTCACCCTGAAAAAGAGTAAAATACAATGTACCCTGCAATGCATCACCTGCATCAATCAACAGAACATTCTCGTTAACGTTTCGCACACTGTCAACTATCACTTTACGCCTTAAAATACCACCTGTGCCATCTTTCTGAGGGTCAATAGCACTATGGGTATCATTGGTGTGTAGAATCACAAGATTGTCGGCAAACGCACTAATAGAACTTAAGACTAAAGCTGCCGGTATCAATATTTTTTTAAGAATCACAATTAAAAAGGTCATTGGTTTTATGAGCACGAAATTAATAAAAATATCGCTTATGGCAACTGATTTTTTCCTGTATAAAATCATATTTATTGATAAATATCATTAAATTCGCAGAAGTAAGTTTCATTTATGATTTTCAAATGTTTAGACACTCGCCCATAATTCTTGCCATTTCCTGCATTTGCACTTTCGCAGTTTTCTCATGCTCAAAAGATACTGATTCTCCCGAACCGGAGCTTCCGGTAACTCCCGAGCCGGAACCAGAGCCCGATCCTGCGCCTGCAATTCCGGATGATTCAGAAGTCCAATACTTTATCGCCTCATTAACAGGCAACGAATTACCCTCTCAAGGCGAGGCTGCTGTAGTTGAACCAGACAAACTCAAAAATGTCAGAACCGAATTATGGACCAAGTGGAAGGTAGCCAACCTGTATCAGAGTGACAGACTGGCTGACCCACAGGTAATGTCACAGCTCAATTTCAATAATCTCACGGAAACGGGTTCTTGGCAGGTAACGGATGGCAAGATGTCATACACCTATGCCACCAAAGGGAACAAACCTGAAAGCGGCTACCCATTATTTATTGCCCTACACGGCTCTTCAACAGACACCTATGCTGAATGGAGCACCGTAGGAGCTTGGTGTGCTTATTTTCAGGACTCCCCGTCAGCATATTTCGTACCCCGCAGCCCTATGGGAGGCACCGGTTGCCGATGGTATCAGCCGTCTCGTCAGGAGGTGTGGGAAAGAGTGATAAGACTTGCATATCTGTCAGAAAACGTCAACCCTGATAAAATTTATATCATGGGGATTTCAGAAGGAGGCTACGGTAGTCAGAGACTCGCATCATTCTATGCTGATTATATTGCGGGAGCAGGTCCAATTGCCGGAGCTGAACCGTTTTACAACTGCCCGGCCGAAAATACCGCCAACATTGCTTTTTGTCAGCAAGTGGGCGCAAATGACACCTCTTACGGCAGAGCACGCATAACGGATATCTGCAAAAAAGAGTGGCAGAGACTCGCACACCTTCACTCCGGATATTACACTCATAAGATTGATTTGCAACCGGGGATGGGTCATGGGTGTGATTACACAGTAACAACGCCATGGCTTTTGAAATACACCAGAAATCCACATCCCAAATATGTGTATTGGGAGAACTTTGCCCTGGGAAATGTCAATGGCGAGTCATATAATTGCCGCGAGGGATTCTACAATCTCCGTGTGATTGAAGGACAGCACGGAAAGACTGACGGACCGACCAGAGATGCTTACGAGATGACGATAACAGGCAATAATATCGACCTTAAGGTTATGTCTGTCAGCGTTTCACCCACTGACAAAGTCAGTCAGGACGGATGGACTGTAAATGTCGGCACATCAAAAACCTCAGTGCCAGCGAATAAGGGGAAATTACGAATTTACCTTGATGAGAACCTTGTCGATTTATCAAAGCCGGTAATCATTACCGTGAACGGCAACAAGAAATTTGAAGGAACGGTAAGTACAGATCGCCGGACAATGACTGAATCTCTCGCCTTCTTTTTTGACCCGCGCCGAATCTTCCCTGCTTCAGTTGATGTAACGGTAGAGTAATACGCTTACTATACGCACTCTCTGTGGTCGCTATCCTGCGCCATAGATTTACCGCACAGATAGTTCACCTACGCCCTATGGGATGCGACCTTCAACCGCGTCCGCAACATTGTGCCGTCATAAAATCTTTTCAAATCTTTGCATTTAATTTTCAATGTTGTACCTTTGCATACACGACAAAGGGGTGCCCCGGAGTAATTCCCTCGGCTGAGATGAAACCCTTAGAACCTGCCCCGGTTAGCACCGGCGAAGGAATTGTCCGTCTGTCAGGCGTTATACCCTTGTCGCTTGTTATATATACAAAAAACAAGAATAGGTATGCGTCAATATTACCCCGTTCTCACCATAGCCGGTTCCGATTCATCGGGAGGTGCCGGAATTCAGGCTGATATAAAAACCATATCGGCAATAGGTTGCTATGCCATGAGCGCCATCACCGCCATTACGGCGCAGAACACAACCGGAGTTGCCGCCGTGCAGGGTATAGACCCTGATATTGTTGCACGGCAGATTGAGATGGTATTCGCCGACATCCCTCCAATGGCTGTAAAGACCGGAATGCTGTTCAGCAAGCCGGTTATCGAGGCTGTATCTTCTGTGCTTGTGAGATCGGCAGTGAGAAAACTGATTGTTGACCCAGTGATGATGTCAACCTCAGGCACATATCTTATAGAGCCCGATGCGGTGGAGGCTATGAAGAATCTAATTTTTCCTCATGCCCTGCTCGTTACTCCAAACTGCCATGAAGCTATAGCGCTTACCGGCGAAAACGAGCCGGAAAAACAAGCACAGGCTCTTCATGCAATGGGTTGCTCTAATGTTGTGATTAAGGGGGGCGACAGCAACAACACTGAGATAAAAACCGACTTTGTGTCGCTTGACTGCGGTGCCGATGTGTTTGATATCCACGCCGATGCTGTAAACACCGCCAACACTCATGGAACTGGCTGCACTTTCTCGGCAGCCATAGCCTCATATATGGCTCTCGGTTACTCACTTGCCGATGCCATAAAGAGTGGCAAGCTGTTTGTTACCAAGGCTATAGAAAACGGCGCATACATCACTTGCGGACATGGACACGGCCCTGTAAATCACTTTTTCGCCCCACGCCGTCTCAAAAACTTCAATCCGAAATCAATTTAATGCTCTTATGAAAGTTACTATCAACGAAAAAGAGTTTGAACTTGATGACTGCACCACCCTTGAGGAGGCGCTTCAACAAGCAAATGTGAGAACTCAGGGTATTGCAACCGCTCTTAACAACAAGGTTATTCCCGCTGCTTCGCGAGCCAAAACCATCCTCAAAGAGGGTGACTCTGTAACTGTAATCACAGCCTTTTATGGTGGCTGACCCGCTCAGAATAGTTATTACAGGCAATGTGCCGTTTGACAACGAATCGGAAAGACTCGCAACACTCCTGTCTTCCGGTTGGTCATACGTTCATCTGCGCTATCCGGAACTGACACTTCGTGATGTAAGGCATATTATTGAAGGAATACCTCAGCAATATCACTCGCGGCTCAAACTGCACGGTCATTTTGAGCTCGTAAACGAATTCAACCTCGGTGGTCTGCACCTGAACCGTCGCTGCCCCGAACCACCGACGGGATACTCCGGCGAGCTCTCTCTGTCATGTCATTCGGTGGCGGATGTTGCAGCCGCAGCTGCCTCAAGGAGATTCGCTTACGTTACCCTTAGCCCCGTTTTTGCTTCAATTTCGAAAAAGGGATATGTGCCGCGCATCGCAGAAGATGAATTTATTGAAGCCGGAAAAATGATGCCGGTTGTAGCTCTCGGCGGCATAGCCCCTCACAAGATTCCGGACATGGCTTACATTCCGGTTGCCGGATATGCGGTGCTCGGCTATCTGCAGGATGTTAGCGACCCTCACGAACTCAAACTCATATCCGACGATTTCAGACAGTTTGAAAATTAATATCAAATCAAATATTTATGCTACAGTTTATTACACATCAATCTGACCGCTTCTCCATTCCGGAAGAGGCGCAGATGGCAATTGAAGGTGGATGCCGCTGGATTCAGTTGCGCATGAAGGATGCCTCTGACGATGAGGTCAGAGCAGTTGCTAACGAAATCATTCCCCTCTGCAAGGAGAATGACACATTCCTTATTATAGATGACAGAGTGGAGCTCGTGAATGAGCTTCGTGTAAGCGGAGTACACCTCGGCAAGGAGGATATGGACCCGATGGAAGCGCGCGATATTCTCGGCCCTCATGCCATTATCGGAGTGACGGCCAATACAGCGGAGGATATTATCCGCTTCAAAGGCAAGGATGTTGATTATGTAGGTCTCGGTCCTGTGCATTTCACCACTACCAAAGCTAAACTCTCGCCAGAACTTGGCATCGAGGGGGTTAAAAGAGTCATTGACGAAGTCAGAGCTAACGGAGTGGAGCTGCCCATTGTTGCAATAGGCGGAGTCACTGAAAATGACATAGAGCCTCTTCTCGCAGCCGGAGTAAACGGCATTGCAGTGAGCGGAGCTATCATCAATGCTGACGACCCCGTTGAATTAACATCGAAAATGATAGAAAGACTTCAGAAATGAGTAACGATAAACTTACCATCGGTGGAAGGAATTTCACCTCCCGCCTTTTTGTTGGCACAGGCAAATTCGCCTCAAACAAAACAATGCTCGAAGCTATTATCGCATCCGGTTCGGAAATGATTACAGTCGCCATGAAGCGACTTGACATGGACAATGGTGTGGAGGACGATATGCTGCAACATATCAACCGCGACCATGTGCAGTTTCTGCCGAATACTTCCGGTGTGCGCGATGCTCAGGAGGCTGTTATGGCGGCGAGACTTGCCCGCGAGTGCTTCGGCACTGATTTCATCAAGCTGGAAATTCACCCTGACCCCAAGTATCTGCTTCCGGATCCGGTGGAGACCCTGAAGGCTACCGAAATTCTTGCTAAGGAGGGATTTCATGTGCTGCCATATATTCAGGCTGACCCGGTGCTGTGCAAGCGACTTGAAGAGGTCGGAACAGCTGCGGTGATGCCGCTCGGAGCGCCTATCGGCACTAACAAAGGTATCAGAACCAAGGATCTTGTGGAGATTATAATTGCCGAGAGCAGGGTTCCGGTGATTATCGATGCCGGACTCGGAGCACCCAGCCATGCGGCGGAAGCACTTGAAATGGGGGCGGATGCAGTGCTTGTCAACACCGCTATAGCCGTAGCTGCCAATCCGGTGGAAATGGCTGTGGCTTTCAAGCTTGCGGTTGAAGCGGGCAGAAAAGCCTATCTTGCCGGACTCGGAGCAGTTTCTTCATTCGCCTCCGCTACCAGTCCCCTTACATCTTTCCTTGATAATCTGTAATTAATAAGTAATTTTTGCTATGACTATTGAAAATATTGACATCCACAGCTATCCGGGCTCTGAAAAGGTGTATATGGATGGAACCATTCATCCGGTTAAAGTGGCTATGCGCAAAGTTAACCTCACCCCTACCGTTAAAGTGAACGGTAAGGAGAAGGTGATGGAGGAAAACGAGCCGGTGTTTATCTACGACACCAGCGGCGTTTATACTGACCCGAACGTCAAAATCGACATAAATGCCGGCATTCCGCGAATCAGAGAACAGTGGATTGCAAAGCGTGACGACCTTGAAAAACTGCCCGGTATAACAAGTGAGTACGGGCAGATGAGAGAAAATGACAAAACTCTTGACTCTATTCGATTTGCAAACCGTCACACCCCATATAGAGCCAAGGAAGGTAAGGAAATCACACAGATGGCTCTTGCCAAAAAAGGCATTATCACTCCGGAAATGGAGTATGTGGCTATCAGGGAAAATATGAATGCCGCCGCTCTGGGAATTGTCTCTCATATCACTCCCGAATTTGTGAGACAGGAGATTGCCGCCGGTAGAGCCGTTCTGCCGGCTAATCCCAATCATCCGGAGGCTGAACCTATGATTATCGGCAGAAATTTTCTTGTGAAACTCAATACCAACATAGGCAACTCGGCTCTCAGCTCCGGCATTGAGGAGGAGGTGAGCAAAGCGGTGTGGAGCTGTTACTGGGGCGGAGACACTCTCATGGATCTTTCAACCGGTGACAATATTCACGAAACCCGCGAATGGATTATTCGCAACTGCCCGGTGCCGATGGGAACCGTCCCTGTCTATCAGGCACTGGAAAAGGTAAACGGCAAGGTAGAGGATCTCACTTGGGAAATTTACCGCGACACCCTCATTGAGCAGGCTGAGCAAGGCGTGGACTACTTTACCATTCACGCCGGGGCTCTGAGAGCTCACGCCGATTTGATTAAGGAGCGTCTCACAGGCATTGTTTCGCGTGGAGGCTCTATCATGACACAATGGGCGGTGCTCCACAATCAGGAGAATTTCCTATATACTCACTTTGACGAGATTTGCGAGATTCTGGCTAAATATGATGTGGCTGTTTCACTGGGTGACGGTCTCCGTCCCGGTTCTATTCATGATGCTAACGACCGCTCGCAGTTTATGGAACTGGATGTTCTCGGCGAACTTACCGAAAAGGCATGGGCACACAATGTACAGGTGCTTATCGAAGGTCCGGGACATGTGCCTATGCACAAAATACGCGAGAATATGGACCGACAGATAGATAAGTGTCATGAGGCGCCTTTCTACACTCTCGGCCCGCTTACCACAGATATTGCTCCGGGCTACGACCATATCACCTCGGCTATCGGTGCGGCGCAGATTGCCTGGATGGGCACTGCCATGATTTGCTATGTTACTCCTAAAGAGCACCTTGCCCTGCCTAACCTTGAGGATGTGAGAAATGGTGTTATCACTTACAAGATTGCCGCCCATGCCGCAGACCTTGCAAAAGGACATCCCGGCGCACAGGTGCGTGACAATGCTCTGAGCAAAGCTCGTTTCGAGTTCAGATGGAAAGACCAGTTCAACCTGTCGCTCGACCCTGCGAGAGCCAAGCAGTACTATGTTGAGAGCCATAAGGATGACGACCATTTCTGCACCATGTGTGGACCTAACTTCTGCGCCATGAGAATCTCGCGTAAGGTTGCCGATGAGTGTGCCGGATAAAATATCACGCCCATGTTTTATGAAGAATTAAAAAAGTACAGCTGGGACGCCACTACCGAGGAGATTGCGGCTAAAACCCCGGCGGATGTTGAGAGGGCGCTCACTAAAGAGCATCTTGACATTCAGGATTTTATGGCACTCATTTCGCCTGCGGCAGCTGATTACCTTGAGCCGATGGCTCAACTTGCTCATAAATATACACTTGAGCGGTTCGGGCGCACAATCTCTCTCTACATTCCCATGTATGTGTCCAATGCTTGCACCAATCACTGCGTTTACTGCGGGTTCAACCATCATAACCCTCTGGAGAGAGTCACCCTTACTCTTGATCAGGTCAAGGCTGAGTGTGAGGCTATCAGAAAGCTCGGACCGTTTGAAAACCTACTTATAGTTTCGGGAGAATTTCCGGCTATAAACGGAGTGGATTATCTTGAACAGGTTTTGCAGACAGCCCGCCCCTATTTCAACAATCTCACCATTGAGGTGATGCCGCTTAAGGAGAGAGACTACAAGCGCCTCACACATAGCGGACTCAACGGGGTGGTTTGCTTTCAGGAAACTTACCATGAGCAAGCTTATAAAAACTATCACCCAAGAGGCATGAAGTCTATATTTGAGTGGAGGGTTAACGGCTTTGACCGAATGGGAGCGGCAGGCGTACACAAAATCGGAATGGGAGTGCTTATCGGACTGGAGGACTGGCGCACTGATGTGACAATGCTTGCAAGACACCTCAGCTATCTGAGGCGTAACTATTGGAAGACAAGGTATAGCATCAATTTTCCAAGAATGTGTCCTGCGGAAGGAGGTTTCACGCCTAACGTGGTTATGACTGACAGGGAACTCGCTCAGCTCACTATGGCGTTCCGCATTTTTGACCATGACGTGGATATTTCTTACTCAACCAGAGAGAAACCTCAGTTTCGCGCCAATATGATGAAGCTGGGAGTTACCTCCATGAGTGCAGGAAGCAAGACCGAACCGGGAGGCTACGTTTCCACACCGGAGGCGCTTGAGCAGTTTGAGGTGTCCGATGACCGCTCTCCTAAGGAAGTGGCACAGGAAATCCGTAGCCTCGGGTATGAGGCTGTCTGGAAAGACTGGGATAAATCATTTGATGACAATTCGCTTGTTTGATGCCGGTTGAAGAGTTTGACATACCACGGATTATCAGTCGCATACGCAGAGACTGGGCAGTGAGTGACAATTCACTGCCCAAGCTTCTGGAATGCCTCCACCCGTGCGAATTTCCCAAACGCAGTCTCCTCGTCAAAGCCGGAGAACGATGCCGAAGCGCATACTTCATTGAGTCAGGTATAACCCGCTCATACTGGCTGGTGGATGGCGAGGAGATAACTACCTCGTTTTCCGAGGAGGGTGGAATCGTTTTCAGTATGGATGAGATGTACTACAACCGTGTCAGCGAGGAGTTTGTGGAGACCCTTGAGCCCGTCAAGGCTTACAGGATAGCTATTGAGGACATTCAGCGGTTATGGTCAACGGAAATGGACTGGGCTAACTGGGGGCGGGTGATTCATCAGAATGAATATCGTCGTCTGCATCGCTCCCATAAGGAGCGGCTGACTCTCCCGGCAAAAGAACGGTATGAGGAGTTCTGCCAACAGTTCCCCCAGGTTATACAGCGTGCCAATCTCGCCTATATTGCTTCATATCTCGGAATAACACCGGCTACATTAAGCCGCCTCAGAGCTTCGGTCAAGGATAAAAATTGACTTAGAACAATTTTTAAGACCCGTTTACTGTATATTTTTGCACCGAAAACAAATTTCCGACTTATGCAAAACAATTCAATCACATCTTCAAAACCGCGCTATGAGCTCCTTGACGGGCTCAGAGGCGTTGCCGCACTTATGGTTATCCTCTACCACTTCGGTGAAGGTTTCGCTACAAGCCCTGTTGACCAGCAGATTAACCACGGATATCTCGCTGTTGACTTTTTCTTCGCACTATCAGGATTTGTACTCGGATATGCCTATGATGACCGGTGGAAAAATGGTATGACCTCTGCAAATTTCATGCTGCGTCGCGTTATACGTCTGCAGCCTATGGTACTGATAGCCGTGATATTAGGTGTGATTGCATTCGTTATTCAGGGTTGTGAAAAATGGGATGGAACAGGAGTGAGTACAACAGCCATAATACTTTCGCTCCTACTTGGTTTCTTCATGATTCCCTCGCTCCCGGGCTCACTGCCTGAAATTAGAGGAAATGGTGAGATGTTTCCACTTAACGGACCTAACTGGTCGCTATTCTTTGAATACATAGGCTCAATATTATATGCCGTATTCCTGCATCGTCTGTCAAAGAAAGCCCTGAAAGGAGTGGTGATTTTCAACGGAGCCTGCCTCGCCGCGCTCGCACTTCTCAATGCATCCGGAACGTTCCACATCGGAATGGGTTGGAGTTTCGGCGCAGACGGCACTTGGGGTATTCTCGGCTTTATTGGCGGATTTTTCCGTATGGCTTTCTCATTTTCAATCGGCTTATATCTCAGCCGAAACTTCACCCCGCTCAAAGTGCGTGGAGCCTTCTGGATCTGCACTCTTATAATAATCGCGCTTCTAAGTGTGCCTTACGTTACCACCAACGGTGAAATCTCAATACTCAACGCCTGCTACGACCTGGTATGCACACTACTGATTTTCCCCTTTGTGGTATATCTCGGAGCTTCCGGTTTCACTTCCGACGCAACATCCGGCAGAATCTGCGAATTTCTCGGTAATATCTCATACCCCGTTTACATTATCCACTACCCGGCAATGTATCTTTTCTACTCATACGTATGGAAAAACGGCTTCTCATTCTCTCAAGTCTGGTACCTCTGCCCGATTATCTTTGTAGCCGTCATTTTATTGGCATGGTTCTTCATGCGCTTCTACGACACCCCTGTCCGCCGCTATCTCACCACCAAATTGTTAACCCGCCGCCCGAAATAACATAGCCTGGCTGCGACATGATGAATCATGTCAGCCTCGGCTCCCGCAGGAACTAACTGGTGGCTGAACACCGACCGATGTAAGCCCGGAGGGCTTCTGATTTCCGGGTACGTTTACGTGCCCGGAAAGGAGCCGCCTCCAATCCAACGCCGGAGGTGTTGAACTCAGCTCCGCAGGAGCGAGCCTGTGAGTAACCCCGACCAAGCGTTAGCGCAGGTTGGGGCACGATGCCGTCCTCCCCTCATAGAGCCTCGTAGAGGCGATGCCGTGGATAGTTATCTTAGATCTTCCGGCGTATAATTGAATCCTGCCCCCCTCATCAATGCCCCGAATTCCTCATCAAAGCTCTTTCCGAGATGATGTTCCTTTTGGCTTTTGATATACTCGATGACAGCAGTCTTTTCGTCAAAACTGATTGTAGAAGCGTAGTATTCAGCTGCCCATGAAGTGAACAGAGGAAAATCGCCGGATAGTTTCATCCATCTGCTTGAGCGACTCTTAATATCTCTTACCAGGGTGGATAGTGCTATTGACGGATTAAGATTGAGCAGTATATGAACATGATTTGGAATTCCGCCTATCCGTAATAAAAAGATCCTGAAGACTTTATTTCTGACCAAATAAAACGATACAATTTTTCTTGATTGAGTTGAGAGATGGTCATTTCTCTGTTCTTAGTGGCAAAAACGATATGATATAATGCCGTTACCTTACTCATAATTATTGATTTTGAGGCAAAGGTAATCATATAACCACGGCATCGCCTCTTCGAGGCTCATTATTTTTTTACTGTGCTATCCCTAAGCTGCGCTATCGCTTGCTCAGGGAAATCTAGGACCCGTGCAAGG
>JAAVFD010000030.1 GCA_014800945.1 Barnesiella sp. | reverse complement strand
CGAGCTGACAAAGGCTCTCGGCTTGGAGAGTAATGACCTTACTGCGCTTAACTCATTCAATGCCAAGATGCTTGAAACACTGCCCTCGCATGACAAGTCAGCGACCCTCAAACTTGCAAACGGCTCTTGGTTCGACCGGGATTATGTGCAGCTTAGCGACCCTTATCGCTCTGTGCTTGAAGATACTTATAAATCGGAAATACACATGGCTGATTTTCGTAATTCCGCCACACTTGCAGATATCAATTCATGGGTAAGCGAACGCACCGACAATGCTATTCCTAATATTCTCAAGGAATTAGACTCTTCATCCCGCTCTATCTGGGCTAATGTATTCTATTTCAAGGGAACATGGTTAAGTAAATTCAATAAATTGAAAACACAAAAAGAAGAATTTACACTGTTTAACGGTAAAACTACTGAAGTAGATATGATGAGTGGCTCTGATAAAAATTATGGCATTTTGGCTTTTAAACGGATTAATGGGTATGATGGTGACCCCTATGGTCCAGATGCTGATCCGGAAAACATACTTGTTACAACAATGGCGACTATGGACTATGGGAACGGTGGTTTTGCTTTCAGCGCAATAATGCCGGATGAAAGGGTCACAATAAAAGAGTTTATTTCTGAAAATTCAAACAATATACTTGATGTATTCTCAAATCCCAGATTACTTGGAATACCTCTTTCGGGTGTAGAGCTTTTCTTCCCCAAACTAAGCCTTTCGGTGGAAACAGATCTTGTAGAGCCTATGAAAGCACTTGGAGCAAATAATATATTTTCCGGGGTAAATATGCCGGGTATCGGAATAGCAAGTTTGAAAGAGTCAAGCAAGCCAATGTCCATTAAAAATTTCAAGCAAAGCATACGTCTTGATGTTGATGAAGAAGGTACAGTTATAAAAGTCGCTACCATAACTGGGGGGCTGGGTGCTAATATTTTACCATCAACAGCCAAATTCGACCATCCTTTCATATACTTCATCTGGGAGAAGACTACCGGCACAATCCTGCTTGAAGGTGTGGTGATGAACCCCAACGAATAAAATAGATAATAAACCCGAGAAACAACTAATATGAAAAAAATTCTCCTTACAGGTGTAGCAGCTGTAGTAGCTACTTTTCTCCCCGCTTGCTCGTCAGACGATTCAACCAAAAATAATCAACTGAATCCCATTGAGCTTTCAAGAGCGGAGTCAGAAGTATCGGCTAATCTCAACGGCTTCTCCGTAAATCTCCTTAAAGCTCTTGTTGATCAGAACGATGAAAACAAAAACATAGCTGTTTCGCCCCTCGGAGCAGGCATGGTAGCCGGAATGTTTGGCAACGCCATAGCTGACGAGGATTTGTCCGAGCTGACAAAGGCTCTCGGCTTGGAGAGTAATGACCTTACTGCGCTTAACTCATTCAATGCCAAGATGCTTGAAACACTGCCCTCGCATGACAAGTCCGCGACTCTCAAACTTGCAAACGGCTCTTGGTTCGACCGGGATTATGTGCAGCTTAGCGACCCTTATCGCTCTATGCTTGAGGATACTTACAAATCGGAAATACATATGGCTGATTTTCGCAATTCCGCCACACTTGCAGATATCAATTCATGGGTAAGCGAACGCACCGACAATGCTATTCCAAACATACTAAACAAACTTGATAAAGATAACTATGCGGTGTGGCTTAGTACTCTATATTTTAAGGGTGTATGGAAAAGCAGATTTATTAAATCAAAAACAAAAAAAGATAATTTTATACTTGCTGACGGAACAACAACCGAGGTTGATATGATGAAAGGTGCTGAGAAAGTTGCAGCATTACTTATCAGATGGCCTGTTGAAGGCTATGACGGTCCGTTATGGAGACCCGATGCCGACTCGGATGATATATATCAAACCGCAGCGGTGATTCTTGATTATGGTAACAGTGCGTTCGCTCTCACTGCGATAATGCCGGATGAAAGGATAAAGATAAAGGATTTTATTGCTGAAAATCATGATAAACTTGCTGACGCTATAGTTAATCCAAAAATTCTTGGAGAACATGGTGACTATACAACAGATGTTATTTTCCCGAAACTGAATCTAACTGTTAAAACAGATTTAGCGGAACCAATGAAAGCCCTCGGTGCAAACAACATCTTCACTGGTGTGAATATGCCTGGAATCGGAATTGCTTTAGACCGATCTATGACAGTAAAAGACTTTATGCAAAACATAAGTCTCGATATAGATGAGGACGGTGCGGTTGTAAAAGTTGCTACGGTTGCTTCAGGAATGCCGACAGCAAATGTCTCTCCGATAGCCAAATTCGACCATCCGTTCATATACTTCATCTGGGAGAAGACTACCGGCACAATCCTGCTTGAAGGTGTGGTGATGAACCCCAACGAATAAAATAAAAGGAGATTTGTAATATTTGGCAAACTGATGAGTTGCTAAAGGAATAAGATTTACCTAACATAAACCCATCCATATAAATGTTACGGGCGAGCCGGATTCATCGGTTCGCCCGTAATTATTTGCCGGTCAGCTGCTTGCCGGGGCTGGTAATGCCGTCAACCGGTGCGAAAAAACTGCCACATTTTCTAAGGGAAGAAGAGAACGCAAGCGTTGCGATTTGTATTTTTTGCAAAAAAATGGTTATCTTCGTATGTTGGAAATTCAGTCAGGTAAATTTCAGCCGGTTTGTCCGGCAGTGTAGAACCAATCAAAAAGACACCGGGAAATGAGAAAATTTATTGCGATTATTCTTGTGGCTACCTATTGTACAGCTGTTTATGCTCAATCTGATCGTGAGTACGTTATTCAATATACGGTTCAGCCCATTGAAAAAGTAGAGGAGGTACAAAAGAAGAAGTCAAAAAATCTCTTCAATCATCTGGGATTAGCCGTCGGTGTCGGAACAACCGGAATTACCGCCGATTTGGCAACCACAATCACGCAATGGTTTCAGTTAAGGCTCGGAGCGGATATTGTGCCCTCTGCATTAAACCTCAAATCTGATTTAACGCTTAAAGAGCACGGAGTGATAAATCCCTATAACAATGCTCCCGTCGGCACCGATATAAGCGTGGAGAGCCGTTTTGCCAAAAACACAGCTCATGTTATATTGGATATCTTCCCTTTTTCGCAAGTGGGCTTTCATCTCAGTGTCGGTGCCTATTACGGCACAGAGCCATTTGTGTCTCTTTACAATGCCGGGCAATATGATGAATTGCGCAATATCAATCATTTTAATAACCGCGTTGGTGACTACAGTAATGTGCCGCAGAGTGCCGGAAAAATTGGCGCATCTTTAGGGGAATATTTTATCGAGCCAAACGCCGGCGGCGAACTGGGGGCGAGTATCAGGGTGAAAAAACTCAGACCTTATGTGGGTTTTGGATTCGGCAGGACGGTGCCTAAAAGCAGGATTAACTGTATGCTGGATTTTGGCGTGCAATTATGGGGAAACCCTCAGGTGTGGAATGACAAGGATAACTATCAGCTTACAACCGAGGGGACGGAGGGAGAAGACAAGGGCATTCTTCAAATGATTTCAAAAACCACTCTTTATCCGGTAATAAGTTTCAAATTAGTAGGCAAGCTGTTCTGAATCTTGTCGTCTAACCGGCTCTAACCCCACCCCCGGCTCTTATAGCCGTGGTACTTAAAAATATGAAGAGGGTGCGTCAGTTTATTTTGACGCACCCTCTCCTGATTCAGTATATTAATGAAGTATTACTCTTCCTCTTCGCCTGCAGAGGGGAAGAGCTCAGCCCATCCGGGGTTCTGAGTGAGTTCGGGGTTCATTGTGATTTCGTAGGTGGGCACCATTGACAGATAGTAGGTGTCAAGCCAACCCTTGCCGCTTGCAAGCGCGCTCGGATATGTGTAAATCCATCCCTGACCGGGAGTCTTACCCAGAGTCGAAGCGTAGCCGTTTGCTTTAACATCGTTGTAGTTTATGAAATCACCGGTGTATTTACCATTTCCGTAGGGGAAGTCGGTTGCACTTGCCCACATGCCACACGGCTGACGGTTAACGTAATAAGGCGCTTTGTGCCAGCGTTTGATGTCATAGAAAGCAAATCCCTGACCAAAGAGCTCAATCATGCGCTCACGGCGAATTTCCCAGAGAACGGGGTCAACTTCGTAGTTGGTCTTGGCATCATATCCGCGTGTCCATGGCGCAGTGCCTTTATCACGGTCGGGATCGAAGTTTGCATCGATGTTAGCAACAACCATGGGATCAACAGATGAGCGGGCGCGGAGCTTGTTGATGGTCATGTCTGCAACGCTCTGGTCAAATCTGCCGAGTTCCCATGCAGCCTCAGCATAGTTGAGCAGCTGCTCTTCAACAAGGAAGATAGGTTTGTCAGAGGTCTGGAAGTAACCGTTTGAGCCAACTTCCCACATTGTGAAGTTTTTCCAGAAGTAGTATCCGGTCCAGCAACGCATATAGTTGTCGGTCTGAGAATACTGGGTAATGTTGGGAGAAGAGTGTGACATATCACCGCCCCAGTTGTGACCGGGAAGACGCTTAACGCCCCATGATTCGATACCTTCACCGTTAACGCAGTGGATGTTCGGACCAAGGTAGTCGATGTATTTGCGGAACTTGATAGAGTCCTCTTCTGAAATTACGCGGCTGCCGAGTTTATCACCGACCTTATAGAATCTCCACTTATAGAAAGAGGTTACATTGTCAGCATTCGGATTCACACCGGTAACATATCCCATAGCGGGAGGACAGAAGTTCACGATAAGACGGGGGTCACGATTGTCAAAGTAGTCGTAGAGATCCTTGCCTTCACCTCCCTTAAAGCCTGAATTGGGGTTGTTGATGGGAAGACCGTTTTTCATCAGGAACATATCCACAGTGTGCTGAGGACCGTCGCAACGGTGTGCCTCAACGTGGATAAGGTCGCTGAAACGGTGCATCAGAAGCTCGTTGTACTCCTTATAGAAGATAACGCCGGGCTTACCTTTTAGGCTTTCAGAGGTGAGCATTTCATCATAGCCGGCACCGGGATATTTATTATAACCGTTGCCGGTGTAAAGAGTGGGATATGCATTCATCAGCTCCTGAGAGATGGTGAGACATTTCTCAAGGTACTGCTGCCAGGGCTCGTCAGCGAGATTGTGATACTTTGCCCAGGTGCCTTCACGGAGAAGGAAACGGCTCAAAGCAGCCTTGCAGGCATCAGCGGTGAGGGGATTGGTTCCATCCTTGGATGTATCGCCGATATTGTCTATTGCATATTCAAAGCGGGAAATGATGCTGTCAACAACCTCCTTACGGGGAGTGCGGGGACCGTATGCATTCTCGCTCTCATCTGTGAGAACCTCAGTGATATAGGGGAAATCACCATAGCGGTTAACCATTTCCATATACCACCATGAATGGAAGAAATAGCCAACAGAACGCCAGTGCTTCTTCTCAGCTTCGGTGAGGTTGCCGTCGTTGAGGTGGCTGAGCATGATATTGATTCTGCGGATATGAGCAAAACCATCCTGTCCCCAGGTTGCGGCAGCGGTTGTTGTTGGAGAAAAGGTCTGCCATGCGTAGGGGTTAAGACCATTCTCACGGTTGGTCATCAGTCCTGCCCAGTAGTCGCTTGACCACTGACCGCCCCAGTAGTAGGAACCGCCGCTGAAGTTTGTGAGAATGTTGGTGTTGGTAAACAGGTTGTAGCTGTTGTACATATACGCCTGGAAGTTTTCGTAGGTCTGGAAAGCATTCTGCTCGGTGAGACTGGTCTGGGGATATTTTTCCAGGAAGTCATCGTTGCACGAGGTCATGCTTACACCGGCAATAGCCAGACACGCAGTTGAAAGTGCTTTGTATATTGGTTTCATTGGAATACTGATTTAGAAAGTTATTGATGCTCCGAATGACCATGTGCGATAGAAGGGATATGCCCAGGTCAAGCTTTCGGGGTCATAACCTTTGGGAAGTGATTTGACTGTCGCAAGGTTTTCTACGCTGACATATACACGGAACTGGTTAACAGAAATCTTCTGAGTCAGGGCAGTCGGGATGGTGTAACCGAGGGTTACGTTCTTAACGCGCAGGTAAGCCGCATTCTGGAGGTACTTTGTGGAAGTACGTGTGTTGTAGCCGGCATTCTGCTCCTGGTTATAGATACGGAAGAGTTTTGCGTTAGGGTTAGCTGCAACCATGTAGTCGGGATCCTCGGGGTCATAGCTCTTGGCTGTCCAATAGTCTGTCTGGTTGTAATAGATAGGATGGAACACACCGTCAGCACCTGCTGCACCGAAGGGGAACAGGGCTGAACCGCCGAGAGCATAGTCGCGTTTGCCTACACCCTGAAGCATGATGTCAAGGTCAATACCTTTCCAGTTCACACCGGCAGATGCGCCGAACTGGTAGCGGGAAGTGCTGTTACCGATAATTTTGCGGTCACCGGGATCGTCAAGTGTGCTTGCACCGGTTGTGATAATTCCATCGCCATCAAGGTCCTTGAACTTAACATCACCCGGACGAACCTGTACACCCTGAACCGATGTAACACCTTCTTTGAGCACCCATGTGCCTGCAACAGCTTTTTCGTGGTCGAAATCATCGATAGAATAGAAACCGTCGCTTACATAACCCCAGATTTCATTGATTTTTCTTCCGGGAGCCCACTGGCTGAGAGAGCCTGTAGCGTTGTTGTACTTGGTGATTTTAGAAAGGTTGTCGTAAACGTTGGCGCTTACACGGTAGCTCCAGTCACCGATGCGATCCTGCCAGCGGACTGATAGTTCCCAACCGTCAGTGCGCATATTGGCAACATTCTGCAGAGGAGCAGAAGCACCGATAGTGCCGGGAAGTTCAAGACCATCAGCAAGCATACCGGTTGTATAACGCTTGTAGTAGTCGAAAGTACCGCTCAAACGGTTATTGAGTACGCTGAAATCGAAACCGAAGTCAAGAGACTTGACTGTTTCCCAAGTGTAGTTTGCACGAACGAGTCCGGGCATGGAGATGGTTGTAACTTTCTGTCCGTCATTGAGCCAAACGGTGCTTTCGGAGATAGACATGTTTGCCACATATCCGTATGGGTCAATATTCTGGTTGCCGATAGAACCGTAAGAGATACGGGGCTTGAGTTCATTGAGCCATGAGTGGGTATTTTCCATAAACGGTTCCTGGGCGATGCGCCATGCAGCTGATACTGAGGGGAAGAAACCGTAACGGTTTTTCTTTGGGAATTTTGAAGAGCCGTCATAGCGGGCGCTCACGTTAACGAGGTAACGGTTGTCAAAGTCGTAGGTGATACGTCCGAAACCGCCGCGGATTGTATATTCGCTGTAGGAGTCGGTAAGTTCCTTTTCACCTGTACCACCGGCAAATGAGGGCACGGTGAGCACAGCCTGACCCTGAACGTTGCCATGCATATAAGCATAGTTGTATTTCTCCTGGTTGAAACCGAACATGGCGGTGAAGTGGTTCTTGCCGAGGTCGAGTTTGTAGTTGGTGTACAGGTTCAGAGCATTGTACTTGGTGGTTGACTTATTGATGGTGTAATTATTTTTGGTGGCATCGGTAGGATAGGTCTTTATCGCATTCTGAACATCTGCGAAAGTAATCACGCCGGTGTACCATTTATAATTATAGTCAGTCTGGTTATAGGTGTATTCAGCTGTGATGGTCCAGTCTTTGAGCGGTTTGATAATGGTCTTGGACTGAATACGGGGCACTGAATAAGTGGTTGCTGAAGTGGGGCTTACCAAAAGTGAGTTATATGGTGAGTCAATGATGAGGTCCTCAGGTGAACCAATCATGTCGCCGGGCATTGTTCCCTTGACCGGATACCATGAAATCAGACGTGTAGCGTATGGGTCACGGATACCGGTAGAGATGTCAGAACGCTGACGGTTTGTATAGAACATTGAAACCTCCTGAGTGAGCCATTTGGTAACATCAGCCGAGATGAATGATGTGATAGCCTTACGGGTAAAGAGGTCTTTGTCTGTTACAAGAGGACCGTTGTTGCGGTTGTAGTTTGCTGACAGACGGAAGCGGAGACGGTTTGTGCCACCGGACATTGAGATGTTATGGTTTGTCATAGCACCTGTGCCGAGAATAGAGCCCTGAATATCGCTTTCCTTCAGGTAGTAAGTTCTGCCGTCCTCGGGATTGGCATAGATACCGTTTTCAAGCACACCGTCAAGAGTGCCGGCGCGATACTGACCGATAAGGTCAACCCAAGTGTCAACATTACCGTTACCTGCCCAATACTGGCTTGAGTAACCGGCTTCTTTGTAAGCTTTGATGTACTCTAACAGAGGAGCCTGCTCCGGACGGTCGATAGATCTTTCCCAAGCCTGATTGAAGCTGTAGGTTATATTGAAGCGAGCCTCGTTAGAGGGGCGTTTGGTTGTGATAAGCACAACACCACCGGCAGCGCGGGCTCCGTAGATTGCTGAAGAAGCAGCGTCTTTGAGCACGGTAACTGTTTCGATATCATCCGGGTTGAGCTGAGCGATGTCACCTTCAACGTTATCAATAAGAATAAGGGGTGAGCCACCGTTTACAGAAAGAGTACCGCGGATATTCAGGCTCTTTGACTGACCGGGTGAAGATGAACCGGAAACCATAAGGCCGGGGATAGCACCCTGAAGGGCAGCTGCGGCGTTTACTACAGGACGGTCACCGAGAACTTCGGTCATGTTCACCTGATCAACAGCACCGGTCAGGTCAACTTTTTTCTGAGTACCGAAACCTACAACAACAACTTCGTCAAGAATGTCGGTTGTGGGAACCATGGTTACAGAAACAGGCGTACCGTTCCAAACGATTGTCTGAGCATTGTAGCCTACATAAGAAATTTTGATTGTTGCCCCAACTTTAACGTTAGGAATGGAGAATTTACCGTCAACATTGGTTGAGGCTCCGGCTTTTCCACCTTCAATAAAGACAGATGCACCGGGAAGGGGCTCTCCATCTTCATCATAAACCGTACCGGTACAAATGCCGGATTGCGGCGCGGATGTTACAGCACTTTCACCCCCCCCCATTGCTAATTGACTATCAGCCAACGCTTTGGGCGAAAGGGCGATTGAGGTGGCAGTAAGTGCCATAACCGCAAAAAATACTTTTCGCATAATTTGGATAATTTAATTGGTATAGGTTAACAACACTGTCCCCCATTCGGGGACTGTTAAATTCGGTTATGAATTCTAAGCAAAGTAAAAACCAAATTTTTAATTATCCAATTATTTTTAAGTGAAATTTAATAAAACAGATGCAAAAATAGCTGTATTGGCGGTTTTCTTAGTCTGTCTGTTGCGTAGTGAAGAGTATGCCGGTGTATTATTTCCGTTAGGTCAGTAAACGAAGCCTAAGAGCCACATTGGAATTTTGTTGCCGAAGCCGGTCTCAGTGTCATCAGCTATGACGAAACTGTCATCCACATCCGCTATCTGATTGAATTGTTTGCTTTTGCCCCCTATCTCAAATGTATATTTCTCATCAATAAGGAGGTCTCCATTATGAGGTTCCATGAGTCTGTGATCAGGTGCCAGCATTGATGCGACAAATGTCTCGCGAACTGTGCCTTTGTCATTGAGATTTGAAATTGCAGCCATTATGTCAACATTGTCAAACAGTACTTTCGCGGGTTTTGCCACTGATTTCGGAGAGTGCCAGCCACTGTTGAGATTGCGGAGAATAGCTCCTTTATCAAGTAATTCAAACATGCGGATTATGGTGTTTCGTGACACTTGAATTTTTTGACTCAGAGATTGTACATTGAGACTGAAAGGAACTTCCGTCGCCATTAGATACAGTAGTTTTCTCAGTTTAAGAAGCGTTTCGTACTCAATTTTTTCAGCCGCAGGGATATCTCTCATTATGGTAGTGTCCATACTTCGTTCCACTTTGCCATAGTATTCTCCTCTACTCCCTTCACAAATATATGGGTAGTATCCGTGGCCTATATATTTAGAGAACAGTGCAAGTACTTTGTTCTCGCCTAGTTTTTTTATTATTTGCCACTCTATAGTGTCGTGATTGCTCAGGATATCTTTGAGGCTGATCGGTTCAATATCAACAATGTCAGTGAATTTGAGCCATTCTCTGAAAGATAGTCCGTATAACCGATACGGTAGGCATCGCCGACTAAGGTCTGCAAGTGCGGCATCAAGATGTATTATTGAGCTGCCGGTGAATATGATATGATAATTTGGGTAGTAGTCATATATGTTTTTTATCTCACGTTGCCAATTGCCTTCATATAAATGAATTTCATCAAGAAAAAGGTGAGTTCCGCCATGAGATTCATGCCATTCAACAAGATCCACAAGTCGGTTGTCTGTAAACCAGATGTTATCGCAAGACGCATAAAGAGCTTTTTGGGAAACTCCGAATTGTTCTTTTATGCGTTGAAGAAGCATAGTGGTCTTTCCTACACCTCGTGCACCTTTTATCATTATTAATCTTGAATCCCAGTTTATACTATTGTATAAATATCGGTGGAATTTTGATTCGGTATTGTTTATTAGGCGGTTTGAGGTGCGTAACAGATTTTCCATATTGGTAATTTTTTTGTAAAAGTAGTAAAAGTGCTCTTTGTAAACAACACTTTTGTTGATAAATGCTCTTTCCAGACAACACTTTTAATAAAAAAATGCTCTCTGGAGAGAGCATTTTTGTGAAAATCAATGATTATGTGATGTTTATTCCCGCGGCTGTTCTTCTACGCGGGCAGTGTCTTCACCGGAGTCATCAGTGGTGGAATCCTTGCTGTCTGATTTCTCTGCGGCTTCGGCGGGTTGTTCGGGTTTCTTCTTCTCTTTTCTTTCACGGCGCACAATTGTAGCCGCCGGTGCTGAGTTAATCAATTCAATCATAGCCTCGGGAATGACAAACACATCTTCCGGCGATTTTGGACGAATGTCGTCATACCACGCGAATTTCTGTAGGAAATAGCTGCCCTTCTTGGCAAGGTAAAGGGGAGTTACCTTAGCAGTCGTTTCAGGAGTGAAGAGCACCCGCTCTATATCATTGTTCAGAAACCATGCATCCATTGTGCTGCTTTCCACATAGGCATATTTATTATAGGTGGAATCCTTCTCTACCGGGAACATTATGAGCATGACATTTCCTTCGGCAAACAAATGTCTGATAGTGGAGTCGTTGAACCAGGCGGTCATCTGGAGGGCACTCATCTGCTGGAAGCAGTCTTCGTCTATATGCTCCGCCATGAAGCCGAATTCAGGAAGTTTTGCCCAGTCAACGGTAGAGTCATTGAAATGAATATGGATGACGTTTCCGAATATCTGCTTATCCTCGTTCCACACCACGGGGTGACGGTACATATACATCATGGAATCTCGCTCGGTGGTGCTCACTGAGTCGCACAACCCCTGAAGGTCAGAGCGGTAAAAACGCACTTTGTGGTAAACATTCATAACTCTTGTGGAGTCCTCTTTGTCGATATAAGCGAATATTGTGTCGCCGTGCATATAAAGAGTGTCACCGCTTGAATATTCTTTTGCGAGTGCGTGACCGGTGACAAATGCGCTGTCGGCATTATCATCATAGAATCCGTAATCTCCGTGCAGGGATGTGCTGCGTGCCGAGTCGGTGAGAATCATATTGCCGAACGCTTCACCGAAATTAAGCTCCCGGTTATAAAATAAGGTGTCACCGGTAAGAGTGTTTCCCCGGTTAGTTATGACAGTTGAGCGACGGTATAAGTCAGCAAGACCGGTTTCAGTATTGTATGTTCCTGATGTCGAGATTATTTCTCCATCCCGGTTGATTATCCTGGTGTAGGCTATCAGCTCAGCTGTGTGAGTTCCGGTGTTGTAGTTGAGCGAGTCGGTAAACATTCTTAGCGTGTCATTCTGATTAAGGCTCTTCACATCTACATCAAGATAGAAATTGGCGTCCTTGGTATTTGGAAAGTATTCTCCCTGAAGGGAGCTGAGGGTATTCTGCGCATCGCTCAGCACTCCGCCAACCTCATAAAAGCCTCTCTCTTCGGCAAGGCTATAGTTGAAAACATCGGTTTCGAGCTTTACATCACGGTTAATCAGCTTGACTTTTTTTCCGGGGTCAGCATAAAGCACCGCTAATTCATCAGTGCCATCGTAGTTCAGCTCGTCGGCATAGACAAAAAGGGTGTCTCCCTGTTCCATGCGCACATTTGAGAAAGCGTCAAACGAGTTTGTCTGCTCATAGAAATGCGCGCTGTCGCAGTACATATACATATCGTTCTTTCTGAAGACCACATTGCCTACAAGCACCTGATACTGGTCCTCGTCCGGCACTCCGTACTGTTTCTGGTAACGCCACACATCGGCGTGCTCAAGAAAAACCTTGCCCTGCTCGTAGCGGTTAGCTTCCGGAATGATGGGGGTGATTCTCTGAGGTGTCTGTGGTGTCTGCGAAGAGGGAGTAGTCCACGCCGGCAAAGCAAGGGTGAGAAATGCAATAACGGCTACAGCTCCGGGCAGGTATCTGCGGAGCTTACGCAATAGTAGAGTCTCACGTCCTGATTTCATTCAGGGTAAGTTATTTCTCTTTAATCCAGCCTTTGTGTGTGAATTCGCAGTTTCGCCAGTTTTCGTCAATGCGAACGTAGGTTTCATTGATTTTCTTGGCAAGCCAGTCGGTGAGAATTTGCTGACGCTTATTGTCCTCATACATGGCTTTGAGTGTCTGATAGTCCTCGGCAAGATTTGCTTTGTGACCTTCGATTCTGCGAGTGAGTTTCACAATAGCCACTACCTCACGGTTTAGTTTGGGATCCATCATCACAAACGCTTCAGAAATATCGCCGGGTTGCATCTTGGCAATCTTGACAGCAACTTCCTGCGGAAGCTCAGCCATGGTGAAACGTGTAGAACCGGCTCTTTCGCTTTCGCGGTCGGAATTAACCATCATTCCTCGGTTGGCTCTTGTGGCTTTGTCCTGAGACACGAGTCCTACAACATCATTGAATTTTACTTTGTCGGCAACAATGTCATTGCGCAGGGAGTCAAGTCTTACAACCGCTTCCTTGAGGTCGTTATCAGAAACTTTCGGGCGCAGAAGAATATGGCGCACATTGATGCGGTCGCCGCGCTTCTCGATAAGCTGTATGATATGGAAGCCGAATTCTGTCTCCACGATTTTGCTGACTTTCTTGGGGTCGTTGAGGTTGAACGCCACAGCCGCAAATTCGGGGTCAAGTGTACCTTTGCCGCTGAATCCGAGTTCACCGCCACGCATACTGCTTCCCGGGTCCTCAGAATAGAGGATGGCGAGTGTCGAAAACTCACTTTTGCCACTGTTTACACGCTCTGAATAGTCACGCAGACGTGATTTCACATCTTCGATTTCCTGACGGGGAATCACCGGGTTGATGGTGATGATCTGTGCCTCTACCTGCAAGGGTATGAACGGTACGCTGTCGGCGGAAATGGTTTCAAAGTAACGGCGCACATCATTAGGGGTGCTCTTAATGTTGGAGGTGAGATTGCGCTGAACTTCACGCACGCGGTAGCTGTTTCTCACCATGTCGGTGATTTCCTGCCGGAATTCAGCGAGAGGCTTGCGCACATATTCTTCGAGCTTCTCCTTGGTCTGGAACATATTGAGGTAGTAGGCAATACGGCTGTCAACCTCGGCATTTACAGCACCTTCATTAGCCTCAATGGTGTCCATGTCTGCCTGATGAAGATATAGCTTTTCAACGGCAATCATCTCAGGGATAATGCAGTACGGGTCGCCTTGAATAGGGGTTTTGTCGCGAAGGAGATTCATGTACTGTGCTTCGATTTCCGATTTCCAGATAGGCTGGTCTCCAACAACCCAAGCCACTTCCTCAACAATATTATTGCTTTGAGCAGCCGCGCTTAGTGCGGTAATAGCAAAAAAAGCTGCGGTTATTATGCTTTTGAATTTCACGCTTAGTTACTTATAAATGAATTAATCGGGTCAAAATTACAAAAAAAACGTTGTGGTGACGCTGTCTTACCTCTAAAAATAGCTAAATCGGGTTATTTCTGCGATATTGTTCCCAAAATCTCCACTGCATCCCAATCTATTTCAACCGGTAGGGCGGTGGTGAGGCTGTCTGTCCAGCGTGAAAGGAGCGTGTCGGCAAAAACAGTGACGAAATATTCGCCGGCATCATCCGCGCAGAGCGGTTGGCGCAGAATCTTGCCGTTGATTACAGCCGCAGCTTTCCATCTGTCATCCTCAGGAAAATCCGGTTTGTTGAATGCGGCAAAGTCAACGTATGGGTTGCGGTTGCGCGCAACATTATAGTTGATAACCCTAATCTCTTTCCCGGCAAAGGTGCTTATGGCTTTTGCTTCTGCTTCAGAAAAATGCAAGCCGGATATTTTTCTCAAAGAGTCGGCTGCCTGTCGGGCTGTTTCAGGCGATCTTGCAAAAACGATTGAGCCGATGAAATGAGGTTCGCTCCACCTGAATAAATCCTGGTTTTCCCGAAAGAATTTTTCTCTTGCGGCAGAATCGGTCTGAGCTCTGAGGGTGGTGCGCAGTCGGGTAATATCAGTGATAGCCTGTCCCCATTCCATCAGTCTGCCGAGCATAAAGGTGTCCTCTGTAACGGTTTTGCCAAGCGTCACCCTTGCATCCTCAAGCTTGCGCAGACTTTCGGCGAGCATTACCAGCGAGGTGTCTATCAGTTGCCGCTGCTGAATGCCCGAGCCGAAAAGCAGCCTGTGGTCAGCAATAGTAGCAGCACTGCCTCCTACTCTCATCAGCACCCGGTTTTGACTTCCGGGTGTGGCTGAGGTAAGAAGCAGTACAAGCAGTGCGGCAACTGCCGCAATCTTACTGATGCGATGCACTGTAGTTAGGTGCTTCGCTTGTTATAGCAACGTCATGCGGGTGACTTTCTGCAACACCGGCATTGGTGATTCGTGTGAATTTTGCTTTGTGAAGCTGTTCAATATTGGCTGCGCCGCAATATCCCATACCGGCTCTAAGTCCTCCAAGCATCTGATAGGTTACTTCAAAGAGTGAACCCTTGAACGGAACTCGCGCTGCAATGCCTTCGGGCACAAGCTTCTTGACATCGCTTTCGCCTGCCTGGAAATATCTGTCCTTGGAGCCTTTTTCCATAGCTTCAAGTGAACCCATTCCGCGATAAGCCTTGTATTTTCTTCCATTATATATAATGGTGTCGCCGGGGCTCTCTTCTACACCGGCAAGCATTCCGCCGAGCATAACACAGTTAGCGCCGGCTGCGAGTGCTTTGACAATGTCACCTGAGTAGCGGATGCCACCATCGGCAATGAGAGGCACTCCGGTGCCATCAAGTGCTTTAGCCACATCGTAAACCGCGCTGAGCTGAGGCACACCAACCCCGGCAATAACTCTGGTGGTGCAGATAGAGCCGGGTCCTATGCCAACTTTTACTCCGTCGGCACCATTGTCAGCCAGATATTTGGCTGCCTCACCGGTGGCGATATTTCCTACCACTACATCTATCTGAGGATATTTTTCCTTGACCGCGCGGAGAACACCGATAACTCCTTTGCTGTGACCGTGTGCGGTGTCAATGACAATTGCATCCACACCGGCTTCAACAAGGGCGTCAACTCTCTCCATGCTGTCGGCAGTGACACCTACACCGGCGGCTACTCTTAGGCGTCCGCGGCTATCCTTGCAGGCATTGGGCTTGTCTTTAGCTTTTGTGATATCCTTATATGTTACCAGACCCACGAGACGACCTTCACTGTCAACTACGGGAAGTTTTTCAATTTTGTGCTCCTGAAGAATCTGAGCCGCTTCCTCAAGATTGGTGCTCTGCTTTGTGGTGACAATGTTTTCCGATGTCATCACTTCGTCAATGAGGCGTTTGGGGTTCTTTTCAAAGCGAAGGTCACGGTTTGTTACGATTCCCACAAGTTTGCGGTCATCGTCAACCACAGGAATACCTCCGATGTGATACTCTTCCATCATTGCAAGCGCATCGGCAACAGTGCTTCCTCTCTTAATGGTTACGGGATCGTAAATCATGCCGTTTTCGGCTCTCTTTACAGCGTGAACCTGACGAGCCTGTTCGGCAATGCTCATATTCTTATGAATGACACCGATGCCACCTTCGCGTGCAATGGCGATAGCCAGCTGCGCTTCGGTAACAGTATCCATAGCCGCAGAGACAAGGGGCACATTCAGTTCTATGTTTCGTGAAAACTTGGTCTTAAGACTTACTTCGCGGGGAAGTACTTCGGAATAGGCGGGAATAAGAAGGACATCATCAAATGTCAGCCCGTCCATTTTAACTCTATCTGCAATAAACGACATAATTGGTTTGTCTTGAAATTTATTGCACGCAAAGATAATGATATTTTCGCAAAAAATCTGCGAGAATTCCATTAAAAATAACGTATGCTGAAAAACTTTTCTTTTGCCTCTGCAAGCTACCTTTACAAAATCTATAATAAAGTGGCTTGTGAAAATAATCAGGGGGTACTATCCAAAGTTTCCAATCTGCGATGAAAATATATGAAAGAATAGCCTGAATACCACTGGGAATGCCTAGTCCGATTAAAGAATGTAATTTTATACAAAAGGTAATTATTGTCTCTGAAATATGCAACCGTTTGGGGTTGCATTGTTAGTGTGCAACCTTTTTTTGATTATGATTTCTATTATGAATTTATTTTCGCTGTTCGCCCTTGAAGCTGATTTAACCGTCGGATTTTGTGAATGTGTGCAACGTGCCCGGTGTTTATCAGTGAAAATTCCAAGATGTATTATTTGAGCCGGGAGAGGACTGTGTACAAGCGATGAAGAGGCAGCCCCATAACATTGTAGTAGCTTCCGGAAATTCCTGTAACTCCTATGCATCCAATCCATTCCTGAATGCCGTAGGCTCCCGCTTTATCAAACGGCTTATAGGTTTGTACGTACCATTCCTTTTCATTTTCAGTGAGCGGGGCAAATGAAACTTCTGTAACAGCTGAGAAGCTGAGCATTCTGCCGGCTGTTTTTACAGCTACTCCGGTAATGACTTTGTGATCAGCACCGGACAGTGTGGAAAGCATTTCAAGCGCTTCGCCTGAGTTTTTGGGTTTGCCGAGAACCTTATTCCCGGCAATTACCACCGTATCAGCTGTGATAATCAGATAGTCATCGCCGAAATCACATGCAGCTGCTTTTTTGCGTGCAAGGAATTCCGGAATATCCTCAACGGGTGTTTCCGGCGGATAATCCTCATTATCTACCGGTGCGGGAATGACATCAAAATCAATGCCAAGCATCGACAATAACTCTTTGCGCCTCGGTGATGCGCTCGCGAGTATTATTTTATAGCGGCTTAAATGAGATAGTGGATTGGTTGCGGTCATAATGAGCGTATGATGTTGATTACCAGTAATATGAATCGTCCGCATCAAGCCAGCTGTTCTGTGCCTTCAAAATTTGCTCAAGCAAATCGCGCGCAACTCCGTAGCCACCTGCAACCGGTGATATATATTTGGCAATGGATTTGACATCGGTGGCGGCATCAGCCGGTGCGACTGACAGCGCAACATGATTCATAGGTGGGATATCTGTTATTTCATCTCCAACAAAAGCAACCTCTTCGGGTGAAAGATTATTTATTGTCATCCATTGTTTCAGGACCGGAAGTTTTTCGGAGATATTGAGAAATATGTCTTTCACTCCGAGAGGAGCCATTCTGTTTTTCATATAATAGCAGTCGGCTCCTGATATTATGGCAATTTTAAGCCCGCGCTTAGTGGCGAGTCTTAAAGCGAATCCGTCTTTAACATTAGCCATTCTGAGGAGTGTGCCATCCTGAGCCACAGGTATGGTTGATGGTGATAGCACTCCGTCAATGTCAAATACAACGGCTTTTATTAGTGAAAGGTTATAGTTGATGGAACTCATGCTTTTTTTCTATGGGCAGTTTGTTATCATCGGCAATTTGCGGTGTTGCTATCGGAATTCGGCTTCCCTCACACAGGTAACTATGCTCGGCAATCCTCATCCTCAGCGCCTTGCATCTCACCAATTCTAACAAACTTAAAGAGGCTGTATCAAAAAATAAATTTTGAAACAGCCTCAATGGTTAAGTGCGCATGAAGGGACTCGAACCCCCACGTCCTGAGACATTAGATCCTAAGTCTAACGCGGCTACCAATTACGCCACATGCGCGGGATTTGTGGTGCAAAGGTAGAAATATACCTTTAACCGCGCAAATTTTTTGGCGTAAAAATGGTATTAAAAAAGTTTTTCGGGATAAGTACCGTCTTCGTGAAGTTTAGCAAACTTCTCAACAACTCCGGGGCGGTCGGCAGCGTATGTTACTCCAAACCAGCGGCTATCGGTGTCAAGAACTTTGACGGTAGCTTCTCCATTTTTAATAAGTGTGTCAATAGCGAGGGGAATAAAGAATTCGCTCTTGGGGGTATTGAGATCTTTGTCGAGGAACTTTTTGAACTCACGCTCGCTGTAGTCAAAATAGTCGGGTGTGAAGCCCCAAAGGTTCATAGACACGGGAGTGGTTGGTTCAAGTGTCTGCTCCTGGCCGTTTTCATCGGTGAACACAATTTTACCGTCCTTGTCATAGCTGATAGCAGTGCGCTCCACAACAGATGTGAGGTAGCCTTCGGGAGATGTTGAGCATACTCCGCGTGCAACCGAACCGTTTTCAGTCATGGTGTTTCCAACGCGGAAACCAACCATGCAGTAGTCGCCTTTCTTATCGCGTGGTTTTGAAAGCTCCTTAGCGATTACCTCGAAAGCGTTTCTGCCATAGAAGTCATCGGCATTGATAACTGCAAAAGGCTCTTTGATGGCATCTTTACCCATAAGAACAGCATGGTTTGTGCCCCAAGGTTTGGTGCGGTCGGCAGGGCAAGTGTATCCTTCGGGGAGTGCATCCAGTGACTGGAAAACTACTTCAACAGGAATATGACCTTCGTATTTTGAGAGAATTTTATCGCGGAAATCCTGCTCAAAATCTTTGCGGATAACAAAAACGACTTTGCCGAAACCAGCATGAATAGCGTCATAGATAGAATAGTCCATGATGGTTTCGCCATGAGGTCCGAGACCATCGAGCTGTTTGAGTCCTCCGTAACGGCTGCCCATGCCGGCAGCAAGAACGAATAAAGTTGGTTTCATTGTAAATAATTATTTTGTTTTGAATGAAAAAGCGATAGTTTCGTCATATATTTCTCCCGGACGTAAAACCGGTGAGGGGAAATTGGCTTTGTTTGGGGCATCGGGGTAATTCTGACATTCGATAGCCACACCGTCATAATCATTATATGAGCGTCCTGCCTTGTTTGCGGGAGAGCCTGCAAGCCAGTTGCCTGTATATACCTGAACGGCAGGCTGTGTGGTGCTCACTTCAAGAACTCTGCCCGACGGCTCTGATGAAAGAACGGCGATTTTTTTCATTTCACCTTTCTTATAATTGTCAGCTACCCAGCAGTTGTCATAACCTTTTCCGTATTTAAGCGCGGGAAACTCTTTATTGATATCCTTGCCAATTTTTTTAGGAGAGGTGAAATCCATAGGTGTGCCTGTTACATCAGCAATCTCACCGGTGGGAATAAGTGTGTCATCAGTAGGGAGCCATTTGCTGCAAGCGAGTTGCATTTCGTGGTCAAAAACACTTCCGGCATCGTGTCCCTCAAGATTCCAGTAAGCATGGTTGGTGAGGTTGATAACAGTGGGCGCGTCGGTTTGTGCTTTCAGATTAAGTGTCAAGGTGTTATCTTCACTCCAAGTGTAAGTGGCAGTAACATCGAGGTTTCCGGGATAGCCTTCCTCGCCGTCTGCGCTGCGGTAAGTGAATGTCACTTTTCCTTCAACAGCGTCTGCGGTACTGTTCCAGATTCTGTTCATAAAGCCGGTGGAACCACCATGGAGTGCATTCGGACCGTTGTTAATGGCGAGCGAATATTCCTTACCATCAATTGAGAAATGTCCTTTGGCTATACGGTTGGCAAATCTTCCGGGAACTTTGCCGGCACATGGTCCGTCGGCAATATAGTCTGCGGGATTGGTATAACCGATAGCAATATCGGTGAAAACTTTATTTTTGTCAGGAACAACAACTGAAACAATTCCGGCTCCGAGTGAAGATAGTGTCACTCTTCCACCCTGAGCGTTTGTCAGTGTATAGAGCGTGATTTCTCCGAGAGGAGAAGTGGCTGAAGTTTTCTCAATTTTCATTTGGTGTTAGCTTTAAGAATTTTACGTCTTTGACGCGAAGTTAGCCATTTATTTTGAGAAAACAATCAGCAGATATTATTTTAGTTATTCGTTTAAGATTTGGTTTAACATTTATTGTTGAACTTTCTCTAATAATCTTTTTCTTTCATTCTCAGCAGCTTTAATCTGTTTTGAAATATTATCAGACTCGGAAGAATGGTTATCATTAATCGTTATAACGTACGATTTACTATCAGAAGCTCTTGCTCTACGTGCCTGTTCACGTGCAAGTTGCGCCTGCTTCTGTGCCATTTCTCTTTGCTTCTGCGCCTGTTCACGTGCAAGTTGCGCCTGCTTCTGT
>JAAVFD010000029.1 GCA_014800945.1 Barnesiella sp. | reverse complement strand
TAATACGCTGTCTTTTCCCATTGGATTACACCTTTGGTACTCGTGTGAAGTTTTGAGTTTGCACGAGCACTTACGGGAATATAGCCACGAGTGAAATAAGAGAAAGCATTGACGCCCGTTGTATAAACCTTGCCGTTCTTGGTGAGATTGACTTCTCCGGGCTTATAGTAAAGCCCTGTCGGAACGTGTTTGATTCTGTATGGTTTCATTCCTTGTCCTCCTCAAACATTTCTTTGCCGAAAAGATTTTCAAGAGCAATTGCCTTGCCTCGGTTCATCTGTCGGTTGGATGATACTTCTTTCATTCTCTGCATATACCATGCGTGTTGATTGAGGATTTCAACTTTCGGCACGATGCAGTAGTCCTTTGAGAGCTGTTCTGTAAATCCATTTATAATAGATTCAATGAGACTTGCGGTGACATACGCACTGCTATGCTTCAGTGCATACTCTTTAATAGCTTTCTTTATTTCTTCTTTTTGCATTGCAATGTTAAAATTATCTTTATGATGTTAAAGTTTTTGCTATTGCGATTTCTGAGTTGTTATCTTTGCAAACACAATTTTGGACGATTCAGAGTTCTTCTCCAAGAAATCTTAATCATCAATCAACCTTAACCACTTTAAGGAATTAAGTCCGGTATTCCTACTGCCGGGCTTTTTTATGTTCCGTGTAGGAAGCGGAACAGCCACGCGGTAGTTAATCCGTAGAAAGGAGGAGAATGATGACTCGTTTCAAAATTGTAAATGGCGTACTCTGTAAGCTGATATTCCGCAAGTATTATCACGATAAGAGTGGCAATATCGTCCGTGTAAAGAACGCTAAGGCTATCCCGATGTGGGTGCCTGCATAATAAGGCTTACAGAAGAGCCAGGGTGGGAGCGAGTAGGAGACTCCCACTTTTTTATTCCAGAAGCACAAACTTCTCGCCTATCCCTTCTTTAGTTTCATCATTAGCAGGGATTGCTTCTTTAACGGATGATACGCTGATTAGCCCTTTGTCTTCGCCCATGTAGAACACTTCGGATTCTTGTGGGTGGTTGCTAAGCTCTTCAATAAGTTCTTTTACTGTCATCTTTTCTTCCTTTTAAGTTGTTGCAATTTGGGTTGTCTTGGTCTTACGGATTGTAGCCTCTTGCCTAATTTGATTATGAAAACCTCTCTGTCAGTCGGTGCGCCCCATGCAAGGTTGCCGTAGCCGATTGACGTGCCTTTGAACTCAAAGAGCATAGTGACGTTGGTGTAGCCTCGGTGAAAACATACAGCATCGTAATCCCTAAATTCAAATATGCCATCCGCAATGGCTTGTTTGAGCAGACGTACAAACTCCTTGATAGAGTCACCGGATTGACGCTTTAAGTCCTCAAAATCGCCCTTATGGGCTTTCTGAAAATATCCGTAGCCCTCTCGATCAACATTCAGTAGCCTTACACACCAAAATAGAATATCTCGGTATTCTTCGGGCTTTACAAGGCTTTCTATATCGTCCCACCACTTGCGTTTGAGGACTAAGTGGAGGGTTCTTTGATTCTTTTCTTTTATCATACCTCGGTCGGTTGGTTAAATAGTTCTTTGCCGAAGATGTTAGCATAAGTAACTATTCGTCCATCTCGGTAGTCCTTGTTTGCTAATAATTTGCAGCGGTTAAAGTCTGCCATTAGTCCAGCTTTCTCCTCCTCCGTCAGGCGGTAGGCGAGGGGCTGAGTCATTAACCATTGTGCGCCAGCGAGGAAAGCGTCGAACACAAAACCTTTGCATAGGCAGGGAGGTCTAAAGGCGGACTCTTCTTTAAAATATTTTTCTGCCGCCTCGTTCAGTTTATCTGCGTCCATGTTATTTCGTGTTTAGGGTGTAGCCGTTAGCGTGAAGTAATTCTATTGCAAGCACAACCGCTTCAATGGGATTTTCGGACTGAGGAAGCGTTCCATTAAAGCCATCCCAGTCATAATCCACAATCCATTTTGTGCCATTGGAGTACAGCTTGACATCGCCATTGAGTACATTTGGAATATCCATTTCCCATATCTCATCCTCAATGAATGGAGGGTACCATTTCGTAAGTGGGAAATCCTCAAGATGTTTAGGCATCACTTCAAGCAACGCGGATAGTGACCAAGCCGGGGTTGCACATTCGGGTATTTTACCCAAGCCTCTGACTTGCACGGATAGCGCATTGTTGTAAAGTAGCATATCCGCACTATCGGGGTCAACGCCACAAGCGAGCAGACGCTTGGATTGGTCGGGGTTAGTTGCTATTTGATGTTTCATTTGCCGTTAAGTTTGTCGGTTAATAATTCAAGAGCCGCATCTATGCCTGCGGAGAGGGCGAGTTCGTAAGCCGAGAAATATCTGCCATTATCAGTTATCCTCATGCACTCCTTGCGCATAAGAGTGATGATACAGACATAATCAGGTTTATTGACATTCTCCAGATGTGGAAGTACGTGTAGCTTTTTGGTATCTATCAGCCACTTCTGCGCTTGGTCTAAGCGTGGGGCGGAATAAAAGAAAAGTCCTTTCCCAGCACCCTTTCGGTTGTCGTTGTAGTTCTTAGGGTCTTTGCTATGCACCTCCTTCAAATCTCCAACAGACAGCTCGGGTTCAATGCTTATCTTTTTGAGATAGGCGTGATTCACTTTCTCTGCAAATCCCAACTCTTTGAGTTTGACGGCTTGCTCGTATGTCACATATTCTTCTTTCATCACTTATTCAGTTTGTCGGTTAGGGATTGGGAGTAGCGGAATGAGATGTTTTCATCTAACACCTGTCTAAAATTCTCGCAAACATTATTCATATATGAATCGGCTGTACAGACAGCTATTAAGTCGCAATCTTGACACAAGTTTTTATTGGCAGCTACCGCCTCAAACACTTTATCATTGAGGATTATTCCGTTCATAATTCTTCTCTGAGTTTATCCATTATGTCATCTGCATCCCAATCAACATTGTAGCGATTTTGAATCCTATGGAAGGTATGTTCAATTTCTTCAAGTGTATAGAAGTCGGGAGCGTCATTATACTTGTCTAATTCGTGATTAGATGCGTCACAACACATGTCCGCAATTTCATCGGGAACGTCTCTTATTGTCTCGTAACCCTGTTCTATGGCATAGTTGACGAGAACGCGGGTATCTCGTTCCGACATGTGTCTGCCTCTATGGATAATAAAATCACCCATAAGTTGGTCTCCACAATTTCTTTTGAATCCTTTTAAATCTACGTTCATTTTTCGCTCATGTTAATGTTATTAGGCGGCTTCCGCAGCTTTGCGGATGAGCGGCATATTTTGTTTAAGCAATTGCAGGATCTCCTCATGCCGGGGAGATGTTTTGTTGAACTTGGCGCGGCTCTGGGCGACCGTGAAATTCCGGAGGTTCACCTCTATCGTCTCAAGCCGGTTGCCCTGGGCATCTTTAGCTGAGAGAATCAGGCTGTGCTCTTTCTTGTAATATCCGGCGGCATATACGCAGTGGTGCATAGCCTTGCCTTCTTCAGCAATATCCGCAACGGATTGCACAACTGTTATGATGATATTCTCGTTGCCGAAACAGATGCCGAAGAACTTGCCCTTTGTCTCGCGGTACTTGGCTTCCCATAGCTTTGCTTCCTCAATCTGTTTAAGCTGTCGCAGCTTTTCCTGCTTGCGGGTGTAACGCTTCAGGATAGCATCGTGGGCGGCAACCAGATTGTCCGGGCACACTACTTTGGGATTGTGAGTGTCGAGTCCAATGTCAGCCGCCATAGAGAGCATATCGAGCCACATCTGAGCGTCCTTTACGATATACCTGTTGCGGTTTGCAATGCGTATAGAGTGTAACCATAGCTGCAACCCTTTGTTATTGTTCCTAACCATATAGAGGAACAGGTCGAGCTGTCCGGTCTTGGCAAGCATTTCAGCCGTGGGTGCTGAGATGAGCCACTGCATTGCATCCGTCATGGCGATCATGTTCTGATAGCGGAGCAGCCTCTTCGTCCAGCCGTTGCGCCTGATGAGCGGAGTGACCCTCACCTGAGGATAGAGCACGTTGCCGGAGATGTCGTAAACATCTTCCATAGCGTAAGCACCGGTGCAGGAAGCGTTGTGCTGACGGATGTCCAGCGGCTTGTGGAAATCCCATGTGAGAGAAAATGCAGACCGGTGGCACTGTCTGCCGGTGATAACCTCCTTACCCTCGGGGGTAAGCCATGTCTGGAATATCTCATCGCAGCTGTACCGTGCGAAATGATCTGCCGTGTAGTTGCATCTGCTCACCTCGAATGTGCGGGCTACCTGAAAGCCCCGGAAAGTAGTGAGTATGGTAAAGAACTTTGTTTCGCGAGTCTTGGTCTCTTTGGTGAGCTGCTCTATGCCTGTTGATTTGCCGCAGTAGGGGCAATCATATTCCTCCACGTCAATGCAAGCCTCGATGTATGCTTTGGGATAGACGGCAGTCTGCCCGCAGCAGAGGCACTTGACCTCACCCTTTCGGATTTTATAAACCGCTCTTGGGGTGAAGCAGTGGTTGTAGGCGTACTGCCGCTGTTTCTCGGTTATGGGCGGTAGCTTCTGTGCCAGCGCGAGCATCTCGCGCTCCAGTTTGGATTTCGGTTTCATTGTGATTATCTATTTTCATTGGTACAATGCGACTTTCAGCCGGTCACATAACTAAAACAGTGAGGGGTATTCTTCCTGGAGCTGCCGTTTCTGCTCAGCGAGCTTCTCCGCTTCTTTCTTCTTGCGCTGTGTCGCTTTTTCAGCATACTCCTTCATGCACTGAAGTTCGTAGGCTTTCTTTGCTGACTCACGCGCCTGGGCTTTCTCCTCATCCGTTAGCTGCACGTCGGGAGCGGCTTTAGAGGTTGTGGCTTTGTAGCCGGAGGGTGCTTTGGGAGCCTTGATACTATCTTCGTCGTAGTAGTGTACAGCGAGAGAGAACACCTCGTCGTCCGTCATGCAGACGGAGGAGCCACGTTTTTTTGCTTCGCTGAGTATGTAGTTGAAGCACTCGTCAATACTCTTGTGCGGTTTGGCGTATGCGACTGCAAACTGAGGGTCAGTGGCAGCGCGGTTGTCAAGGTAGGTCTTGATTGCCGCCTTAGCGGAATTGTTTTGGTTTGCCATAGGTGGGGGATGTTAGCGGTGGTTGGATTTGTAGCTGTTGTTGCGGCTCTTAACTGTGCAGAATCCGCTGCAATAGATTTGCATAGCGCGTTTCTTGGTAAACTTGACTCCACAGACGGGGCAGGTGAGAATGCTGCGTATCTTAGCCCCGCGGTTGAGCTTAATGTGCGGATCCTCCTGGTGCTTTGCTCCGGAGGCGTAGTGAGTGCGGTCAACGATTGGTATATCCTCGGCTTTGGTGCCGGTGCCGCAGAGTTTATTCCAGAACTTGTCGGCATCACGCTGGAGGGCATAGAGCTGCAGCTCTTCATCGGGGAAGAACTCCCATCCGAGCTGATATTTGATTTTCTTCATGTGGGTAGATGTGAAAGTGGGTTAGAATGGGGTTTGCATATCAGCTACCGGGTTAGCCGGCGGCTGTTCATTCCGGGAGGGGAGTTCTCTGGAGGGGATGTCGTAGAAGCAGGTAGTGTCGGCATTGAATCCGCAGATGAAGGAATAGATGCCGGTGTTACGTCCCTTAGCCACGTCAATCATAGCAGTGCCGTGGGTTGAGACATCGCGGAATGGTTCGGGATATGAGGTCCGGACCTGTGATACTTCCGGTCGCCACACCAGCATAATCTGGTCCGCAGCCTCTCCTATCTGTCCCGAATCGCGGAGTCGGTTCAGGTTTGGGCGCGGATTGTCGCGGTCTCGGCTTAGCTGTGACAGAGCGATAATCCAGATGTTGAGTTCCTTGGCGAGGTTCTTTAGCCGGCGTGACACATCTCCCATAGCCTGCTCCTTGTTGGCGGACTTCATGTTGACGTTGAGAATCTGGAGGTAGTCTATTATCGCCCCCTTGATTCCGTGGCGCAACACCATCGTGCGGATAGAAGCCGCGATCTTGTCAAACGACGATGTGGCGTCGTCATCGAAGAAGCAGAGATGTGAGGGTAGCGAGCCGATTGTCTTGTCAACCGCTCTGAGCCGCGAATCATCCAGCCTATCCTGAAGCATCTCGCGCGAGCCGACACCGGAAATCATCGCGGCTATTCGTGCGGCAAGCTGAATGTTGCTCATCTCCATGGAGTAGAACGCAATGGGGTGAGCCGCTTTGATAGCCGACACCGCGAGGGCTGTAGCGAAAGCAGTCTTACCGTTGGAGGTCTCGCCAGCCACCACGATAAAGTCAGTGGGGACGAGTCCGCCTTTAGCGTCGATATGGCGGAATCCGGTTGGTGTGCCGAAGCACTGAGCCGTGTTCTCGCGGTTGCGCTGAATCTGTTGCCTGAGAGTGACAAACACCTCCGAGAGCGTAGATGTTCGCACCGTTGCCGAAGCGAATATGCCGGTGAGCTTAGCCCTTGCCGATTCATAGACCTCCTCGAGGTCGTCCGTTTCCGTAGAGCCCTGCTGCACGAGCGTCTGTCCCAGTTCCCATAGCTTGCGCCGCATATCCAGCTCCTTGAGGCGGTAGGCGTAGGAATCCACCTCACCGAGAGTGTATTGCTGCGAGATAGAGACAAGCTCATCCATGCCGGTTGCGGCACCTGCTTTGGAGAGGGCAGCCGAGACGGTGATAAGGTTCACGTCCTCGCCCTTGTTGTCGGTAGCCTTGACAGCCTCGAAAATCTCCTGATGTCTGGGGTCATAGAAGCATTCGGGTGTGAGGATGTCGCGGACTTGCGCCAGCTGTTGCGGTGAGGAAAGGATAGTGCCGAGCACCAGAGCCTCAGCGTCGGTGTCTCTAAGAAGTGTTATTGTCGTTTCTTTGCTATCCATGATCGGAGTCGGTTGATTGTGTTGAAAAACGGTTCGCACTCGAATCGCATGAGCGTGCCCTCTCTGTTGGTTTCAATCCAGTAGTTGAAAAACTCCATGCAATCGCCAGCAGTGAGTATCGGCACATCGTGGGAGTCCGTGATAGTGCCAGCCGCTTGCTGAATCTCAGTCCACAGTGCGTTTTTGCGTTCCTGTAGAGAGCCGTCCGGCAGTTGCGGCTGCTGTCTGCGGTACTCAACCTTACGGCGGATATGGCTTACGAGATGTCTGAACGCCTCCTTTTGGTCGGAGTGAGAAGTGCCCGTAACGTTCCACTCGATAAGGCACTCCCGGGCAACTTCCCTGAGGGTTTGGATTGATACCCCCAGATTCATGGCGAGTGCTTCAAGGTCGGCTTGTCGCTGCGGAGCGAAGAAAGCGTCAAAGAGAGGGCTATGGGGTGCTTTTTCTTTTACTACGTAGTAGTTTTCTTTTTCGGGGCAAATATTCTTGTCTTTATCTTTATCTTGTCTATTTATGGGTTCAAGTTGGGGTGCAGAATGGGGTTCAAATTGGGGTGCAGAATGGGGTTCAAATTGGGGTGCAGCAGGTGAACCCCAAATCGTGTATTTTGTTCTCTCGTTTTTCTTTTTAGCAGAAGAAAAAGTAATGAGACCTATCTGCTGTAGTTTGTTTCTTGCGGCACGCACTGTATTCGCTGACTCAGTAAAACGAGCAAACAATCGGTCGTTGCTTAATTGGAAGGAATCCCGCCAAGCGAAACTATTTGCTGTTTCCAGTAACAGGAAATACAGCTTAGTTTCAACGCTACTGAATTCTTGTTCTTTATCAAGCCGCCAAAAATTGTTTATCAGTTCTATGTAAGTCATGTGGGTTAAAGGGTGTTGGTGAGATAACCGTTAACAGTGCGCATAAACTCATCAAGCGAGCGGCACACCACATAGCGGTAGCCTTGCGCTTCCATGGTCTGTTGCCATTGCTTCTGTTCCGGTGATTGTCTGCCCTTTGGCGTTTTCATTTCAATGAGCAGTGCTCCGGAGTCGCCACGTCTCTGGAAGAGAATAAGGTCGGACACTCCGGCTGTTACCCCTTCGGCTTTCAGCCGGGCTCCGGTGACAGCATCACGTCTGCCGCCGTTGGGCACAGCTATCAGGCAACCGCGCAGCATGGGGTACTGGTAGTTGAACCACCGCACGCAAGCAACCTGAAGCTGATGCTCAATATCGCGGTGAGTCATTGCGGTGTGAAATCTTATAGTGGATGTATATTGCAGCCATCAGCACCATGAGGGAAGTACCCGGCAGCCATATCGGGCAGAGGATAATCCACCATGGGAGGAAGATTATATCGGCGAGCCGAAGGATTATCAACAGGAAGGTGAGTGTTGCAATGAGCATGATAGAGTTGTTGATGAAATGTTTCATTTTCTTAGTAGCATTGGGATTTTGTTAACTGTAGCGGATGCTCTGAACTCTCCGTCATAGTGGAGCTGCCGGAAGCATTCGGTGACATCTTCGCGAAGTTCGTTCATTATTTCGCTGAGCAGGCAGCAGGCAGGAGATTCGCCACGCTGCTCTTTCTGTGATATGATTCTTTCGGCGGTGTTTTTGACGTATTGTGTGAGCATTGTCAGAGGTATTGTTTGGCTCTGCTTGCCTCAATCTCCATCATCTGCACAAGGCGGTGCTCCTCTGGAGAGGGGATGTATATCTCAGCCTCCAGAGCCGCCCAGTTGCGGAACCGCTCAATTGCCAGCGTCATTTCCTCGGTGGTGAGTGCGGCGGACGAGCGGAGTGTTTTGACGGTGCCGAGCAGTGGATCATCTTTGGTGATGATGAACAGTTCGGCATTGCAGTGCGCCTTGAAGTAGTAGCGCTTCACATAGTCCAGGGTGTTTCCGGTGAGTGCGCCGAAGTAGCCGAGGGCGGCGTGGAGGTATCTGTTCTGCTGTGTGGTGCGCTGCTGCTTCTTCTCGGTAAGCTCTACGATGCAGCCCTTTTGGTAGAGGGCGTTGCACCGGATCTTGAAGTTTTGAGCGTCGAGAGGATTGGAGAGGTCGTACAGAGCCATAGGTTAGAATGGTAGGTCGTCTTGCTTGGAGTTGGGTTGTGGTTGCGGTGCCGGTTGCTGCGGTGCTGTAGCAGGAGCAGAAGCCGGTGCAGGTGTGGGTGCTGTAGCCGTGGTGATTGGGGCGTGAGCCGGTCTCACCGATGTGACGTTAATGTCGGTGATTATTTTCTCTTTGTTCTGCTCGTCGCGGTAGCGTCTGCCACGGAGGTAGAAATCCACGGTTACAATCTGTCCGACGGCGATATTGTCAAGCTGTGAACATCGGTCGTTGGTGAGTGAGAGCTGTGGAGTGTTCTCGGTGTCGATCGTAGGCTCACCGGTGTCGCGGTCAAATGATTGCACTGCGAGGACGAAGTCTCGCTTAGAGAAAGCGTTGCCGCTCTTTGCGGTGAGCTGCTGCGTTGGGTAGATGAAAAGGACTTTGCCTGTAAGTTTAGCCATAGTGGGTTATAGAATTTTGATGGTTAGTGATTCTTTTACTTGTGAGAGCTTGGCACACTCCTGATATATTTTGGGGTATTTTTCCTTGAGCAGGGCTGAGTCAATGCTGATGCGTGTAGATGGGTTCTTAACCGAGAGTGACAGCTGCTCGCACTTCCAGGTCTTGATGCCGGCGCTCTTCATGAGATTGAGCAACCCGGATTGCAACTCCGCCTTTTTAGCCTCAAGAGCTTTCAGTTCACGGTCGAGTCTTACGACTTCTGAGATGACCTGTTCCTTGATGGTCAGGGACTGGGTAGTAGTGAGAGTAGGGGGTGGAATGAACTTCTCACCGCGCTTGTCAGCCTCGATAAGAGCCTTGACTGTTTCTGCGTCTATCCGCGGAATCTCCTTTAGTGCGGGAGAGCCATATTGCGGCTTGGGAATCCATAGTGCGTACAGTTTGCCAGCATTCTTACCCGGGTTCTGCAATTCAAACAGATAGGCGTAGATTGAGAGCTGCCACATCAGGTACTCTTCATCGAGTTTTGAGGTGGTTTTAGCATCGCACAGGTCGTAGCCCTCAAAAACAATATCTATCGAGGAAGCGATATAATCATTATCGCTTACCAGATATTCATTTGCGAGAGTGGTGAGACCGTGCTGCTCTTTCAGCCGACGGTAGGTTGCCACAATCGCATCATCGTCACTGCCTCCGAAGGTGTCGCTGAGTTCTATTCGCTCATGTACGTTAGAGCCATATTCGGCAGCTTTGGCAAGAACGTCCTCCGGTATGCCTGAATATTTGTCGGAGAACAGCTGACGGCTGAGCAGCGCGGTTACGCCGCTCAGCTCTTTGCCGTCAAGGGTGTAGGTGTGGTTGAGTTCATCAAACAGCACCGGTGATTTTACGAGATTCATAATAGTTCTTTTTTACGTGCGCTCATGTGTCGCGTGAAAGTCGGGTCTTCGTGGAGGTCGGAGTATCTATTCCAGATCTCCACGAGCGAAGCCTTGTTTTTTGCTGATGCAATAGCTTTTAAGGCGTGAGTGAGAGTGTCGGAGGTGTTTGCCGGAGCATCTGCTGCTTTGCCTTTCTGCTGCTTGGTGTACTCGTCCGTGTCCGGGTCTTTGGCATCGTCGATGCAGAAGAGTCCGTTGAGCGCATATTTACGGGCGTAGGAGCTTGTAGCTCCGGTGAGTTGCGCCCCGTCCATACCTTTTTTACTTTCGTCCTCTCTGGCGAATGCGCTCACCGATACGGTCTCTTTGCCATCTGAAATAGATGCGGTGGCTTTTACATAGAATCGGTCTTGGATGAAGATGATGTCATCGCTCAGGGTGAGCTGGCAGCCGTTTTCCTTTAGGAGCGGTTTCACTGCCTCAAGGATGCTCTCAGCCGAACGGTAGCTGTACTTGCCGAAAGAGTTGTAGAGATTCTTTGGCGCATTAAGCTCGGATTGGATTTTGATTAAAGCTTCCATAGGGTTGTTTTTAATGTTTTGGTGGGCGCGCGAGGACTCGAACCTCCTTTCCCTTTAACCTTAAACTATCAGACAATTCCCGCAGCCGTCTGCGGATTTTCGCGCCCGTGAGTCCTGCCTATCTTCACAGGCGGGCAGGTTAATAAACTTTTAACCATGAAAAAATAATCAGATAGTGCAAGCGGAGGGAGTCGAACCCCCAATCGATGTCGTCACCCACAAGTATGAAAAATGGGACATTCACGGATTACCCTTATCGTGACCTTCGCTTGCGGTTTGCGATACGTATCTTCACAGACGGTATCGCCATCATCTTTTCACAATAAAAAAAATGGTACTTAACTTAATCAAAATGAAAAAACACTTGCTTGGTGCCCACAGCCGGATTCAAACCGGCGACCTACTCAATGTCTTGGATTCCCGTACTCTGTCTTCAAACCGGGTGTCTATTACCGTTACTACCAAGCCTATGTGTCGCTCTGTCAACTGAGCTATGCGGGCTGCGGAGGGTGTCCGCGGATTTATGTAGGTAGGAAACTCTACAAAGGGGTGGTATGCCTTATGGCGAGAATGCCGTCACTTGCGCCACATTCTCTCGGCGTTCTGAGGGGTTAGTTACTGTGCGCTTATTTCTGCTCTTGGCTGTGCGCTTTCAGCCTCAGTGCTTTTCTGCTCTCGGTTGCACACCTCACTCAGCGGCACCTTGCGACAAGTCAGCTTGTGCCCTGAGATTATTTTCCAAAATGTCAATGTGCTATTTGTTGTTGGTGACCCACCCGGCTATCACCCCGGATGAGTGCCGGCATATACCCGCCGCGGGTTATTAGTTTGCGTTGGCGCTTGTCTGCCTGAGGGCTGTGAGTGCGCCGGGATATTTGGCGAGCGCTTCTGTGAGTTTGTTTACCTCTGAGTAGTAGAAGTTGCGCTCTCTCACCACTCTGTCAAGGGTTAGCTGTAGCTGCGCTATCATGGCGTTGCATCCCTTTATCTGTGCTCTTGCCGCTTTGAGTTCTTGGTCGAGGTTGTTCATCGGTTCTGTCTTTTGAATTGTCTGTATTCTTTTATTGCGATTTTGAAGAGGAAGTATCCGCAGGTGGAGCAGCCAGCCATCGCTATGGCGGCTGTGATGTGTCCTCCGATGAGTCCTCTGACGGATAGGGTTGCGGAGTAGATAGCCACGAGTATGCCGAAGGCTATGTTGGTGATTTTGTATGCGTAGGTAAGATATTTCATATCAGTTGTGAGCATTTGTTCTGTAGGGTAATGAGGTATTGGTTGGCGAACTCGGGGCGAACATTCACCGGTATGTCCTGACCGTCTTTGTCGAGGAAAATGAAGTCGTAGTTTTCAAGGTTGAGTTCTGCGTGGTGAAGGTCGTCGGATTTGTCTCTGTAGATGCTGAACTCTATGTCGGTGCAGAGTGAGAATGCGCCATCGGTAGAGATGAAGTCGTAGTACTGTGTGACATCATCGCTGTTGAAGTCGTGGTATTCTTTGAGGAACCGTGTGGCGAACTCTTTGCAGATGTTGTCAAGCTCTGCCATGAGTGTGCGTTCTTGTGCGTTGGCGGGGATGAGGGTTGCGGTTGCCATGGTGGGTTATTTTAATGTGGGTAGAATTTCTTGAAGACGATTGAATGAAATATGCAGCTTGCCGTTTATCTTTTGAGCCGGTATCTCGCCACGGTTGATGCGCTGATAAACCTCTGTTTTCTTGAAGTTGGTTACTTCACAGATACCTTTAACGTCTATCAACTTGTCTGCCGGAGACAGTTTAGCGGCAAGGTTATCTACCTTTTCTATTAAGGTGCGCATACAGCTAATGAGGATTTTTGCCTGAGAGTCTGTCATGGTGGATTACTTTTTAGAGGGGAAAAGTTCTTCCGGGGTGGTTTTGAGGTGTTCTGCGAGGACTCTCTTTGTGAGCTCATCAGGCTCAACACGACCGGTTACCCAGCGATAGACTGACACAGGTGTTTTTGCTGTTACCTGACATAACTCATCTACAAAGCTCTGTACAGCTGTCGGCTTCTGCCTCTCTCTCTCGTAAATTTGTCTGAGTGTCATATATGCTATTGTTAATTTTATACTATCTTTGTGATGTGGTTTAGAATCACAATGCAAAGATAGATATTAAATCTATTGCAGCAACAAAGAAATAGATAAAATATCTATCAAATAACATTAATTAACAAATAGGCGGCGTAATACCTTAATTATATATAGAGAGTATGGCGATAGATCTTAAGGATTTTATAAAGGTTGCTTTATCGGATATTACCAGTGCGGTGAAAGAATCGCAGTCTGAGTTGGATGGTTTTGCGTGTGTTGCCCCAACTCATTCTATTGGGTATTCCAGAGATGATGTGAAATGGACTGAGAATAGATATTCTAAGATTTCAAGCATAGAGTTTGATATTGCTGTTACGTCCGAATCAACAGAGAAGAGCAAGGAAAGTGGGTCATCAGGAATTAGTGTTTTGAGCATAATGTCTTTGGGCGTAGGAAGAAAGAATGAGGAAACACAGGAGATCTTATCTCAAAGTATATCTCGCATAAAATTCTCTATTCCTGTGGCATTTGCGATGAACGTTCCCAACGCGAATAAATTCTTCTCGAAGAGCCAATGAATTTATGAGCTTCATTAAACCAATCTCTATAATGAAGCCCGGTAAAATAGAGAAAGCCCTCAATAGCCGCTTCTTCTGTATCTGTTTGAGGATTTACGTTAAGATTGGCGAAATATAATTTACGAAAAAGACGTGTATAGTAATAGATTTGAATGAGAGTCTTAAGTTTAGCAAACATACAAATTCAATCCTCCGGTACGAGGATTTAGTTTAACAAAGTGGAATTAGTACCGTAATTCCTTTTGCAAAGATAGATATAAAATCTAACACATCCGATTATGAGCCTAAAATCTCGAATGATTCTTTTTATTGAAGAATTAGGATTAAATCCGAAATCTTTTGAAGAGAGGGTTGGATTAAGCAATGGAGCTGTATCCAAGATGGGAGACAATACCCGTATGAGTACAATTGATAAAATCACAGACATATTCCCAGCTCTCAACAAGACATGGTTACTCACCGGTGAAGGAGAGATGCTCAAATCTGATAATGATGAGTCGGAAAGTTCAAAGCGCATTCCGGTATATGATGTAGAGACTACAGGAGGAAGCTCCGGGCTGGTGTCTTCATCAAGGGAAAACGCCAATATAGTTGGCTATGTTGATAGTGGCAGCTGGTTTGAGAATAAGGAGACAGCGATCATCCGCCACGTTGGTGACTCTATGACGGAGTATCCTGATGGGTGCTGGTTAGCAGTTAAAAGGGTCTTAAACCCTCGCTTGCTCGTTCCCGGTCGTAATTATGTGATAGAAACAGATGAGTTCCGAGTCACTAAAAGGATACAGAAAGGAAGCGAGAAAGGATATATTAAGCTATATTCAACTAATCAGGAGCGTTATGAGGATGGACAGCTGATACATGAACCGTTTGAAGTTCACCTGTCAGATGTAAGGCGCATATTTTCCGTTCTTGGCTATGTTGTCAACCAGTCTGGAGAAATTCAGTTTGTATAATCAGCATTACATAACTTGGAAGGTAATACTAATCAGTATGGCGATTTATCTTAGGAAGCGAGTTAAACTCTTTAAGGGTATTAATGTGAATTTTAGCAAGAGTGGACCAAGTTTATCTGTCGGTCCGCGAGGAGCGAAATTAAATATTAGCAAAAGAGGAATATATGCGTCAGCTTCTATCCCCGGAACTGGGATTTATATGCGCCAAAAAATTAATGGTAGGGGAAAATCTCCATCAACAAGACTAATCAATTCAGCAAACACAGTCCCCACAATTCCGAGAAAATGTCCAATAGCAAAAACTGTGGGAGTGCTTATTATTTTGGCGACTATACCGTGTTTTTTCTTAACACCTCTGCCGTGGTGGAGTTTCCCCATTTTATTGATTGTTGCATTCTTGTTAGCGCTATTCCTTATGGAGCATATTGCAAAATTTGAAGATCCAAATTGGCATCCAAATCAACCACTCATTAATGAGGAAGATGAGGACTCCACGGAGTTTATAAGTGATTCAGGTAATGAGAAGGCGATAATTTATTCTCCTGAAGAACCCATTGATGGAGATATGACCCTAACATATCCAATCGTAATAAGTGAGGCAGACCCTTATTTTGTGGATGTAGCTCATTTTGCCGCTGAGCGAGATGATATTTCGGTAGCAGATGTTATGCGAACATTTTCAATAGGTTATCCCCGTGCCAAAAAGATTGTTGAGCAATTAGTGGAGTCTAAAATCATAACTCCAGCTATGCCGGGACTCCGGTATGGAGTGTTAGTAAATGTCACTAATTTGAATGACACCTTGAAAATAATAACCTTAGAATGTCCTGAATCTAACAATGATACAATGCTTGAAAAACGGCGAGAACTTTTATTTGACAGGCAAAAATCAGCTGAAGAACAGGAAAAATTAAATCGACAAGCTAAGTTATGTGAACTTGTTCCTTTGGCTTCTAATGAAGAAAAAAGAGGAATGATAAAAGAGGCAATCCTGCATTATGAGGAGGTCGTAACCGCTGACATTCCGGTGACACTCCCGTATGAGCGATTGCCTATAATATATAGAAAAATGAAGCTCTATAATGATGAGATAAGAGTGCTTGAATCCGCAATAAGAGTATTTTCAAAAGAAAATGAGTATAGAGCGACAACAGCAATAAAGTTAGGCTATATAGATTTCCCTACTGCGATGAGTGCTTTGGAGTCTAATGAAACAGTTAGAGATGAGAGCGGAATTGTCCTGTTGTCCCTCTATGACTTGAATCCTTATTTTAATAGACTAAGTAAGGCTAAAGTGTTGAGGGATAGAAATGCAAATAATAACCAATAATAAAACTATCGATATGAAAAAACTATTATGTTTAATGGCTATAGCGGTTTGTTTCCCGCTTACTATGTACGCAGAGTCAACTGATAGTTGCTATGTGTACAAAGTAGCTCAATGGGGTACTGATTTCAAAGGTGGGTTTCTGGTGGAAAGAGTTGGTGATGTTCTGGAAGCGCAAACTGTTCAAAATGCCGAAGGGGAGAAATTGAGATTCACAAATTATGTTACTGCGTTGAATTATTATAGCCTTGACGGTTGGGAATTATTCAGTGTGAAATATACTCTCAACTTTGATATATACAAATATCCTGGTGGGTTTGATGTATGGTTACTCCGCAAGAAAATGCCGATTGATGAGGCAAAGAAATACGGTTCCCCATCCAACTAAAATCTACCTTACAACAAACAAAGACCGGGCATTTGCTCGGTCTTTGTTATTATTGATCTATGGGAAGAAAATAAAAATTCCGTCAGTCCTTACGAGTCCTTTAGATTCCAAATACTCCAATACTCTAAAGAACATATTTTCATCAGCACAACGCGTAGCGATAGACGAAATTTTTATCGAAGTAGATTCTTTCACTTTTCGCAGAATTTCATTTCTGATTTCAATCTCAGTTGTAAGTTTGTTATCCATTTTCATAATATAATTAATTTATCATGTTTAATACATAATTCATTAATATACTTTTTCAACGATTCAACCGTATCAAATGCACGCACATCGCTCCCATTGCGCACAAGGGCAGTAAAATCATCACTATTATCCGTAACTAACTCAGATACTGATATGCCAATAATATTTGCGATCTCCTGCAACTTATCAAAAGTAGGGTTACCGGTGATGAGCTGCGAGAGGGCGGACTGCGAGATTCCCTGTTTGACGTTCCCGTCTTTATCTCTGGTAGTCATAAGGGCTGCCACTTGGCTAATAGTGAAGCCACGCTCCTTTATCCGTGATTTAATATCCATATATATATATAAGTTTTAATTAATAGGGCAAAGGTAAGAGTTTTTATTGAGAGCGCAAAGATAAAAATAAGCGACACCTTATAATATAGGGCATTGTATTAATATTAACTTATATTATAAGGTATAGGGTTATTGTGTTAAATATTAGTTAAAGCTAATTTATTTTATTGTTTTATTAGTTTTGCCTTATATCTTTGCATCATCAAACTAACCCGCTAAACTATCAGACAATGAAAACTCTTAAAGAACAAGTCAACGAAATCAAGTCAGCAACAATCAGCCGTAACGCCAAGAAGTCAGCACTGGCAAAGTTAGGTATTACACCTTATGAAATAAGCCTAATGCTTGAGTCAGAGCCTACGGCTGCTACAGCACGCACCGCTTTTACTTTTGGTGTAGAGATAGAATGCAATGTAGCACGTGGATCTATCAGAGAAGCTGCGAGTGTGACAGGTATGAATTACGAGTATGAGGGTTATAATCACCGTGACGGTCACTCATACTTCAAATTCACTACAGATGGCAGTGTCACCGGTAGCAACCCTATAGAATGCGTCTCACCGGTTCTCAGAGGTTCACACGGTAAAAGCTCACTCAAATGTGCGATTGACACCCTCAATCGTGCAGGTGCAACCGTTAATCGCTCATGCGGTCTTCATGTACATATTGGTGCACAGAATCTCACTCAGCAACAGTGTGCAAACGTATTCAATAACTACTTCTATCTTGAGAGCCTTATTGACTCTTTCATGGCACCCTCACGCCGCCGGGACAATAACCCTTATTGCCGTTCACTGGCAGATCACAGCGCACTTACCGGTTGCGAGTCAATGGCTGACGTAAAAACAGTGCTTGATTACGACCGCTATCACAAAGTTAATCCTATGGCTTACGATCGCCATCGCACAATAGAGTTCAGGCAGCATCAGGGTAGCACGGACTACAAGAAAATCCTAAACTGGGTGATGTTCTGTGGCAAACTTGTTGATTGGTCTAAGAAAAACCGCCTAACAGCAAATGTGACAAGTATTGACGATATACCTTTTCTCACACCGGCAGAAAAGAAGTTTTTCAATAACCGCATAGCAACCTTAGCATGAATTAATCGGGTAGAGGGGTAAAGCCCTCTACTCACTAATTAAAAACCAAAATAATAAGAATATATGTGTGTAATCATTTATAAGCCGGCAGGCGTAAAAATGCCCTCAATAGAGATTCTTAATGCAGCTTACCGGGCAAATCCACATGGCTGTGGTTTCTCTTCATCGTCAAAGACTTTTAAGAGCCTTGATTATTCTAAGTTATTAAGGCAGCTTAGTCAAGTGGCGGATTCTGAGCCTTGCATAATACATTTTCGTTTAGCAACTCATGGCAGCGTGAAGCAATCAAATTGTCACCCGTTCAAGCGTGGCGGTATCACTTTTGCTCACAATGGCGTACTGGGTATAGCCCCGGTTGGTGATAAGACAGACAGCGAGACTGCATTTATCAAATATATCTATCCGGCAATAAAAAGGTACGGTTGGGACTCATGCGAGGTTGACAGTCTGATTAATCATTTAATCGGCTTCTCAAAATTCGCAATAATGTATCATGGTGAAGTGAAATTATATGGTAACTATTTGCTACAGCCTGACGGCTGCTATTACTCAAATTTGCGGTTTAATGCTTATCTACCTTACCAATATAAAGCTGTATAACTATCAATAAATTAAACCTTAAAAATTACAATTATGAGTAACGAAAGAAAATCAATATTGAAGTCAGTATTTGCCCTTGCATGGCAGTTTATCAAGCGCAACGGATTCACCAGATCGCAAGCATTAAAAACTGCTTGGGCTAACATCAAGCTTAAAGCAGCTATGCACAAGCGAATTGTCAAGTTCTATTATCAGAAAGTAAGTGGTGAGATACGTGAGGCTTATGGCACCCTGCAAGAAAATCTTTTGCCGCCGACAATCGGTACGGGGCGCAAGCGTGCCGATGGGCTATTTACCTACTTTGACACAGAAAAAGGCGAGTACAGATGTTTTAAGTCGGCAAACCTTATCAGCGTTGTAACATTATGACTATAAAACTATTTGTCATAAAGAATTTTTCAAAGAAATTGCCGCTTGCTGTTTGCCATGGTAATTTTACATTGTAACTTTATTGCGGGGTAGAGCAGCCGGTTAGCTCGCTTGTTTAACTTGCAAGAGGTCGCAGGTTCGAGTCCTGTCCCCGCCACAAACGACAACTTAATACAAAAGAGTATGAAAACATTAACATTATCACTTAAGCGCAAGTTCTTTGATGAGATTCTTGCAGGCAAAAAGACTCACGAATATCGTGAAGTCCGTCCGTCAAATACCAAGAAATACGTCCATTTGCTCTGTGAGGGCAAATTCTATGAAGATGATGACCCGGCATTTGACGAGACAAATCCGGATTCGCCGGTTGAGATCGTAGCGAAAGAATATGATGCTATCAAGTTCTATACCGGTGCGTATGAAGGTAAGCGCCC
>JAAVFD010000028.1 GCA_014800945.1 Barnesiella sp. | reverse complement strand
TCACCCGAAGGCAGCTACGCCGCTTCTGAAATCACCGCAGCCATCAACGAGTTCCCCGAAAAGTACCGCGTGCCCTTCTCAATGCACGTTGCCGGCTACAAGTACGAGGAGATTGCCGAAGAGATGAACCTCCCCTTGGGCACTATCAAGAGCCGCATCTTCTTCGCACGCAAGGAGCTCCAGACCCGCTTCGCCGACTACCGTTAAGCAGCTGTAGCAGCAGTCTAAAAAGATACTTACACGTTATCTATAAAACAACAACATAAAGTGTCGCGGCAATGCAGCCGCGGCATTTTTTTTGCACTATAGCGGCAAAACCATTATTTTTGAATCACAAAACGACTCAACATGGCATCGCAACCCAATATCCTTCTACTCGGCGATTACAGCAATTGTCACCGCACCCTGGCAACAGGACTGAGGTCACTCGGCTGCCGAGTCACGGTTGCCTCCGACGGCTCCAAGTGGATGAACACGGGACGAGACATAGACATCTCACGCGGGCAAGGAAAATCCGGTGGTGCACGCCTGCTGCTGCGCAGTAGCTTCGGTGACCTGAGTCGCTCTCTCCGTGGATTTGACATAGTCGCGATTCATGATCTTAACTTCCTGAATCTCCGCCCTATATGGCTTCGCCCGCTACTCCGCCGAATCAAGAAGCGTAATGGATCGCTCTTTCTCACAGCCATGAGCACAGATATAGCCTATCTGGACATGGTATCTCCCCCACACTCTCCGCTTCGTTACAGCGAATGGTTTGTCGGCTCCGAGCCTTCTCGCCATCATCTTGCCAATCTTGAAAAATGGCAGGCTTGGCACGCACCCAAGCTCGTTGACTATCAGCGTGAAGCTCTTGATGCGCTCAACGGAGCCGTTTCGGTGCTATATGAATACCATCTCGGAATGGAGCGCGCCCTCGGTGAGGACAGATGTGCATACGGTGGCATTCCGATTGACACTCAACTGCTTACCCCGCAAAATCTACCTGACGAACCGCAAAAAGTCAAGTTTTTTCTCGGGCGCGACCGCACGCGCAAACTAATGAAAGGCTCTGACTATCTGGAAGCAGCAGCCCGCACCGTTGTTAGCGAGATGCCTGAAGCCGCCGAGCTGGAAATAGTTGAGAATCTGCCGTTTGACAAGTTTTTGCAGCGGCTTCGCGGCGCACATGTAGTTCTTGACCAGATTTACAGCTACACACCCGCCACCACGGCGCTTATGGCTATGGCTCTGGGACTCAACACCGTCAGCGGAGCAGAGCCGGAATTCTACGAGTTTATAGGCGAGCGGCGGAACCACCCGATTATCAACGCGCCGGTTAACCTCGAAAGCCTCACCGACACCCTCCGTAACATTGTGTTGAATAAAACCGAAATAGCGCACCGTGGCGCTGCTTCAAGAGAGTTTGTGCTGAAACACAACTCTGCCGAGGTTGTGGCAAAACGCTTTCTAAACTTCTGGCTCAGCAAGTTATGACTACCCTGGATATTGCAATAGTGACCCATACCCCTGCAGGAGCCAAGCGGGTGGCGAAAATGCTCCTCCCTCCCGCCGAGGGAGTGCGCTATGTGGTGTCATGGCAGAACCACAACGATGCTCCGGCACCTGAGGAGCTTAATCGCTCCGATGTGAAGCTGCTTAGATTCAGCGGCAAAGGAGTATCAGCAAACCGTAACAACGCGCTGAACCACTGCACTGCTGACATTGTTCTTATTGCCGACAATGATTTAATATATACCCCGGACGCTTTCAAAAGCATCACCACAGTTTTTGACTCCGACCCGGCTCTTGACCTCGCCACTTTCAAGGCAGATATTCCAGGCAAGAGCGGCTATCCTGACGGAGTCACGGGACTTAAAAACCATCTGCCGAAAGGCTACAGTGTGAGTGCTGTGGAAATAGCCTTCCGCCGCAAGGCGCTTGCCGCCATCCGCTTCTGCGAATCTATCGGACCGGGCACACGATATGCCGCCGGTGAAGATGAATTCTTTCTTCACTCCGCAATAGCGTCAGGGCTGCGCTGCCGCTTTTTCCCCATAGAAATATGCCGCCACCCTGAGCCATCTACCGGCAATAGAGCCAATCCGGGCGCGGCAACCCTGCGTGGCTTCGGCTGCACTGTAGCGCTCCTTTATCCTCTCACATCGCCCGCAAGAGTTCCGCTCAAAGCGTGGCGTCTATGGCGCAGCCGCCGCTGCGGATTCATCAGAGCGATAATGCTGCTTACCCAAGGTGCACTTGCCGCTCCGGTAGTATATTTCAAATTCAGAAAACAACAAAAAACATACGAACCATGATTAAGGAAATCTTTTTTGCAGGAGGGTGCTTCTGGGGCACCGCTCATCTATTCTCACTCGTTGGAGGAGTTGAGAAAGCCGAAGCCGGATATGCAAACAGCATCGTGGAGAATCCTACATACAAAATGGTATGTACCGGAGAGACTAACGCCGCCGAAACAGTCAAAGTGGTGTATGATGACAGCGTTATCGGGCTCACCGATCTTATCTCGCTTTATTTCAGAAGCATAGACCCGCTGGCGCTCAATCGTCAGGGCAACGATGTCGGCACACAGTACCGCACAGGCATTTATTACACCGATCCAGCAGACGCTGAGGTGATTGAAGCGATGATAGCCATGCTTCAGCGAAGACATACTCAGCCTCTGGCTATTGAATGGGGACAGCTGAAGAATTTCTATCCCGCCGAGGAGTATCATCAGGACTATCTGGTTAAGAATCCCGACGGCTACTGCCACGTCAATCCCGCGCTGTTCAAGGAGGCGAGGACGCTCGGACGCACCGCCGCCAATGACAGCAACGAACTTCGCAGCCGCCTCACTCCGCTTCAGTGGGAAGTGACTCAGCACGGAGCTACAGAGCGCCCATTTACCAATGAGTACGACGATGAATTCCGCAAAGGCATTTATGTGGATATATGTGACGGCACTCCGCTCTTTCTATCCACCGACAAGTACAATTCAGGCTGTGGATGGCCAGCCTTTACCAGACCGATAGACGAGGCTCTGCTCAACGAGCGGCCTGACCATTCATTTGGCAGAATCCGCACTGAGGTAAAGAGTTCATCCTCAGGCGCTCATCTCGGGCACGTCTTTCCCGACGGTCCCGCTGAAGAGGGCGGACTGCGCTACTGCATCAACTCCGCCGCTCTCCGCTTCATCCCCGCCGAAAAAATGGAAGAGGAAGGCTACGGAAAATACCTCCCTCTCATAAAATGATTTGAGTTTCGCACAAAAATATGGGGCAGCCGCTAAGTGACTGCCCCATATTTTTTACACTGTCAGAATTTCTTTTTCCTTAGCGGCGAAAATATCGTCGATTCGCTTTAGGAATTTGTCGTGGAGCTTCTGCACACTTGCTTCGGCGTCTTTTTCAACATCCTCAGGCATTCCTTGCTTTACAGCTTTCTTAAGACCATCAATGGCATCGCGGCGAGCGTTGCGCACAGACACCTTTGCCTGCTCCGCTTCCGCCTTGCTCTGCTTTACGAGCTGCTTGCGGCGGTCTTCGGTAAGCGGGGGTATGGAAATGCGTATCACTTCACCATTGTTTTCGGGTGTGATTCCGAGCTCTGAGTTGATAATTGCCTTTTCAATTTCCTTGAACATCGGTTTTTCCCATGGTGTGATGGTGATGGTTCTCGCATCGGGCACAGAGATGTTGGCAACCTGGCTCACGGGAACCATTCCGCCGTAGTACTCAACCTTAATGCCGTCCATAATCTTAGGATTTGCCTTGCCGGCGCGGATGTGGGCGAGCGATTCGTCAAGGTAAGCCACCGCGAGTTCCATTTTTTCCTCAGCGGGGTTCAGATAGTCTTTTACTTCCATATTACTGATTGTTTTAGTTTTTTCGTTAATACACCAATGTGCCGATAGGCTCTCCGGCAATCACTTTGGCAAGGTTGCCGGGCGTGTCCATGTCAAATACAACGATAGGCAGTCCGTTTTCCTTACAAAGCGCTGTTGCTGTGAGATCCATCACTTTGAGACCGCGTGTATATACCTCGTCGTATGTTATTTCCTGGAATTTGGTGGCTGTCGGGTCTTTTTCCGGGTCAGCGGTGTAAATACCATCCACCCTGGTGCCTTTGAGCATCACCTCAGCCTCCACTTCAATACCTCTGAGGGCGCTGCCGGTATCGGTGGTGAAGAAGGGATTTCCTGTACCACCGGCAATGATAGCCACAGCTCCGCTCTTCAGAGCCTCGATAGCTTTCCACTTGCTGTAGTGCTCCCCGATGGGAAACATATTTATGGCGGTGAAAACCTTGGCAGGCTGTCCTTCCGCTTCGAGCGCCGAGCTGAGCGCGAGTGAATTGATAACGGTGGCAAGCATACCCATCTGGTCACCTTTCACCCTGTCAAAGCCCTTGGAGGCACCGCTTAGACCGCGAAAAATATTTCCGCCGCCAATCACTATAGCCACCTGCACCCCGCTCTGAGCAATTTCCTTGATCTGCTGAGCGTACTGCGCAAGCCGTTCGGTATCAATTCCGGTGCCTTTAGCTCCTGCGAGCGATTCACCGCTCAGTTTCAGGAGCACTCTATTGTATTTGCTTCTCATATCTTATAGTTTTTCACAAAAATAGAGTTTTCAAGCGAATATGGCAAATCGAAAGCCAAAAATGCCCTTCCCCATTCCATAGCTTCGGAATCCTCCGAAGATTGGGTAAAAAGAAGAGGCGCTGCGGGTGCAGCGCCTCTTGTATAGGGGGTGCTAATCCGTTTGGATTAGCGATGATGTCATTGATTATTGAGCATCGTTAGAATAGCCGGGGTTCTGCTTAATCAATGGGTCCGAACCAATCAGAGTTAGGTCAACCGGCCAAAGGAGTTTGTATTCCCACTCACGAGTAAGAACCGGAGTAGCAACCTGCACAACAGCCTTCTGCTCGGTCATCCAGGGATTAGCAACAACATCTAGACCGTAACCTACGCAACCCTGAGGCTGGAACACAAAGTGATCTGTCTGGTTACCGCCCTTAACGGTTGTGAGACGACGGAGGTCCCACCAACGCTGACCTTCACCTACAAACTCTTTATCCTTTTCACGCATGATAGCGTTTTCGTTTTCAGCGAATGAGCCTGCGGTATAGCCATAAGTAGCTAGATTCCAGTTTTCACCGTACGCACGTTCGCGAATCATGTTGATGTACTTAACAACATCAGCATTATTACCCTCATAGTTTGCTACCTCAGCAAGATATGCGATAACCATTGTATAACGATAAATCGGCATATCATTCCACCAGCTGTAACCGGAATAACCTGCGGGAATTGAAACATGGAACTTGTAGAAGAATGTACCAAAGAGGTCACGCTTTGTCGGATCAAAATCCTCGCCTGAAATATAGGGTTTCAGTGCACTGTTGCTCCTAAGTGTTTCTTCTTCATCTGTAAGATACCACTGTGGGAAGAACATAGCCTTACGAAGATCCTTATCATCATACTGATAATAGAGGGCGTTCTTGTACATATAACGGTTAGGTGAAGGAGACAGCTGATTCCAACAAGCATATTGTGTAGATTTTTTGGTCACCGTATCATAAGTCTCACCGAAAAGACTTACTGAACCATCAGTGTTTAGAGCAAGACCGGAAGGATCCTGTCTTGACCATGCGATTGTACCTGCACCAGCACTCTTAGACCACATCATCTGAGCTGCATAGCTGCTGAATACTTCACCATCAGAAGTATTTGTATAACAAGTAGCGAAAATTGACTCTTTGTTGTGTGGTGTTGTCCAGATTGAGAAGTAGTCCTTAACCATTTCGTATTTACCGCTGTTAACAATTTCAAGGAAAGCCTGTTTTGCGGTATTAATTTCAGCGGCAGCATTAGCTGTTGTATGGTCACCGGTGGCAACTTTAGCGCTCCAAAGATAAACCTCACCTTTAAGCATCAGTGAAGCATACTTGTTCCAGTAATACTCGGGAGTAGAAGCCGCGGGCACCCATGTTGAATTTGCAAAATGGTCAATAGATTCCTGAACATCTTTTTTGATAAAATTGAGTGTTTCCTCGGCAGTAGCACGAGCCATGTAAAGCTGTGTAGGATTGGTAATACCAAGAATAACATCAGGCTCTGTTCTCAAAGGAACACCTCCGTACATTTTGTACATCTGGAAGTAGCAAAATGCTCTCCAACCTTTCGCAAGACCAAGAAGACCTTCCTTAACATTATCTGTAATAACGCCATCCTGAGTGTTGCACTGGTAAATAAGTTGGTTGAGAAGAGCGACCATCCCATAGTAGCCTCCAAATACAGTGTACTGAGTGTGAGCTTCATCATAAAGATTCTCAATATATTCTGCATTAACTACACCTGAACCGTTGATAAGATTCAAGCTAAGAGATCCAGCACGAAGCTCACCAGCCCAGAAGGTAATATTTGGGGTTTGACTACGGAAGAAGTTAGCGAGTGCAATCGGGTTTCCCTCATATAGAGACTGGTCAACCCAGAAGCTTGATGCATCAAAGCCATTGGGGTTAACCAAATCAAGCTCATCCGCACATGAGCCGAGTGTGAGTCCTGTTCCGACTACAGCAGCAACGGCTAATTTGCTAAATATATTTTTCATATTCTTGTTTTCTTAAATTATTAGAAAGAAACATTAAGACCGAAGATAACTGTACGGGGAATGTTGTATGTACCACCGTTACCAGCTGTGCCACCAGTCCAGTATGTTGTGTTGTCGGGCAGAGGAATTGTACAGCTCTTGATGTAGCCGAGATTCTGACCGGTTACAGATAGTGATAGACCCTGGCTCTTGAATTTCTTGCAGATGCTTTCGGGGAGCTGGTAGCTGAGTGAAAGTTCTTTACAAGCAAGATAGTTACCATTCTGAGCGAAGAAACTATTTGTGCTTACGTAGCTATCACAGCCATACTGGTCAGCCCAAACAACACGGGGGTATTTAGCACCCGGATTTTCAGGACTCCAAGTATTTGTCACCTGAGTGGGGAATGACATAGCTCCCTGACCTTCAGCAAGCCAGAATGACATATTAGATTCATATACTTTAAAACCGAAGCCCATGTCAAAGCGAGCATAGAGGCTAAGACCTTTCCAAGAGAGAGTGGTGTTGAGACCACCAGACCAAGCAACATTAGACTGACCTACAACAACCTGATCGTGAACGTCAATCATGTTGTCTCCATTGATATCTTTGAAGATGAAAGAACCAGGCTGGAGCTGGATGAGTTTATTACGTCCATAGCCCATAGCGATAAGACGCTGACGACCTGCTTCATTAGCATATACACCAGTGTTTTGGTTGGTTGAGATGTCAATATAGTCACCGAGAGCATCGATATCTGCCTGTGTGCGAACCATGCCGGTAACCTGTTTCATTACACGCTGGTAGGGGTTCTGACCTTCCTGTACACCACCAATGTAGTGCATTTCGTTACCTTTACCGGTGTAAACCTGTGTACCTCCCTGACGGTTATTTTTAAGACCGTTGTCAGGTAGCTGAACAACCTTGTTCTGGTTGTAGCTCATGTTGGCACTGACAGTCCACTGGAAGTCACGAGTGCGGAGAATAGTCGCGCTCAAGTCAAGTTCAACACCCTGGTTCTGATACTTACCATTGTTGCTGGTTATAGAAGAGAAACCTGTTGTCTGGGGCAGTGAGAGAGAAGCATACTTATCCATTGTGAGACGGTTGTAGTATGTTGCGCTGAAGTTGATGCGATTCTGGAGGAAACCGAAGTCAAGAGCAACCTCTGCAGTACGAACTTTTTCCCATTTGAGGTTGGGGTTAGGCAGACCGGTCAGGCGATAACCGAGGTTACCATTATACTGCGCAGCGCCATAAGAACCACCAAGAGTATAGTAACCAAGATAGTTGGTATTGATTACACCGTTGTAACCAAATGATCCACGAACTTTAGCAAAGTTGATAAATGAAAGTTCTGCATTATCTTTCCAGAAATTTTCGTTAGAGAAAGTCCAGCCGGCAGATACACCGGGGAAGAAGCCCCAACGGTTGTTTTTCAACTGTGAGAGACCATCCTGACGGAATGTTGCAGCAACGTCATACTTGCTATCATATGTGTAAGCAACTCGGCCGAAGTATGATATCATTGTGCGAACATCAACCTCAGAGCTCATTGTACGAGTCTGAGAACTTGCATCGTTAGTAGTTAGCTGCAAGTTGGGGAAGTACTGAGTGGGAGCACCTGAACCACCTGCAGAAAAATATTTATATTGACGTTTGTAGAACTCAGTACCAACCATCGCTTGAACATAATGTTTTTCTGCAAATGTGCGAGTGAAGTTAGCTACGAGGTTGTAGGTCTGGTCGAAATAACGGAGGAAGCTCATGCTGGTGCTGTGGGTATTGTTTACACCATTGCTGGGAGCAGTTCCAAGACCATAGTAGTAGTTGTAAGAACCGGCGTTATTGCTGATATAATCTTTATTAAAAGCTGAAGTTAACTGTTCGTTGTAATACCAGCTCATAGTTCCCTTAAGAGTAAGACCGTCAATAATCTTAGCTGTAAGGCTCTGAGTCATAGCGAACTTATCGCTCTGGTTGTCTCTATCGAACTTTCCTCTGTTAAGATTAATGTTAACCGGACCGTTGTTTCCCTTCATAGGAATGCGATCAACGATATACTTACCATTTTCATCAACAAGATAGTTGCCATTATCGTCCGTCTGTCTAACCAGACCTTCGAAATTCACATTGCTCCAGAAACGTCCACGATTGAAAAGATAGCCTGAATCAAGTTCGGGATTGTCATTGAGCCAGTTAGAACGGATGTAGTTAAACACTGAGTTAGCAGTCAACCAGTCAGAGATCTTATATTCACCGGTGAATGAGAAGTTGTAACGCTTGTAGAATGTACCTTTTTCAGCACCTTCAGCATCATAGTAGCCGAGAGAAGCATAGTATTTACCACGGTCGTTACCACCGGAGAAGCTTAGGTTATAGTCCTGAGTAAGAGCTAAACCATTGAGTACCTCTTTCTGAATATTGGTGTCTTTATAAAGCATCTCTTGTGAAGAGAGCACATCAGTGTATTTAGACCATCCGAAATCCTGAAGCCAAGCATTGCCCTCGTTGTACTGAACAAGGTTATAGTTCTGCCAAGCTTGATAATTAGCCTTAGGAATACCAGGGTTATTATCATTAGCACCGATACCAGCATACTGGTTTGAATAACCACCACCGGGGAGAGCCCATTCAGCATTGTGGATAGCCTTACGATAATAGTTCAAGAAAGTTTCAGAATCTGTGATATCGTAACCGGAATTACTATAGTAGTTAAGGCCAACCTTCATGTTAAGAGTGACTTTACCCTTACCTCCCTGACCTGATTTGGTTGTGATAAGGATAACACCGTTACCTGCGCGAGCACCGTAAAGAGCTGTTGCACCGGCATCTTTAAGGATCTGCATATCAGCGATATCGTTGGGGTTGATATCGTTAAGACCATCGCGGATATTACCATCAACAACGAAAAGGGGTTGGTTAGAACCACCGTCAAAGTTAGATCCACCACGTAGAGTGATAGAGGGAGTAGCTGAAGGGTTACCTGAAGTGATATTAACACGAACACCGGCTACAGCACCTGCAAGTGCCTGAGCGGGGTTAGCGTTAGTACCTACAGTAAGTGTTTTTTCGCTCACCTTGGCGATAGAGTTGGTAACGTTAGCACGTTTCTGCTCAACGCCATAACCCATAACGACAACCTCATTGAGAACGTTATCATCATCAGCAAGGGTGATATTAAGAGGAGTACCGTTCCATGTAACAGTCACAGGTTTGCAACCTACATAGCTTACAGTAATTTTGGCGCCTTTAGCAACGCCTTTGAGTGAGAATTCACCATCAATATTTGTAGAGCCACCGTTTGTTGTACCAACAACCTTTACAGAAGCTCCGGGGAGGGGTTCGCCCTCAGAGTCAAAGACCATGCCGGTGCAATCAGCATTCTGCTGAGCTGCAGCAACAGGAGCCTCAGATTCGTTAGCGGCAAAAGCTACAGGAGCAGATGCAGCAAGCGCAATGGCGAGACACCAGTTCTTTATATTATTATTAGTCATTTTGCACGTATTTTTTAGTTAAAGGCAGAGTGATTACTGTGCCGGAGTAGTAAAGGTATAATATGAGGCATCAGCATTACCGAGGAACCAACAAGAGGCATTTGCTATGGCGTTGGTAGCAACGGTATAAGTAGTACTCAATGATAAAGGCCCAAAAGTAGCACCTTCTGCGGGGTTCTCATCTCTACTTACGGTTTCTGTACCGATGGTTTTTGCTTTTCCAGCCTTTACCTCTTGCTCAGAACCCTGATAAAGAACCACACGATAGTTACCACAATTAACAGCGTCTATCTGAGAGAACTTAACAGTTGACCAAGCTCTGTCAACAGTGATAATGTTGCCAAGAGTATCAACCTCTGTGTTGGGCTTCACAACAGATGTAACACCGGTAGTAGTAACATAGGGAGCTGTCATAAACTCACGATATGCTATATCAGCAGAAGAGAATCCGCTTTTGCTTGTGAGCTGTCCCTGTGTAGAAACAGTGTAAACAGTGTTAGGTTTAAGGTTTTCGAAAGTGTGATTAGTCTCTTTGGGAAGAGTGATAACTTCATCCACAATTTGACCATCACGACCGCCTTCACGCAGGACAATCTTGTAACCGTCGATGTAGTCTCCGGAAACAATGGTCCATTGTACATAAGCAGTTTGTGCTGTCGTCACAATGCTGTTGATTCCGATCGGGCCGAGCTGGTTCGGATCATCATCGCAAGCAACGAACACCGATGACGAAACGAACAGCAGCGCTGCCGCAGCCATCAATTTTCTAAATTTGCTCATAACTGATTTAGGTTAATGGTTTAGGTTAAAAAATTAAGGTTAGTTTGCTTAAATGTCCGTAATCGTACAGTGTGCGGACAAAAAGTATGCAAATATACATTAACGGGATTGGGTAAAAGTAGGGGGGGGGGTTAAATTATGTTAATTTGCTGACATTTTTCTAAATATCTGTTTTATAACATAGTTTTACAAAAGATTTTCAATGCAAGGAGGCATCGGAAGCTTCTGAAAATTCCGAAAATTCGGATTATTCTGAAAATTCTGAAGCCTCGGAAAATTCCGACGCCGCCGGAAGCTTCGGAAAATTCGGAATTATCTGAAAAAACACTTCCCACCGGTAAGGTGTTATATTATAAATAGGTGTGGCGGTGGGTTGCCATAGGTGTGTCATTTAATATTTTTTTATTAAATATTTAACTTTGGCACTGATATTTGGCATACCTTTGCAACTCAAATTGCCACTGAGTTATATTATCTAAAAGAAAATCAGATGGAAACTAAAGAATTAGACCGTATCAGCTATGCTCTCGGATTGAGCATGGGCAACAATTTCCGCAGCAGCGGAATCGAAAAAATTGATGTGAAGGATTTTGCCGACGGTGTTGCAGCCGTTTTTTCCGGCGAGACTCCCCGCATGACCTATGATGAGGCAAAAGAGGAAATCCGCAAGTTCTTCACCGCTATGGAGGAGAAGCAGCGCGCCGCAGCCGCAGAGATGGCAAAGGTGAACAAGGCTGCCGGAGAAGCTTTCCTTGCCGACAACGGTAAACGCCCCGAGGTAAAGACCACCGCTTCAGGACTTCAGTATGAGGTGATTGAGGAGGGAACAGGTGCTATGCCTACCAAGGATGACCGCGTGATGGTGCACTACACCGGCAAACTTATCGACGGCACTGTGTTTGACAGCTCTGTTGAGCGTGGCGAGCCCGCTACTTTCGGCGTAACCCAGGTTATTCCCGGCTGGGTGGAGGCACTTCAGCTCATGAAGGAGGGTGCGAAATACCGTTTGTTTATACCGAGCGCACTTGCCTACGGTCCTGCCGGAGCCGGTGCTGCAATCGGACCTGACTCAACTCTTATCTTTGATGTTGAGCTGATTAAGGTTTTAGGAAAATAAGTGAGTTTCAACAATAATCGAATCTTACATTAAACTTATTAATTAATATCAATTCACAAAAAAGACAATGAAAAAGACATTATTTGTAATCGCAATGTCTGCAATCGCGGTCGCATCTACCGGCTGCTCAAAAAGCGACTCAAAGGCTTCTGCCGAGGAGCAGGCTTTTAATGACTCGCTCACTATGGTGCTCGGCCGTGGTCAGGGTGCTATGCTCGCCCAGAACATGGATCAGCTCCCCGCCGATGAGCTCGCTAAGTTCAACAAGAAATCATTTATCCGCGGATTCAAGGAAGTGGTTATGTCTGACACCGCTGATGTTGCTTACCAGTACGGTGTGCAGATCGGCCTCGGTTTTGCCCGCCAGATCAAGGCTCTTTACGGTGAGGGCGTTGATATCAACCGTGAGGAGCTTATCCGCTACTTCTCTCAGGCTTTCCTTGCCGACTCTATCAACAACAGTCAGCTCGGCATCGATATGAATGATATGCAGGCTCTTATGAACCGCGTTCAGCAGAAATCACAGGCACGCCAGATGGAAGCTGCTCAGGCTCAGCAGGCTGCCCGCGAAGCAGAAGCTGCTGAAAATGAAGCTAAAGGCGCTGCTTTCATCGCTGCTCAGATTAAAGCCGATCCTTCTATCAAAACCACAGAATCAGGTCTTGCCTACAAGGTGAACAAACAGGGTACAGGTGCAACAGCTACCGAAACTTCAAACGTTACCGTTCACTACACCGGCAAACTTATCGACGGAACCGTGTTTGACAGCTCTGTTGACCGTGGCGAACCCGCCAACTTCGCTGTAACAGCCGTTGTTCCCGGATTCGGTGAGGGTCTTAAGCTGATGAACAAGGGTGCTAAATACACTCTTTACATTCCTGCTAAACTTGCTTACGGCAACAATGGTGCTGGCAGCATTCCTCCCGGTTCAACACTTGTTTTTGATGTAGAGGTTATCGACATCGCCAAATAATTGAAATAATACATATCCCATATTTGCTGCGCCGTAGTTTTTTACGGCGCAGTTTTTTTTACTATCTGTGGTTACGGGGGTGGTGGGAGAGGATTTCCTGGCGAAGGCGGGTGCGGTCGATGTGGATGTATATTTCGGTGGTGGCGATGCTTTCGTGGCCGAGCATCTGCTGGATGGCTCGCAGGTTGGCTCCGCCCTCAAGGAGGTGTGTTGCAAAGGAGTGGCGGAGAGTGTGTGGCGAGATGGTTTTTCTGATTCCGGCATCAGCAGCGAGCCGGCGGATGATTGTGAATATCATCTGGCGGGTGAGCCGTGAGCCGCGGCGGTTGAGGAAAAGAATGGCTTCTTCTCCGGGCTTGACCGGGGCGAAGCGTCGCTCGTCAATGTAGGCGGAGATAGCCGCTATCGCCGGGGGTGAAACGGGCACAAGGCGCTCCTTGGAGCCTTTGCCGGTGACTATGAGGTAGCCTTCTTCGAGATAAAGGCGTGGTATTTCGAGATTTACAAGTTCCGACACTCGGAGTCCGCAACTGTAAAGGGTTTCAATGATAGCTTGATTTCGGACTGCTTCTGCGGAATCGGCGGGTATGGCTGAGATAAGGGAGTCGATTTCGGCAACCGTGAGCACTTCGGGGAGGTGGAGCCCGGTTCGTGGTGTTTCAAGCAGTTCAGTCGGGTTAAGCGGTATTGTGCCCGAGAAGCGGAGGTAGCGGAAGAAGGATTTGATGCTTGACACAATGCGTGCCTGAGAGCGCGGAGAGATGCCGAGGTCGTAAAGGTCGGCACAATAGGCTCGCAGGTGGGAGATATTTACATTTTCGGGGGTCAGAGCCTCTGCTTCAAGGTATTCGGCAAGGCGGCGTATGTCTGATGTGTATGCCTCACGGGTGTTGTCGCTGAGCCCACGCTCCAGAAGGAGGTGAGCATCGTAGGAGTCTATCAGGTCGGAATAGTCTGGTAAGGCGTTAGTCATTAGTCAGGGGTTGTTAGTCCGTGGACACCTTTATATATTATATAAGGACGGGGAATTGCTGGCGGGGGAGATTGCCCCCTACCACCACAGCCTGACGGAGCCCGGCAAAGGTCATGCCGCACGGAGCTATCTCTGCGAAAATCTCGGCACATCCGGCATTTTGGATATTGGTGAACACCACTGCTCCCCCGGCTGCGAGGATTGAGCGCAGATAGGAGATGCCGACAATGGCTTCGGGTGGCACCACGGCGAGTTTATCCCGGTGTGGGGCTGCTTGTGCCTCGGCCTTAGCGAGGGAAACGGCTACTGCGAGGGAATCGGATAGCGGGCCGGTAACAATCACTTTTTCCGGTGCGAGTGCAAGGATGATGCGGTAAAGCCGACGAGCGGCGGCTGAGGAGCCGATAGCCGGGTAAGCATAGTAGCCGTGAGGGCAACGGATCACTTCTGTGATGAAGCGGAAGGCAAACGGCGAGTGAACACCGAAGCCTCTTGACCTCCAGGCTCGCAGGGGTATGGAGAGAAAGTTTTTAAGCTTTTTCTTCATTCGCCGGCTCGGGTTTACTGATGAATGCGAGGATAATGGCGGCGGCGAGGAGGATGTAGATTAGGATTACTGATATCTTGGCTGTAGTAATCGAGGTGTTGATTGCCTGTGGTTCAAACTTCATCTCTACCGTGTGACTGCCGGCGGGAAGATTGATGGCGCGCAGAAGGTAGTTTACTCTGCCTATTTGAGCCGGGTTGCCGTCGATAGTAGCCTGCCATCCCCAGGGGAAGTATATTTCAGAGAACACCGCAAGTGAGGGCGCTGCTGAAGATGAGTGGTAAGTCAGACGGTTAGGTGCGTATGAGGTGAGGAAAATTGTGTCACCGGGAGCTTTAGTAGCCGGCGCTTTGAGAGTTTGGGCAAAGGTCCGGTCTGCAACAGCGGTGGTTGCGGTGTGTATTGCCGAGAGTGCAGCCATCTCCGCATCCGGTCCGTCAACAAAGGTGAGTGTATCAACGAGCCATGCGTTGCCGAGAGCCTCGTTGTTTTCGAGCGGTGTTCCGGAATGGTCGATGATGTACTTGGCGTTGAGCATATTGAGCACCTCCCAATCGGCATCGGTCTGTGTGCCTTGCAGGAAATGACCGAGATGACGGTCTATGAGATCCTGATATCGGGTTAGCTTGGCAGCGTGGTAGCCTCCGATGGTTTTGTGATAGTAAGAGGGTGCAGCCTGCCAGAATCGGGGAATGTCCATGACTCGGTAGCTTGCCGCTGTGTCGGAGAGTATGGCGCGGTCTGCCTCGGAGAGGGGGAAGGGATTTGACTGCGAGAGCTGCGGAGTGAGGAAGCTATCGGTGTTGAGGTAGCGTTTGTTCACCGAGAATAGGTCGGCGAGGATGAGGAAAGCGCACGCAAGGATTGCCGGAGCTGCGGTAAGCTTGCGACGGATGTACATGATCAGCACTATTCCGGCAGCGAGAATGAAAAGGAGGCTGCGGAAGCAGTCGGCAGAAACCATCGAGTGGCGGAGGGCTTCTATTGCATCGTACAGGCGTGGATTCTGGAGAGAAAACACTGCTGCCTGCTCAGCTTCAAGCCCCATTGATGCGAGCTGAGATGCTATCATGGAGTCGATGGCGCGGTCGTTGTCGGTAATGGCGCTGCCGAAAATTCCGGGGAAGATTGCCCCGAGCAGGCAGATACCGGCGGAGATGCCGAAACACCAGAAGAGGGGTTTGCGGAACTGGCTCCATTTGTCCTTGGTCACCACTATTTTCTGGAGTGCCATAGCTGCGAGGAGTGGCATTGTGAATTCGGCGATGACGAGTATGCTCTCCACTGTGCGGAATTTGCTGTACATAGGCATATAGTCAATCATCAGGTCGGTGAGCCACATACAGTTGCGCCCGAGGGCGAGAAGAATCGAGAACACCGTGAGGATAAGAAGAGCCCATTTGACAGGACCTTTGACAATGACGCAGCCGAGCAGGAAGAGGGCGAATACGATAGCTCCTACATAGACGGGACCGTTTGTGCCTTCGGGCTCACCGAAGTACTGACTCATATATTCGAGGTAGCGCGCTTCCTGTGGCGAGAGCTGCGCCTGATTCACCATTTCCTGTGCCTTCGGAAGCGAGGATAGGGAGAGCGGATGGTTCTCCCCTTTCTCGGGCTTGTTTGAAGCTCCGCCCTTGACATTGGGGATAAGGAGAGTGAATGATTCGGATGTGCCGTAGCTGTACTGGGTGATATAATCTCGGTCGAGCCCGGAAGTTGCCTCGGCGCGGTTACGGGTTAGCTCGCTATGCCCTCCGCGCATGGTGTATTTCGAGTACTCATAAGTGCTGTAAAGCGAAGGCAGGTTGGCGAGGACGCCGAGCGCACCTGCTCCGGCGAGGATGGCTGTTGCGATACACCATTTTGCCACTTTGTGCTTCTTGACTGCCTTAATGAGGTATGCAATGGCGAGCGCTGCTATGACAAACAGGAAATAGTAGGTCATCTGCACATGGTTGCTGCTTATCTGGAGCATTGAGAAGAGGGCGGTGAGAGCCGCTCCGGAGAGGTAGTGCCCACGGTAGCAGAGAATCACACCGGCTATTGTGGGTGGCACATAGGCGAGGGTTGCGAATTTCCAGATGTGTCCCGCACCTATAATAATAATAAAGTATGAGGAGAAGCCGTAGGCAATCGCTCCGAGCAGAGCCACATACCAGCGCATCTTCATAGCCATGAGTAGGATGAAGAATCCAAGCATCATCATTGCCAGAAGATTGGCGGGTTCGGGTAAGCCGAGACCCATGACCTTGTTGAGCCATGTAAAGAGGGTATCGGAGGGGTAAGATGGAGATATCTGGAATGTCGGCATTCCGGAGAAAAGAGAGTTTGTCCAGCGGGTAGTTTCGCCGGTGGCGTCATGGAAAAGCTTAGCCTCCTGCCCTATCGCCGCCCCCTGCTGCATATCATGCTGGCGGAGCTGATTGCCCTGGGCGGCATCCGGATAGAAGTAAATGAATGAGATTATCGCAATGGCGATTATTGAGACTAACCCTCCGATAAAGCGGGAGGATGATATGAGTTGCTTAAGTTTTTCCATGTGGGAATTGGTTTGTTATCAAGGTTTAAGAGACCATTCAAAGCCGTCCTTGGTGTCTTTTACATCGAATCCAGCCTGATTGAGGCGATCGCGGATAAGGTCGCTGGTAGCCCAGTTTTTCTCTGCCTTCGCTTTTGCGCGGAGCTCAAGGAGTAGGTCAATAGCTTGTTCAAACGGCTTGGTGGCGGCTCCCGGCGCATCTGCGGCAAGCGAATCGGGTAATATACCGAGAAGGTCGAAGAGGAAGGTGTCGAAGAGTGCTTTCAGCGCATCGATATCCTGCTGAGTGGCAGCGAGCGTGCCATCGTTGATTTTGTTGATGAGCGATGCCGCCTCAAAGAGGGTTGCAATAACAATCGGGGTGTTAAGATCATCATCCATAGCCTCATAGCACTTTTCCGAAAGAGCTGCCACATCTACCTGGGAGGTGGCGGAGGGTTTAAGGGCTGCTATTCGGCGGTATGCTTCAAGGAGACGCTGGAGGGCTTTTTCAGCTCCTTTCAGGGCTTCGTTGCTGAAATCAACGGTGCCGCGGTAATGCGCCTGAAGGATGAAGAAGCGCACAGTCATGGGCGAATATGCCTGCTCGAGAAGAGGGTGGTCGCCGGTAAAGAATTCGTCAAGGGTAATGAAGTTGCCGAGCGATTTGCCCATCTTCTGACCGTTGATGGTAATCATGTTGTTGTGCATCCAGTAGCGCACCGCATCATGACCGTTGTGAGCCACAGACTGAGCTATCTCGCATTCATGGTGCGGAAACTTTAGATCCATACCTCCGCCGTGAATGTCAAATGTTTCGCCGAGGTATTTCTCTCCCATGGTCGAGCATTCGAGGTGCCAGCCGGGAAAGCCCTCGCTCCATGGACTCGGCCAGTGCATGATATGCTCGGGAGCGGCTTTTTTCCAGAGGGCGAAATCTGCGGGATTGCGCTTCTCGCTCTGACCGTCGAGTGCGCGGGTTGTTGCGAGGAGTTCATCGATATTTCTTCCTGAGAGTTTGCCGTAATGATGGTCGCGGTTGTATTTGTTCACATCAAAGTAAACCGACCCTTCGCTCTCGTAAGCGTAGCCCGATTCAAGTATTTTCTTGATATATTCGATTTGCTCGATTATGTGACCGGAAGCATGGGGCTCTATTGAGGGTGGAAGAACGTTGAGCTTCTCCATGGCTTTATGGTAGCGGTTTAGATAGTGCTGCACCACCTCCATAGGCTCAAGTTGCTCTATACGTGCTTTTTTGGCTATCTTGTCCTCTCCCTCATCGGCGTCATGCTCCAGATGCCCCACATCGGTTATGTTTCTAACATATCTCACCGAGTAGCCGAGGTGGCGGAGATAGCGGTAGAGGATATCAAACGTGATTGCGGGACGGGCGTGACCGAGATGACCGTCGCCATACACGGTTGGTCCACACACATACATTCCTACTTTTCCGGGGTTGATTGGCTTAAATGTCTCTTTGTTTCGGGACAGAGAATTATAAATGGTGAGATTATTGGGTTTCATAGCGCGTATGCGGGTTGATGTTTATGCATTTGCTCCTCCCATAAATGGGTTGGGGATATCGTTTGACTTCGCTGCAACCGGCTCGGTGTGAGTTATCTCACCGAAAGTCGCCTCATACTTGCGAATATTGTCGGATAGCGCGAATAGAAGGTTTTTGGCATTTTCAGGGGTCATGATCACCCTGCTCTGCACTTTTGCCTGAGGCATATTGGGAGCAACGGTAATAAAGTCGAGAAAGAACTCCCCTGCACCGTGGTTGATTATTGCAAGATTGGAGTATAGCCCGGAAGCCACTTCCGGACTGAGCTCTATCTTGATTTCCTGCTGTTTACTCATTATTTGCTATTCTCAGTAATTGGGAAAATAAATTCGTTCTCACCGTTGGCGTTGTTTAGAATCAATCGGATGCTTTTTACATCGGGCTGACTTAAAACTGCCGAAATATCAAATGAAGCAAAGTACTGGGTTTCAGAAACATCAGATGTCTTTGTTTCATAGTTAAGGTAAAGAACCGGAGTGCCTGAATTAAGGGTGTTGGCATCGCACACAAGAGTAAGATCCGAATTCTTGGCATCCGCGAGAGCTACGATGTCAAGATAGTTTCCGGCACGAATTATAGACTGAAGATACAGTTGAGTAGATGACAAAGTAAATCCAGAAAGAGCTTCTATAGAAACATCACTATATTTACTGAGTTTGTAAATTGCCTGATTTTCTAAAACTGAACCGTTCTTGAACTCCTCGCCATAAACCATCACGAATTGTCCGAGCAGACGGGTGCCTAATGCAGGAGTCATTCCATCATTAAATGTAACTCTTGAACGGAAAGTAATGGTTGAATTGGTGTTGGGCTCGTTATACACGAACTGGCTGTAGCCATCGGTGGATGAGCCCTCGTAATTAACAAAGGCAAGTGTTGAGTATGAGCCGGATGATTCAGAATCACATGAAGAGAATGTGAAAGCTGAGGCAAGAAGCACACATACGGAGAGAAACTTTGAAATTTTCATGTTGTTTAATCTTATTGTTTTTCTTTTGTTAATATTTCTGTTATTAAGCCATCGTTGAGCACTATGCAGCGGTCGGTATCGGCGGCAAGATGCTCATCATGGGTCACTATCACAAATGTTTGACCGAGGTCATCTCTGAGGTCAAAAAACAAGCGGTGAAGCTCGGCGCGATTCTTGGAGTCCAGACTCCCGGAGGGCTCATCTGCAAGAACCACCTTCGGCTCCATAATCAATGCACGCGCAACGGCAGCACGCTGTCGTTCTCCACCGGATAGCTCTGACGGACGGTGAGACTCACGGCTTTCAAGCCCAAGATACTTTATCAGTTTGTGCGCCTTTGCAAAAGATTCGGTCCTGTTCACGCCTGCTATCAATGCCGGCAAAGCCACATTCTCTGCAAGATTGAATTCGGGCAGAAGCCTATGAAACTGAAACACAAAACCGATATTGGCGTTACGGAAGCGTGCCAGCCCGGAGCTGTTCAACTTTAGTGGATTCACACCGTCAAAATCAACGCGTCCACTATCAGGAGTATCAAGAGTTCCGATTATCTGAAGCAAGGTTGTTTTGCCGGCTCCGCTCGGTCCGACTATTGAAACCACCTCACCGGGAGTTATACTCACACTCACACCTTTCAGCACCTGAAGATGGTCAAAACTCTTGCGTATATCTTTTACCTCTATCATTATATGCGCGCAACAATGCAAAGATACAACTAATCGGCAAGAGTTGGGGACTATGAAACCGCTTTTTAGAATATCACACATCCGATTAACATTGTTTAATCATCTAACCATCGAAAAAATCAACTTCAATTTGAGTCGTCTTACCATCTCCATATCTCTATCAATCAAACCAATAGCTTTAAATTACCTACAACTCATTTATTTTTTTGATATTTTTTTTGCAGAATATTTGCACAGAATAAAAATCAGTATTACCTTTGCACTCGCAAACGGGAAACAAATCCCCGGAGCATTTCCAAAATATCCGGTGTGGTAGTTCAGCTGGTTAGAATACCTGCCTGTCACGCAGGGGGTCGCGGGTTCGAGTCCCGTCCATACCGCAGAGGAGAGAGGAGAATGAGTAATTGTCAAGCTTGCTTGCGTTACTCATTCTTTTTTTATGCCTCTTTCTTTATAGTCTCACACTTATTCATTAATTTAGCACACGGATTATGCGCTTATGCAGAACCATGAAATTAACTGATTTCAATTTTAAGACTATTATGGAAGCTAATTCACACAGATACTGCGTTATAATGTGCGGAGGCGTAGGCAGTAGATTCTGGCCTTATAGCCGCGCTAATAAACCCAAACAGTTTATCGACTTCCTCGGAACAGGACGCTCTCTTCTACAAATGTGCTTCGACAGAATCAAGCCTATTGTACCCCAGGAAAACGTTATTGTTGTTACTAACGCCCTGTATGAACCTATTGTCAGAGAACAACTTCCCGAGCTGGATAAAGAGCATATCCTGCTTGAACCATGCAGAAGAAACACTGCTCCCTGCATTGCATGGGCGGCACACCATATTTTCGCAAGAGATCCCAAGGCAAGCATGATTGTCACCCCAAGCGACCATCTCATTACCAACGAAGCTGAATTCGCCGCCAAAGTACAGAGAGGATTTGAATTTGTTGAAGCGAATGAGGCGCTTCTAACTCTCGGAATTCACCCCACCAGACCTGAAACAGGATATGGATACATTCAAATAGGACAAGAAATTGAACCCGGAATTCTTAAAGTGAAGACATTCACTGAAAAACCTGACCTTGAACTCGCTAAAGTATTCGTTGAATCAGGAGAATTTTTCTGGAACTCTGGCATATTCCTTTGGACCGCTGAATCTATCATTAACGCGCTTCACACTTATGCACCTGATCTGGAATGTGAATTTGAACGTGGAGCACAAGCATTTGGCACACCGCAGGAAATGAATTTCATCAATGAGCACTTCCCGGCTTGCCCAAGCATTTCCGTGGATTTTGCCATCATGGAAAAGGCATCTAATGTATTTGTTGAATGTGTGAATTTCGGCTGGAGTGATCTGGGCACATGGAGTGTCCTTTATGACAATTCGCCAAAAAATAAAGACGCGAACGTGACACGAAACTGCAACTTGCTTGCTTACGACTCCACCGGAAATATATTTGCCCTACGCGACAAAAAGCTCGTTGTGGCTTCCGGACTTAAAGACTTTATAGTGGCAGACTCAGGCGATGTGCTTATGATTTGCCCCAAGAGTGAAGAGCAGCGAATCAAGCAGATTGTCAACGATGTACAGGCGAAGTTTGACGACAAATTTATTTAGACCCCGTTCCCCAATATTTGTTAATGCTGAGGCGGTCAAGCGTTATGCAGCTGTGTTCGCGCAGTGAGAGAGCGATGGAGTCCCATCGTGACTGAAACAAGCGGACGCAGATGAGTGACGATTGGCCGAGGCGATGGTAATTTATATCATTTGGCAGGAGTTTCCATTGGCATCAGGTTTTGATTAAGAAAAACAAGGCTTTAAGAATTTCAAAAATATCGACCTTTGACTTCGTTCTGAAAATTTCAGGGAAATTCTCTGAAATAAAATTACGATGTGTATGTGTCAGATCTGTTTTATATCCCAAGTTACTGCGATAAGCTAAAAATTATTAGATTTATATTACTCGATTTGGGTACATTTTGTTGTTTGACGATGTGAATAAGTTACCTTACAGGCGCATATCTCCGGTGCTTTTTGTGTTGTCACTCTGTCACGATGGAACCCCATCGCTCCTTCGTTCCATCACAAAAATCACTCGGAGATATGCGACCTCAGCGTTAACAAATATTGGAGAACGGGGTCTTAGACACGGAGTTCAACCCTGCATATTCATATCAACCGGCAGTTCACGCACAATACTGTTATCGAGAGATATCAGGGTTTCAGTACCCTTTACTCCCGGTATTGTCTGAATTTTGCCGTTTAGAAGCTCCATCAGGTGCTCATTATCCCTTGCATAAAGCTTAAGAAGCATAGAATAAGGACCGGTGGTGAAATGACATTCCACTATTTCAGGAATCTTCTCAAGCTCCGGCACTACCTTGCGATACATCGACCCACTCTCAAGATTCACACCGATATATGTGCAGGTGCTGAATCCCAGAGATTTAGGATTGACATGATAACCCGAACCGGTGATTACACCCAGATCAATCATACGCTGGATACGCTGATGAATCGCCGCACGGCTTACACCACAATCAACAGCCACATCCTTTGACGGAATTCGGGCATTGTACATCACTATCTCAAGTATCTTTCTGTCCAGACTGTCAATCTTATCCATAATTCATCGGGTTTGGTGACAAAATTAAACATAATACCCGAAATCCCAAACAATTTGCTAAATTTGCGCGTATAATCTGACTTGACATGATTAAAAACCTACTTTTTGACCTTGGCGGGGTGATTATGAATATCGACCGCAACCATTGCGTGGAAGCTTTCAAAAAACTTGGAATGGAAAACCCTGACAGTTTTCTTGGTGAGTATTCACAGACAGGTCCTTTCGGAGACCTTGAAAGCGGGAAAATTTCTGTTGCGGAGTTTCATCAGGCACTGCGCCCGCTTCTACCTAAAGATGTCACTGACGAGCAGATGGATGAAGCATTCAGCGATTTCTTGCTTGGAATACCGGAATACAGACTTAACGCCTTAAAGGAGCTAAGAAAAAAATACAAGGTTTACATTCTCAGCAACACAAATCCAATAATGTGGAATAACCGCATTGCCTCTGAGTTTGCAAAACAGGGAGGAAATTTATCCACATATACCGATGGAGCGATAACATCGTTTGAGGAAAAAGTCATGAAACCGGATGCACGCATCTTTGAAGCAGCATGCAGCAAACTCAATATCAAGCCGGAGGAAACCATTTTTCTGGACGACTCGGAAGCCAATACCAAAGCTGCCGCTGCATTGGGATTTGAAACTATCCATGTGGCACCGGATACTGAATTTACAGAACTTCTTAAGGATAAGGGATTATAAAAATATGAGTCCTGCAAGAGATAAGTTGGCTGTTGTCGGCACCTTTGACGGAGTGCACCTTGGGCATAACTATCTTCTTAATGTGCTGAAAGAAAAGGCTGTCGAATCCAACCTTTCTCCGCTCGTTATCACATTTTCATCCCATCCGCTTGAAACCATCCGCCCGGAGAGAGTGCCTGCCCTTATCTACCCGCTGGCTAAGAAAACCGACCTTCTTAAATCTTGCGGCATAAACGATATTGCCATTCTGAATTTCGATTCTCATCTGCGCAATATGAGTGCAAGCGAATTCATGACATTCCTGCGCGATGAATACAACGTTGCCGGACTACTTCTCGGATATGATACCCGCTTCGGCAAAGATCACCCTGAAGGATTAGAACCGTATGAAGCTATCGGCAAAGAAATTGGAATGAAAGTGTCTCAGGCTCAACAATTTATTGAATACGGGGCGCCTGTTTGCTCTTCCCGGATAAGAAGAGCCCTTACCGAAGGAAATATACCTCTTGCCAACTCGCTGTTAGGCAGACAATTCAGCATCACCGGCTCAGTGGTTCACGGCAAAAAATTGGGTCGCAAAATCGGATTTCCTACCGCCAACATCCAGCCGGAAGATCAAAGGCAGCTTATTCCTAAACCGGGAGTATATGCGGTGAACGCAATCTTACCGGACAACACCACGGTTAAAGCTATGCTTAACATAGGTTTCCGCCCTACTGTTGACAACTCGGATACCCCGCCCCTCACTCTTGAGGCTCACCTTATAGGCTTTGAGGGAGATCTGTACGGGAAGAATATAACGCTGGAATTTATCGCTGCAATCCGCGAAGAGAAGAAATTTTCCGGCATTGAGGAACTGCGCTCACAGCTCGCTCTTGATGCAGAAACCGCCGTAAAACTACTTTCCGCTGAAAAAATGCCAGATGCCTAAGGCAACAGACACCGACACATTAAGAGAGTGTTTGGTGCCGAACTGTGGTATCTCTATGCAATAATCGGCACTGTCAACAGCCGCCTGACTCACTCCATGAACTTCGTGCCCTGCTATAAGGGCATATTTTTTGCCTTCCTCTACTATGAAATTCTGCAATTCAATGCTCCCTTTCACCTGCTCCAGAGCACACACCACGTAACCGGCGCGATGCAAAGAGTCTATACAGTCTTCAGTTGAGTCATAGTATTCCCAGCTCACTGATTCCTCTGCTCCGAGAGCTGTTTTATGGATTTCCGGTGAGGGAGGACAAGCTGTTATGCCACAAAGCATTATCTTCTCAACAAGAAAAGCGTCCGACGTGCGGAAAATCGACCCTATATTATTGAGGGAGCGAACATTATCGAGCACCACAACAAGTGGCATCTTCGGTTTGGCGCGAAAAACCTCGACCGTGTCACGGCCGAGGTCCCATATTGTTTTCTTATCCATTACGACTATCAGTCAATAATATCAAATCCGGTGTATTTACGCAGACATTCAGGCACGACTATGCCATTCGGTGTCTGATTATTTTCAAGAAGAGCTGCCATGATGCGCGGAAGTGCAAGAGCCGAGCCATTCAGAGTGTGACATAGTCGGGTCTTTTTATCTTCATCGCGATAGCGGCATTTCAGACGGTTCGCCTGATATGTCTCAAAGTTTGACACAGAGCTAACTTCAAGCCAACGCTTCTGAGCGGCAGAGAATACCTCAAAATCAAATGTGATTGCTGATGTAAAACTCATATCGCCACCGCAAAGACGCAGAATGTGCCAGGGAAGACCAAGTTTGTCAAGAAGACCCTGAACATGATCCTTCATCTCCTCAAGAGCGGCATAGGAATTCTCCGGCTTTTCAATGCGCACAATCTCAACCTTGTCAAACTGGTGAAGGCGGTTCAGTCCACGCACATCTTTACCGTAACTTCCTGCTTCGCGGCGGAAGCAAGCACTATATGCGCAATTTTTTACCGGAAGTTTGTCATCTGTGAGAATAACATCACGGTAAAGGTTGGTAACAGGAACCTCAGCTGTGGGAATAAGGTAAAGATTATCCTCATTCACATAGTACATCTGCCCCTCTTTATCGGGCAACTGACCCGTACCGTAACCTGAGGCCTCGTTCACAACGTAAGGAGGCTGAATTTCTGTGTAACCCGCCTTCACGGCTTCATCAAGGAAGAAGTCAATGAGGGCACGCTGAAGTCTGGCTCCCTTACCTATATAAACGGGAAATCCCGCTCCGGTAATTTTCACTCCGAGGTCAAAGTCTATCAGGTTATATTTTTTTGCAAGATCCCAGTGAGGCAACGCGTCCTCACCTAAGTCAGGCATATTGCCGCCGGTCTTCTCAACCACATTATCCTCTGCGGTTTTACCTTCCGGCACTGCATCACACGGCAGATTGGGAATTGTGAGGAGAATGTTTCTTATCTCCTCCTCGGCAGCCGCAAGCTTTTCCGCTGTTTCCTTCTGCTCTGATTTCAGAGCAGCTACTTCAGCCTTAACCTGTTCAGCCTCCTCTTTCTTGCCTTCTTTCATCAGACCGCCGATACGTGCAGCCATTTTGTTGAGCTCAGCAGCCTTAGTGTCGTTGCTCAACTGGAGGACACGACGATTATCATCGAGAGTAATTATGCTGTTGATTGCTTCTGCTCCATCAAATCCTTTGACGGCGAGACGCTCCACCACCCTCTGAGGGTTTTCTTTAATCTGTTGTAATGTAAGCATATAAATAGCTATTATGAGAGTAGTTCCTTAACTTTAGCTGAAATTGCCCTACCATCAGCTTTTCCGGCGAGGGCTTTTGACGCTACACCCATCACCTTACCCATTTCTTTAGCAGATGTGGCACCTGTCTGAGCTATAATGGCTTTAAGCGCATCCTCCAGCTCCGCCTCGCTAAGCTGTTTCGGCAGATACTCTTCAATAACGGCAGCCTCCGCAAGCTCATTTTCAGCGAGTTCGGGTCGATTCTGCGAGTTATAGATTTCTGCGGTTTCCCTGCGCTGCTTCACCATTTTGCTCATTATCTTCACTGCGGTGTCATCAGACAGTTCACCGTCAGCACCCTTGGCTGTTTTCGCCTCAAGAAATTCTTTTTTTATACCTCTGAGGGTTTCCAGGCGCACCTTATCTTTGGCAAGCATAGCCGCCTTGATGTCTGCGCTGATTTTTTCAAATAAATCCATAATCAAAAAAATACTTATTAGCGCAAAGTTAATACATATTATTTTCACAAAAACACATCCGGCTCCAAAATCGTGTTTTTGGAGCCGGATGTTGTAAATTATTTAGCTTCTCAGCGGTTTTCATTCGTTTCGGGAGCCTTGTCTATCAGCTCCAGGAACTGATCCAGTTTAGGAGTGATTATAATTTCCGTGCGGCGGTTTCTCTGCCGTCCAAGTTCCGAGCCATTGTCGGAGATAGGATTGAATTCACCTCTTCCGGCAGCCGACAGACGCTGTGGATTAACACCGAAATCATCTTGAAGCACCTGCACTATCGAGGAAGCACGAAGCGCGCTCAAATCCCAGTTATTACGGATATTAGTGCGACTGATGGGCACATTATCAGTGTTACCTTCAACCAGCACATCATAATCGCCATAGTCCTTGATTATCTTGGCAATCTTGCTTAAGGTTTCCATTGCCCTGGAATTCACCTCATAGCTTCCGGATTTAAACAGCATATTGTCGGCAAGCGAGATATAAACTACTCCCTTGAGCACCTTTACATCCACTTCCTTAAGTTCATCGCGAGTAAGCGACCTGGTGAGATTGTTTGTCAGCACCATATTGAGTGAATCGCTCTTGCTCTTAGCTTGTACCAACTGTTTGATATACTGATTGGAAGCGTTAATTTCATCCACAAGTTTGGAAATGTTGATGCTTCCCTGCTGATTTTGCAGCAGGCTCTGGTTGAGTGAACCCTGAAGAGACTCATAGTTGCGTTTAAGCTGCTCATTATTCCTCCTCGCCTCAGCAAGCAGAGCATCAAGACTGTTGGCACGTTCCTGAGATTTAGCCAGTTCAACCTGAGAATTATGATAATCTTTTGCAAGAGCATCATACTTACCCTGGAGTTCCGTTAACTTCTTGTTGCTGGAGCAACCGGTCGCCATAATGACTGCCGCAATTACTGCGGGTATAATCAGTTTTATTCTCATAATCGCTTGTTTACATTATGTTTTTTGATAAAACACATTATATCAGCTTATTGTTTGAAGCAAATATTATTTCACCTCCCAGGTTTCGCCTGCAAGTATCATGCTGCGCAGACTGTCAAACCCTTTAGCTGACTTAACCGACTCAACCTGATGCTCAAGCTCCTCATTATATGTAAGTGACTCAACATCACGGATAATACCTATTGCAAGCGGTAAATCTGTGCCATCCATCATGGCGAGCTGCTGATGCAGGAAGTTGCTCTTGGTGTGAGAGCCATGTACGAGTACATCGTCTATGGTGTAGCCATCCTTGCCAATTTCAACAGCTTTGAGAAGGAACCCATCCTGCACAAGTCCGCGCTCATTATCTTTGCCGAACAGCATTTTTTCACCGTCAACAAGATGGATTGTGCGCTCTGCACGATGCTCGCGGTCGGTAATGAAGTTATGGATACCGTTATTGTATATCACACAGTTCTGCAGAATCTCAACAACCGATGTGCCTTTATGCTTGGCAGCTGCTGTGAGCACCTCCTGAGAAATCTGAAGCTCTACATCAATGCTGCGTGCAAAAAAGTTGCCTCTTGCTCCAAATACCAGCTCAGCAGGAATAAACGGATCCTCAACAGTGCCGTAAGGTGATGATTTTGACACGAATCCGCGATCGCTCGTAGGAGAATACTGACCCTTGGTGAGTCCATATATCTTATTGTTGAACAGCAGCATATTTATGTCAATATTTCTTCTCACCGCATGAATGAAATGGTTGCCGCCGATAGCAAGACCGTCACCGTCACCTGAAATCTGCCATACAGTCATTTCAGGATTAGCAACCTTGAATCCGGTGGCTATTGCTGCCGCGCGACCGTGGATTGTATGAAATCCGTAGGTATTCATGTAGTACGGAAGGCGCGATGAACATCCTATACCGGATATCACGGCTGTTTTGTGAGGTGGAACTCCCACGGCAGCCATAGCCTTGTGAAGAGAATTCAGAATTGCGTGGTCGCCGCAACCGGGACACCAGCGCACCGGCTGGTCACTTTTATAGTTAGCGGGGGTATATTCGTTGTTTTCCATTATTTTTCATCCATTATTCGTGTGACACCTTCTATAACTTCCTCTACAAGGAAAGGCTGACCCTGAACCTTGTTAATACGCTCTATGCGCACATCGGGATATTTTGCCTGAAGATAATCGGCAAACTGACCGGTGTTAAGTTCGGCAACAATCACTTTCTTATACTTTCTCAGCACCTCACCGGTATTTGAAGGCAGCGGGTTGATGTAGCGGAAATGTGTAAATGCAACCTTACGACCTGCCTTGCACAAGTCCTGAGCGGCTGTGCGCAGATGTCCGTATGTTCCACCCCATCCGAGCAGAATCGTGTCAGCATCCTCATCACCGAGCACTTCCAGCTGAGGTATGTCGTCGGCAATACGCGCAATCTTTTCACGACGGGTATAAACCATGCGTTCGTGGTTAACCGGATCAGTAGAAATCGCACCTGTTTCGTAATCTTTTTCAAGACCGCCGAGACGGTGTGTCAGCCCTTCAGTGCCCGGAATAGCCCAGTAACGCACTTTTGTTTTTTCGTCGCGGGTATATGGACGCCATGAAATTTCAGAAGCCTTGTCGGCAGAAATATAAGGGGGCTTGATTTCAGGATATTCATCTGAATCAGGTATTCTCCAAGCCGAAGAACCGTTGCCAATGAAAGCATCGGTGAGCAGAATCACCGGTGTCATGTGCTCGATAGCTATTCTTGATGCCTCAAACGCCATAGTGAAGCAGTCGGTAGGTGTAGCCGGTGCCACTACAGCCACAGGGCTTTCGCCGTTGCGACCGTACAAAGCCTGCATAAGGTCGGTCTGCTCGGTTTTGGTAGGCAGACCTGTTGAGGGACCTCCGCGCTGCACATCAATTACCACCAGCGGCAGTTCTGCAATTACGGCAAGACCGATACCTTCACTCTTAAGAGCAAGACCCGGACCGGAAGTAGATGTCACAGCCAGATTTCCTGCAAAAGATGCGCCTATAGCAGAGCAAACTCCTGCAATCTCATCCTCCATCTGCAGTGCTTTCACGCCCAAATCCTTGCGTTTGGCAAGTTCATGAAGAATATCTGTTGCGGGAGTGATGGGATAGCTGCCGAGAAAAAGCGGGCGTCCGCTCTTTTCCGAAGCCATAATAAGCCCCCATGCTGTTGCGGTATTGCCATTGATATCAGTGTAAACGCCTGACTTTGCCGGTTCGCTCTCAATTCTATAGGTTGAAACAGTGGCATGGATATTGGCTCCATAATTGTAACCGGCATTTATAACCTTTGCATTTGCCTCGTATATAGCCGGTTTCTTGGCAAATTTCTTACGGAGGAAATGTAATGCGCTTTCAAGCGGACGGTCAAACAGCCAGCAAACAAGTCCAAGAGCAAAAATATTTCTGCACTTAAGAATGCTCTTATTATCAAGATCGCTGTCAGCAAGTGCCTCCTTGGTGAGAGATGTTATGGGCACTTCCACAATCTGCGCCTTAATATCCAGTTCCTTAAAGGGCTCATTTGTGGCAAAGAGAGCTTTTCTCAAATCAGCCTCCTTGAATGAATCTATATCAACGATTATAACACCGCCCTGCTTTACATGATGGTAATTCTGCTTGAGAGCGGCGGGATTCATCGCAACGAGAACATCGCAATGGTCACCGGGAGTATGAACTTTTGTACCAACACTCACCTGGAATCCGCTCACACCACCGAGACTACCTTGCGGGGCACGGATTTCAGCGGGATAATCCGGGAATGTTGATACCTGATTGCCTATTCCTGCCGAAACATTCGTGAAAATATTACCGGCAAGCTGCATTCCGTCACCGGAATCACCGGAGAAACGAACCACAACTTTCTCCAGCGTCTTGACATTTGTCTCTTCTAACATTACTATATATATTTGTTTGTTTTCTGGTATTATCTTTTTATTCCGCTTTTATACGGCACGGCAAAGATATTGAATATTTGCTAAATATCCATACACTATTTTACCGCAAAAATCTCAGCGGCTTACCATGTTTACCTCCGAAAAGCACACCGTAGCGCCACACAATCTCACCGTTGACCCACGTCATATCTATTTTAGCATTCAGAGGGGCACCCTCCAAAGGAGTCCAACCGCATTTGCTGAGCACCATTTCGGAAGTAACCGTATATGCCTCGCACTGGTCATCAACAAGAACAATGTCGGCATAATAGCCCGGGCGCAGAAATCCCCTGCGGTCTATTCCATATATTTTTGCCGGGTTATGACACATTGTTTCTACAACTTTCTCTATCGTGAAAACACCTTCTGTGGCGAGAGAGAGCATAACCGGGAGCGAAAACTGAATCATGGGCATCCCCGAAACAGCCTTGAGGGCTCCTCCTGCCTTTTCTTCCGGCAAATGAGGGGCATGGTCGGTAGCAATCACATCTATAGTACCGTCAGCAATTGCTCTGCGCAAGGCGTCCCTGTCTTCCGGCATCTTAATTGCCGGATTGCATTTGATTCCACTTCCATAACCCTGATACTGGGCATTGGTGAATATGAGATATTGCGGACAGGTTTCTGCGGTAATTCTCTTACCCTCAACAGGTCCCGGCGTGAAAAACGCCAGTTCTTCTTCGGTGGAAATATGGAGAACGTGAAGCCTCGCGTTATATTTTTTCGCTCCCTCAACAGCTTTGCGTGTAGCTTCGATGCAAGCTTCTCTGCTCCTTATCAAGGGATGTAGTTCTATTGGTGCATCCTCACCGAATTTTTCTGTGACCAGCTTCTTATTCGCACTGATAATCGACTCATCTTCGGCATGAACTGCAATGAGGGCCGGTACTTCCGAGAATATGCGGGACACAGTGGATTCGCTGTCAACCAGCATATTGCCGGTGGATGATCCGAGAAACAGCTTTACTCCGGCTACTTTTGAATAATCCGCAGCGAGCAGCTCGTCGATATTATTGTTTGTGGCTCCGATAAAAAAAGCGTAATTGGCACAGGACACCTCTGCCGCGCGCTCCATCTTGCCCTCAACTGCAGCCACTGTAGTGGTTGCCGGCACAGTATTGGGCATATCAATGAAAGAAGTGACTCCTCCTGCCACTGCCGCCCTACTCTCAGTCAGCATATCAGCCTTGTGGGTGAGTCCGGGATCACGGAAATGCACATGCTCATCAATAACTCCCGGCATAACAAGCCGTCCGTCAGCATCAATGAGAGTATTCCGGTCATTGAGAAGAGCCCCCGGAACATCTCCGAATCCCACTTCAAGAATGAATTCACCCTCAATAATGACATACCCTGCCTGAATCTTTCCCTCGTTGGCGATTCTGGCATTATATATCACTGTTTTCTCAGCCCTTTTTCCCATAATCAGGATATTTCTTAAAAAGACTTGAAAGTTTCAGCCTCATCACTCCGAATACCGCCTCGCTGAAGATACTGCTGTTCATCTTGCTCTCGCCGAGCACACGATTAACAAATATAATAGGCACCTCCTTGATTTTGAAACCATACTTGAATGCGGTAAATTTCATTTCTATCTGGAAAGCATAGCCTTTGAAACGGATGTTGTCAAGCGGCAACGCCTCAAGCACCCTGCGTGTGTAGCACACAAAACCGGCAGTGGTATCTCTCACCGGCAGCCCTGTGACAATGCGCACATAAGCCGAGGCGTAGTAGGACATGAGCACCCTTCCCATAGGCCAGTTCACCACATTGACTCCGGTAACATAGCGTGAGCCTATCGCCATATCGGCTCCATCCACTGCACAGGCGTTGCGCAGCGGTATGAGGTCAGCGGGGTTATGCGAAAAGTCGGCATCCATTTCAAAAATATATTCATAGCCTAATGCAAGCGACTCCTTGAAGCCTGCTATGTAAGCAGTGCCGAGTCCCTGCTTGCCGGCTCGCTCAGTGAGGTGAATCCGTCCGGGATTCTCATTCTGGAGCTCACGCACGATATCTGCAGTGCCGTCAGGGGAGCCGTCGTCTATGACAAGAATGTCAAATCTGTGCGGCAGCGCAATCACTGCCTCGCAAATTGCCCTGATATTCTCTTTTTCGTTGTAGGTCGGAATAATTACAACACTGTCGGACCTGTCTGTTGCCTGTAAATGTTCTGACATCTTTAGAATTTCAATGTTACCCCTGCAAGTCCAGTAATTCCCTGAGAGGGTACATCACCAATGTAAAAATAATGCTTGTTTAGCAGATTTTCACCATTAATAAATACCGCCAACTTTTCGTTAATATCATATTTCGCTCCGAAATTGAGGGAATTTACCGAGCCCAGAGAGGTGTTTCCACTTTTGCGTTTACCTCTCAGGATATATCCCAAAGAAAAATCGAGCGGCTTAATAGGTGTATATACAACTTTTCCGTCAATCACATATTTTGCTCTATCTCTCCATAGATAATATGACTTCTTGACATCACCGCTACCGGACACAGTTTCTGCTTTTAATTTTATATCCAGCATATCACCGTGATGGTAGCCAATCTCGGCTCCGACGTGCCAGGCGCTAACATTAACGCCTCCTATACCATCCTCAGCTCCGGCAACGGGCAGAAGCCAATTATTTGCTTTAGCCCATCCGCCGAACACATCGAGATAAAAACCTTTAATCACACCCAATGTCACCCCTGCGTCAAGTGTGACAGGCACATGAGAATTTTTGAAGGCAAAAAGCTGTGACATATACGGCATATCAGCAAACAATGAAGATGCCGTATTCTGAACCTCACCTCCACCGGCTTCAAATCTCACATCCAGTAAAGAAACCGGTTTATACACGACCTTAATATCCGGTGCCACATGAACAGCAGCCCCCGCTTTTGAAGTGACATCCACTTTCAAGCCAACATCGGCAGACAAATAGTCAGACCGGTAGCGGTACCCCGGAGTGAGACGAAGCATCCATGTGTCAAATTTGGTATTCACATATTCCTTCTCCGTCATGGGTGTGTGAAGGTAATTAAATTCAATACCAATCACACCCTTTGAATAGTCATTTATCGCGAATCCGCCATCAGCACTGAAATTCATTTCATTTTGCCTGATAGGACGACGGAACAAATACGTGATATTGTTCACATCTACCCCTCTATTCTGATTTAAGAATGCGAAACGAGAGAATCCCCCGCTCACTCCATACAAATATCCATCCTCCTTATCTCTTCTCCATGCTACAGAGCCATTGAAGTTATTCACACCCTGACTTGCATTAACCAGTGAAGGCATGCAATAGTGGTAATAGGAGTAATCAACATCTGCCGAAAGAGAGGATACAGCGGAAGTGCGTTGATTAAGATTAACCCCTACGGAAACCGCGTGCTCAGAAAAGTTATCCGTATCTACAGTCCGTTTAATATATGTATCACGGTTTGGCTTATATGAGCGTCCATTGTACTGAACCCATCCTCCAAGCCTTGTCTTGGATGTGTTAATCAGCCGGTATCCGGCAGATACTCCCGCATTATAAACCGGCATATATCCAATCGCAGCGTAACCGGGATATATCTCCGGATTATTTACATCGGGGTAGTTAACGGGCAGTATCTGCATAGCCGGAGTTATACCCATGGGTTTATCCACCATGCTGTAATTCAACTTGGAGCGATTAACCGCAGGCAGAGATATTACCGGAGAGATTGGCAACCGTTCTGCACTTCTGTGCTCCGGAATTATGTCACGCTGCACCTTAATCTCCTTGTCAAGCGACTGAGCACCGGCGCAAAAGGCAAGACCAATCGCTAACACACATATTGTAAATCTTTCTTTTTTCATATCGCCGATTATTTGAGTCGTTTTTCGATCATTTCAAAAATATCCGCTTCATTACCAGGATAGTTACTTTGCAGCGAGCGGAGATATTCATCTGCTTCAAAAGTTTCACCCTGCGCTCTTAGAGCATCGCTCAGCACAATAAATCCTCTTGCCAGCCAATAAGCATGTGGCGGATTGGCATTAATAAACTCATCTGCAATCTGGCCTGCTTCCAGGTATTTTCCATCAGCAACCATAGACTCAGCCAGTGCCACAGCGCTTCTCGCACCATATACATCCGCAGGATTTACCGCAAGTTCACGCCAAATCTCGCGCGCCTTGTCTGTGTCACCGGCGTTTCTCAAAGCGAGTGCCTTAGAGTATTTAATCTCACCGTTATCCGCAAGCGAAGTAGCTGTTGAAGCCAAAAGCGCATCAGCAATATTAACTACCTCTTCGTTCTCGCCCAGCGCAAGTGCGGTGCGCATGTAACCGATTCTTGCGGCCTGCAGATTTCGGGCTCCAGTGGCAACCTCTACGATATTCCTATAACTCTCCAAAGCAATTTCACCCTTGCCTAACTTCATCTCAGATTCAGCTTTAATCAGCATAGCATCTTCGGCAGCGGGTGCATCAGGATATGCCTGCAGCATACTCTCTGAGAATGCGAGAGCATTGGAATAATCCGCATTGTTGTAAGATGCTTCTGCAAGATAGAACAATGCCTGCGGTTCATAGGTACCCTTAGGATAATCTTTTATATATTTAGTGAGTTTATCTGTTTTTTCGTCATTGATGTAGTCAGCTTCAGCAGTTCTGAAAGCAAGGGCATCAAGTTCCGAGGGATTGACTTCCGGAGCATCAGGCACATTAGCAATGAAACTCATGAATTCAGCCAGATTACCATCCTCGGCATATATGCGTTTCAAATCATCGATAGCAATCATCGCCTCTTCACTGGTGGGATAATCTGATATAATCTTACGGTAATCTGTTATAGCCTCTACCCTATCCCCTCTGTTAAGACGAGCTATGGCAAGCTGCAGGAGACCCTTTCTGCCATAAGCTGTTGCTCCATAATCATCCAGAAGAATATTATACATCTCGATTGCCTTATCAACTTCGCCTAAAGCTGTATATGCTTCAGCTTTTTCAAGCAGAGCTGCCGGCACTAACGGTGATTCCGGGAAACGATGTATCATCTCATCCATGGTGAATACCTTATCGGAATACTTTTTCTGCAGTCCCATCATAATAGCCTGCTGGTACATTGGATAGTCTCCGGCAGAGGGATTCTGTGAATAAGCCAGGTCGTAGTTTTCACCGGCTTCCTTAAATTTGGAACTGTAATAAAGGCAGTCTCCGATTCGGCTATAGGCATCAGCCATCATCTCATTTTCAGCTTTTCCGGATGTCACTGCTCTGAAATTTGCCAGTGCGGCGGCATATTTTCCGGCAGAGAATTGAGAGTAGGCAAGATCGTACTGCGCCAACAAGGAGTTCGGATTATCTGTTCCCGCCGCACTGAGGTATCTGGAAAAGCACGATTCCGCTCCGGCATAATTGTGGTCATCATACATGCAAATGCCCTGCCAGAGAAGAGCCTGCAGTGCCACAGCATCATCCCCCGGCGACATGGTTGCCGCTTCGGCAAAACGCTTCACCGCATTTTCAATTCTGCCTGATGAATAATCTCTTGTTCCTGCCATGAAAAGAGCCCTCTGCTTTGCAAGTAGCATTGTGGTTGACGGATTCTTTATATTGTCAACAACACGGAGGACATTTTCAAAATCGTTGTCAGACATATATCCGTTCAAAATATATGTTTCCACCTCCGGAGCATATTTTGACTGCGGATACTGAGTAAGAAAGTTTTCAAACAACCCCACAGAGTTACCAAACGGCAATCTTCCGCCATTTGATTTAGCAACCGCATAATTATATAGCGCCTCTTCGGATATTTCTTTATCGAAATTCATTTTGAACGCTTTTTCAAAAGCAATGAGGGCGTTAGTGACATTGTTGCCGTCAGCGATATAACACTGTCCGAGATACAGATTGGCACTTTGTCCCATCGCGTCATCCTGAGAGGTCACCTTCTTGAACATCACCGCTGCACCGCCATAGTTTTTCTCATGATATTCGCTGACTCCAAGAATATAGGCGGTTGACGGCAGAATATCTTCTCCAACTTCCCGGAAATAACTTTTGAGGTACGGGATAGCCTCAGATTCCCTACCCAGATTGAATAGAGACTCGCCGGCAATACGACAGGCCTCCGCATTATACTCGGGCACAGCTTTTGAATCAATAAGGGCTCGGGCATTTGTGTATGCGCTTTCAAAACGCTTTTCAACAAAGTCAATCTGCGCTATATAGTATTTTGCAAATGGTGCGTAAACAGAATTCGACGGAATGTGCGAGAATGCCGGGAGTGCCTTTTCATAGTCACCTTTCGTGTAAGCGATGTATGCGAGATAGTATTCCCGCTCTACTCTATATTCGCCTTTTGCAGATAGTTTTGAAAAAAGGGATTCCGCCTTTTCTAAATCTCCCAGCTCGAGGTTACAGTATGCCTGATGGTAATAAAGGTCTTGAGCGGATGGCGATGCGAAATCGCTATCTTTCAAAGCATTGTATATCTTCAATGCCTCTCTGAAATTGCGTGCGTCGAAATATATATTTGCCAAAGCAAGCGTTGCATCTGAGCTAAAAGGAGATTCAGGATACTTGTCAATCCATGTTATCAACTTTGCGGCAGAAGTCACATCTCCCTCTTTTACAGCGGAAAAAGCTTCCAGCAATGACGCCTCCTCTACCTGAGAAGGGGTCGGATTAAGTGACTTTAGTTTGGATAGCTGATCAACACATCCTATCGGGTTGTTGTCTTTCAACATTTTGCGCGCGCGCAGAAGATATCCTTCGGCATCGGGGCTATTCAGCTGTGCAAAGGCACTTGTGGCAAAAAGCGTAACACAAAGCGATGTTGAGACTAATCTGTGGAGTTTCATTTTATTGGAGATTATTCTTTGCACAAAGATACAATAAATTTCAATACATATAAAATGCCCTCCCATGGGAGATTATCTCATAGGAGGGTATTTTTAGCAATTATTAGTTTCGCTCAGGCGTTACCTGAAAGACGTTTTTTCATCTCTTGGGTCTCTTTTTCATAGCCGGGCTTTTCGAGCAGAGCGAACATATTTTTCTTATACGCCTCTACACCGGGCTGATTAAACGGATTGACCCCGAGCATGTAACCGCTTATTCCACAAGCCTTTTCAAAGAAATAAATGAGCTGACCTATATATTCCTCAGTGAGAGCGGGAAGGGTGATAACTATGTTGGGAACTCCACCGTCAACGTGAGCGATGCGGGTACCGAGTTCCGCCATTTTATTAACCTGGTCAATGCGCTTGCCGGCAAGAAAGTTGAGCCCGTCGAGATTAGCGTTGTCGGTGGGCACGATAACCTCATGGTTCTGCTGCTCAAGGGTAAGCACTGTTTCAAAGATAGTGCGCTCGCCATCCTGAATCCACTGCCCCATTGAGTGAAGGTCGGTTGTGAGGTCAACGGAAGCGGGGAAAATGCCTTTTCCGTCCTTGCCCTCGCTCTCGCCGTAAAGCTGCTTCCACCACTCAGCAAAGAAGTGAAGTTTTGGACAATAGTTGGCAAGAATCTCTGTTTTTTTACCGGCACGGTAAAGAGCGTTTCTTGTCTGTGCATATAATTGCGCCGGATTCTGCTCACCCGGTTTTGCTGTAACAGCCTCCATGTCAGCAGCTCCTTTCATGAGCGCCTTTATATTATAACCGGCAACGGCTATGGGAAGCAGTCCTACGGGTGAGAGTACTGAGAAACGTCCGCCAACATTATCGGCAATAACAAAAGTTTTGTAGCCCTCTTCTGTGGCTAACTGACGCAATGCGCCGCGCTTTTCATCGGTGATGGCAACTATGCGCTCGGAAGCCTGAGCTTTGCCAACCTGCTTTTCAAGCATATCCTTAAGAAGACGGAATGCTATTGCGGGCTCTGTGGTGGTGCCGCTCTTGGAAATGACTATGATGCCGAATTTCTTGTCTCTTAGAAGATCCATGAGCTCAAACATATAATCCTCACCGATATTCTGCCCTGCAAAAATCACCTTGGGATTTCCGGCAGCCAGCTTGTAGGCTGCAAAAGAGTCGCTGAGCGCCTCGATGACGGCTTTGGCTCCGAGATAAGAACCACCGATGCCTATGCACACAACATATTCACAGCTTTTCTGCAATTTAGCGGCAGTAGCCTCAATATCATCAAGAAGTGCCTGAGGAGTTGCAGAGGGCAGATTCACCCAGCCAAGAAAATCATTTCCGGCTCCTGTGCCTTTGTCCACAGTTTCAAGACACTTTTCTGCCTCGGCATCGAGTGCCTTGATATTATCGGCGCTTACAGTCTGATAAACAGACGATACGTTTACTTCAATAGATTTCATAATCGTATATTTTTTAATTAATCAAATGAATGTATCAGCCATATCGCGTATAGCCTTTGAGGCATTCACTCCACGGTAGAGAATATCATATACTCCGTCGAGTATCGGCATTGGCACATCGTATTGCTCATTTATTTCATGAATACATTTTGTGCCATAGTAGCCTTCGGCGGTCTGCTCCATCTCCATACGCGCTGCCTTGACAGAATATCCCCTGCCTATCATGGCTCCGAAATTGTGATTTCTGCTGAATCTCGAATATGATGTGACAAGAAGGTCACCGAGATATACCGAATCACATATCTGGCGCGGACGAGGACACACTGTACCCACAAACCGCTCCATTTCACGGATAGCGTTGCTAACAAGCATTGCCAGAAAGTTGTCACCGCTTTTCAGTCCGTGAACAATTCCGGCTGCAATCGAGTACACATTCTTGAGAACGGCAGCGTATTCAATGCCGTTCACATCGGTTGAAGTGATTGTCTTAAGTGCCTTGCCGCTCAGACAGTTGGCAAATTTTTCAGCGATAAATATATCCGGACATCCAATAGTGAGGTAACTCTGGCGACCAAGGGCAACCTCTTCGGCATGACAGGGTCCGCTCACCACCAGTGTTTTTTTGACATCCACTCCGAAACGCTTCTGCATATATGTGGAGATAATCAGATTGTCATCCGGCACAATGCCTTTAACAGCCGATACGATGAATTTGTCAGATATATCTACCTTGATTTTATCCACATGCGCCTTGAAATATGGCGAGGGCATTACAAGCAAGAGTGTATCTGCTTGTGAACACACATAGTTTATATCTGATGAAAATTCAATTCTCTCAATATCAAAAACCACATCGCTCAGGTAAGCGGGGTTTCTGCGGTGCTTCTTGAAATATTCAATACGGTCATCACGCCGCATATACCAGAGAATGGTCTCGCAGTTGTCCAGCAAAAGCTTTGCAAGAGCTGTCGCCCAGCTTCCGCCGCCCATCACCGCTACTGTTCCGGGAAAATTCATGGTGTTATAACAAATAAGATAATCAGTGAGTTTAAGCTTCTGCTTCTGTAGCGGGATATTTTTCAGCGGCAGCCGCTACCCAGCTTTTAACATCGTCAACAGACGGATTTGCAAGTTCGAGCTTAAACTTTTTATTGAGTCCGCAAAGGTCCTGCTGGAGTTTTCCGGCAGAAGCGGTTGTTGCCAGCTGAGCCACAGTAAGAACTCCCAGTTTGTGAAGAGGAGCAACCCAGTCTTCTGACACTCCTACCTCGGCAAACGCTTCTGCATTGTCACGTTTTCTTACTTTTTCCGGACGCATCTGGGGGAAGAAAAGCACCTCCTGAATGGTAGTCTGCCCTGTCATAAGCATTACCAGACGGTCCATTCCGATGCCCATACCAGATGTGGGGGGCATACCATATTCGAGTGCGCGGATAAAGTCGTGGTCAATAATCATTGCCTCGTCATCGCCTTTCTCGCTGAGTTTCATCTGCTCGACAAATCGCTCATACTGGTCAATCGGGTCATTGAGCTCTGAATAAGCGTTGGCAAGCTCCTTGCCGTTTACCATAAGTTCAAAGCGCTCAGTAAGTTCGGGATTATTGCGATGGCGCTTTGTGAGCGGAGACATTTCAATGGGATAGTCAATAATAAAGGTGGGCTGAATATAGTTGCCCTCGCATTTTTCACCGAAAATCTCATCGATAAGTTTGCCCTTGCCCATAGATTCATCGGTCTCTATTCCAAGTTTATCACACACTTCACGCAGCTGCTTCTCATCCATACCGGAAATATCGATTCCTGTGAAATGCTTGATTGAATCAATCATTGTGACACGAGGGAACGGTGTCTTGAAACTGATGATATTATCACCTACCTTCACCTCCGTAGTGCCGTTTACATCGAGACATATCTTTTCAAGCATACGCTCGGTGAAGTCCATCATCCAGTTATAATCCTTGTAAGCCACATAAATCTCCATGGCTGTAAACTCAGGATTATGAGTGCGGTCCATACCCTCGTTTCGGAAGTTTTTGGAGAATTCATATACTCCTTCGAATCCACCCACAATAAGACGTTTCAGATAAAGCTCGTCTGCGATACGAAGGTACAGAGGAATATCCAATGCATTGTGGTGGGTGATAAAGGGACGCGCGGACGCACCTCCGGGAATTGACTGCAATATAGGTGTCTCAACCTCGATATAGCCGGCATTGTTGAAATACTCGCGCATGGAGTTATACACCTTGGTGCGCTTCATGAATATCTCTTTCACACCATCGTTCACCACCAGGTCAACATAGCGGCGGCGGTAACGCAATTCGGGGTCATCAAAGGCATCGTATGTAACACCGTCCTTAACCTTTACTATAGGCAGCGGACGCAATGATTTGCCAAGGAAAGTGATTTTTTCGGCATGGATGGTTATTTCACCCATCTGTGTGCGGAACACATATCCTTCAACTCCGATAAAGTCACCGATGTCAAGAAGTTTCTTTATTACGGTATTATAAAATTCCTTATCTTCTCCGGGACAGATATCATCACGGCTTACATACACCTGAATTCTACCCTCGGAGTCCTGGATTTCAAGAAACGAAGCCTTACCCATTATTCTGCGGCTCATCACCCTGCCGGCAATTGTAACCTGACGCTTGGGAGCATCGTCAGAAAAATCTTTTTTAATATCTTCGGTATGGGCGGTTACCACATATTCGGCGGCGGGAAATGGATCGATTCCACGGTTGCGCAGCTCTTCAAGGCTGCCGCGACGCACAATTTCCTGCTCGCTGAGTTCAAGAATATTCTTCGTTGCCATAAATTTCCTAAATAAATGAATTTATCCGCAAAAATACATATTAATCCCTGCATAGCAAAACCAAACTCCTTTTTACCAAAAAAATCCCCGAAGCAAAGACCGCTCCGGGGATAATATAGAGTTAAATCGGATGTTTGATTACAACTTGACTTTCACAGCTTTGCTGCCGAGGCGTACAATGTAGATGCCTTTTGCAAGGTTGGTAGCTTTGACTCTCCTTCCGTTGAGGTCATACACCACGCTCCCCTCCGGCGCTACAATACTGTTACCTTCTATACGCACTGCTTCCTGAAAATCCGAATCCACTCCATCAATCGCTGTTTGTTTAGCAGTTACAGTCACTTCGCAAGTGGCTGTTAACTCACCGCAAGTAGCAGTGATGGTCGCTTTGCCGACTTTGATTGCTGACACGAATCCATTTACATCAACAGTAGCAACAGAAATATCGCTTGAAACCCATTTTATTGTCTTGTCTAAGGCGTTGTCAGGAGCAACTGTTGCAATGAGATGTAATGTATTTCCTTCAATCATCTCCGCTTCTTCGATATTAAGGGTCAGTCCTGTTGCATCGATTGTCGCTGCAATCACTGTGATTTCACATTTTGCAGTGAGACCGGTGGATGTAGTCGCGGTAATTGTTGCGGTTCCCGGCTTGACTGCTGTAACCAAACCGCTTGCATCCACTGTGGCATATTCTTCCTCACTTGAACTCCATATTATTGTTTTATCAGTAGTTTCAGTTGGGACAATAGTGGCTGTAAGAGATAATGAAGCCCCGACCATTAGTTCAATTTCTGAATGAGATAATGCAATTCCTGTAGCACTGATATTACCAAGATTACTCAGGGGATTTATTGAATTGAACACTCTCCACCCAACATCTTCTTTATAAAGATCTAAACTTTCATCTGGCACATATAATTCTGAACGATATAACCCAAAGAAAGGATGTGCACTGCTCGGGTTAGAAAGATCAAAGTGGATATCAGGCGGAATAGTTGATAAAGATATTATCGTTGAAAATCCGGAATTATTAAACGCATTACTCCATATTCTCTGAACATTCCGTCCGATTGTAAGTGTATCAGCTAATCCCTTACAGAAACAAAACGCATACTTTTCTACTTCTGTAACGGAATCCGGTATAATAAGACTCCCGGTAAAAGTTCTACATTCGCCAAATGCACCTTCCTCAATTATTGTCAAACTGTCAGGAATATGAAGCGTACCGGTAAAGCTACACAGGAAAAATGCCGCACGACCTATTGCTTTTACTGAACTTGGTAGTTTAAGGCATCCAGTGAAACCGTCACAGTGATAGAATGCTGCACTACCAATGATTTTTACAGATTCAGGAATTATTAGACTTCCGGTAATATTCCGGCACTCATAGAATGCATCATCACCAATTTCAGTTACACCTTCAGATATAATTAGCTGGGTTATAGCTGAGTTTCCATAAAATGCTTTTTCTCCAATTTTCTCAACCTTATAAGTCGTGCCCTCAACATCAATACTGGAAGGAATAGTCAGTAAACCATCTTCTCCGGGTGTACCGCTGTTTACTTCTGCTTTCCCATCTACAATTGTATAATTGAGTCCATCAATAGTAGCAGTAACAGTATATGAAATGCTGTTTTCAAGATCAGTAGGTCGTGGATATGCTATAATTATTGAAGTGGAGGTTAATATAACAGCGAGGAGTCTTTTTGCAATGTTCATTTTGGTAAGTAATTGATAATACAATTATTAGAAAATTTCAGTATAAATCTTATTGAGCATTTCAAGAGCCATCCGGGTTTCTATTCGCTCCATTTCATTCTCATTATTGCCTTTTTCTATATACATCCATTCCTGAGGATATCTGGCTGCGCATTTTTCCAATACATCCTTATAAGCAATATTTTTCCTGATTGTTGCGATAAGTATATCGCAACCTTTGTTTTTACCCATATTGATTGCCGCCTGAAGCTGAGCTTTACTGTCGCCCGGCGAATAGATACCTATTGTTTTTCCCTGAAAGGCAGTCACAGTTTTGAAATCGCCCTCCCACTTGAAGGTTTCATAGAAATTTACTGATGCCCCTAATGCAATGAGGGATTTCAATATTTTAGCGCAAGTATTGGTTTTGCCGGAATCCCTCTCGCCATAGATAAGATATATTTTCATTGTTTTACCAGATGCCGCCGGGTTCACTTCGTTGGCTTTTTACTTCTTTAAAAAAGAGAGCGTGAGAACCATACTTGTTGCCCGTTCCACGCATAGAGGCTCTGGCTTGCCTATTGGAGTAGAACGGACAAACTTGCAGAGGCCTCACGCATATATGTATAATATACCTTGCGCTGCGACACTCACGCGCCAGTCAGCGAAGGGATAATATACATCCGCATAGGCATCTACCGTCTGTCTCATTCTTGACTCCAATTAGAAACTGCCAGATTTCTATGCGTCAAGAAAGAGCGTCGAGTAAACGCTGTCTGTTATGTCTGCTTCCCACCCTCAAAAACCCATAACCGGGCCTCTGCTTGCGGGCAGCACTGCAAAGGTACATCAAAATGTATAATATTCCCAAATCACAGAGTGTTAAATTGGGGAATAAGAGAGGGGTAGCACCGGGTATAGACGGAGGTTGTTTTGAAAGAATGACGCACAAGATAGCGCGTCAGGGTAGCGGTGCGGATAAGCGACCTTAGGGAGCGCATCCCGCATCGCTACTATCGGGACGCTCACTCCGGAGCGTCTATTTCAATTTATCCCCTACGGGGACACTATTGTAAGCCGATAAACTCAGATACGCAAAAGAATATTTTACTGCCACAGTTTCTCATCTTGCCAGTCATTTGGAAAACCCATTGCTGACACATCAACATTGGGATATTTACCAAGTAAAGACCTGAAACGGGCTGCAAATGTATTCTGAGGATTGACCGCTTGAAGAAAATACAGCAGAATTGACATGATATAGTACTAAACCAGACCTTCTGATTTCAGAAGTCTTATTTGTTCAGCAACTGAAATTTGTGGTTGATTGTAACGTGGTAGTGTCATAAAAAAGAAAAACTTACCCTGAGCGCGCTGTTCTTACGGGAAGCGGGGTAAGTATGTTGCTGCAAATTTACCATTTTTTTTTGAGATAACAAATTCTCATCAAGTATTGCTGCCCCGTGACATCTCCGTTTGGAAAAGGATGAGGCGTAGGATAGCGCGTCCGGAGCGTCTATTGCCGCACATATCCCCAAAAAAGCAATCGTTCACATGCCGGACATCGCACACCACATTGTCCCTACTTATGCTAAATATGGAGGATTTCCTTGAACATTTTTACTACTTCCGGCTTGCCGGTGTGCTTGCCGCGATCTTCACTCAGCTTGCAGGTGTCGTTGTAAAAATCCCATGACTCGGTGATTTTCACTTCTGTAAGCTTGATAACAATGTTGCGTGGTTTGAGATCAGGGAAATCGTTGGTGAAATGAGTGCCGATTCCGTAAGATGGAATACACTTGCCTTTGGCATGGTTCTGAAGCCTTATAGCCTCATCGGTATTGAGTGCGTTGCTGAACACAACCTGCTTTGTTGACGGATCAATACCCAGACTACGGTACTTTGCACATATTTTATCAAGCTGCTCGTAATTATCTCCACTGTCAACCCTCAGCCCCTTGAACATATTGGCATAGTCCTCCGAGAAGTTGAGACTGAAAATATTCCAGCCGTATGTATCATACAGGAATGTGCCGAGCGCTCCTCGATAGGTAGTAGCCCACGTTTTCATTGCCAGATGGTTTGCCATCTGCGGGCCGAACATTCCGGCAATGGCACAAATGAGTTCATGAGCCATTGTACCTATCGGAATAAGGTCATACTTCATGGCGAAATACACATTGCTCGTGCCGATAAACCGCCCTGGACCGGGATTTTGACGCGAACATTCCGACATTGCCTTCACCAGAGTGTCCTGCGCGTCAAACGAGGCTCTGCGTCTGGTTCCGAAATCACTGAAACAACATCCGGCTTCTATAAGACGGCTTGCTTTGGTACGTGAGGCTGAATAGCAGTAGTCAAGATTAATCTTGCGGTTTTCCCCTGTCATTTCATAATAGAGTTCGGAAATTATGGCAAGCACCTTAACTTCAAGCAGTATGGTTGCGCTCCAACATCCTTCAAACTCTATTTCGAGATGCCCTTCTTCATCCTGCCTGACCTTTACCCACTCCCTGCTGTAGCGGAATCCTTTGAGATATGTGTAAAACCAGAACGGTATATAAGGGCAGCGCCGTTTCATAAACTCAACCTCCTCATCCGTAATCACAACCGATTCAAGCATTTCTATCTGCTTGCGGAGCTCAGCATCAAATCCTGGCGGATAAACGGTATTGTCTCTGTCAGTAAAAGCGTATTTGACCTGTGCCCGCGGAAAATTGTCTATCACCGCGCAACACATTGTGAATTTATATAAATCGTCGTCAGTGAAGTGGTTGATTATTTGGCGCATATAGTTGAATTTTCAGTTATAAAAGCAGCTAACCGGGCTCCTCCGTCAAGACTCGGCGAGAAAGATGAAAGCACACGGAAATTTTGACCGGGAAGCTCAGACATGGCATCCTTAAGGGTGGAAAGCACACAAACATCCCCGGCAAGTCCGCATATATCAATCTCGTTTATCCGATATTTTTGTAACAATCCTGCGATGATCGCTGTTGCACCGGGTGCCTGAAATACAGAATATTCCTCTTTTGCCACATTTTCACCTTTGTGCATCACCACTACTTCACAGCCGGCTGAGTAAGCGGCTTCCAATATCTCAGGCACGATTGCTGCACCAACACTATCGTGCACACAATGTCTTTGCCACAGCCCTCCGCAGTCGGCAAACGAGGAGTGATTAAAGGGATGGGAATCGGCTGTGATAACAATAACACTGTAGTCATTGCCACGCTCTTTAATATAGAGAGCCAGATCAGCCATTGACTTTTCCGCTCCCGGCACCGGTAATGTACCTGAAACAAAGTCAACCTGAGGGTCAACTATCATCAGCATCCTTTCCATTTGTTTTCTTTTTGAGTTCGTCTGACCTCTTCGGATATTTCCTCCAGAAAATCACTGTCCATTGTATCTAAAACAAGTTTTCTGGAGAAAGAGGTCAGATTCCTTGCCGTGTCAGTGCGAAGAAATTTCGGATCAAGACCGGTGTCACCGAGGCGCCATCTGTCCAGCGCATCCGCATCCTTGAAGATATGGTATAGTTTTTTGACATACTCGGCTCTATCACCAAAATCCCGTTGTATTCTTTCGTTGCCTATGCGGTCATCTATATCATGAAACCTCATGATGTCTTCCACCTCCGGATGACACTTGAATTCCGGATTGACGGAACAGTACTCATGGTAATACACCGCCGCTCTGGCACCATGTCCGGTGTCAAGATATTCATCAAGCCGACGCGAGTCATGCCACACAGCCGCGTGTGCGAGAATTTCCATAGCCTCCTCGTCACCCGGCAATTCTTTTTCGGCAACCATAAGAGCATACAGGAGCACCCGCTCATAATGCCCCATACCGTGAATGAGGCTATCAGGACGATTGTATTTTACCGAGGAGTACATAAATTGTCTCCACTTGAAAAATAATCTCCTGACAGGCTCGCTGAGATTTTCGGTATAAGAGTCGGGAACTATCATTCGGCAATATCATGCATTGTGCTCACACTCTCCTTACCGAGATAGTAAAGGCGTGCGCGAATCTGACCTGCTCCCTGAGGCACATCAACAGCTCCGGTATAAAGTGTAGAATTGATGTCGGGATCGGTACCGTCAACGGTATAACGAATTTCAGCACCCTCATAGGGTGAATTCATGAGAATTTTTCCGTTTTCAATTTTCACACCCGGCTGGCGCAGGTGGAAATTCACACCACGCTGAGCAAGGAAAGGAAGCTCGTGCTTGCCGAGCGCGCTATTGAACTGAGAATGGGTATAGGTAGTGTCTGAATTCCAGGCTCGCTCAACCATACCGAGCATTTTCGGGAAAAGATACAACTCCATTTGTTGCGGACCTCTGACTGTTTCACTCCAGAGCTGTCCCTGCACACCTAATATCTTACCGCCGGGCTGTTGGGGGGCAAGAACTGCCGGATAAGCATCAAGCGATGCGAGCTCATCGGTAATCATAGCCCAACCGAGTCCTCTTTCGTCCGGATGACCGCTATAAGGCTGATCAAGATAGAATCCGTGGGCAGTTGAAAATACAACCGGAGCTCCAAGCTGCTGCGCCTTGATTGCCGGCAACTCTTTCTCCTTGCCCTGAGGCCATGTCACCCACAGGTTGACAAATTCAAGATAGGGTGATATGCTTTTTGCTGTTGCCTCATCCTTGCCCAGTACCACTTCCTGCCATCCTGACATCTTGAGACCTCTGTCCTTTAACGCCTGCCCCAGCTGTTTTACAAAATATGCGTGCAGGTCGCTCTCGCTATTCATGTTGTTTTCCTTCATGAACTTAATAGCGGAAGGAGAACCGCTCCACGCACCGTGAGGCACTTCATCTCCACCGATATGGATTGTTTCAAGATTTACCCCAGCCTCTTTGTACATAGCGATAATCTCATCAAACACTTTTTCCATAAAGCGTAATGTGCCGGGTACAGCCGGATTCATCACGTTGTCACCGAAGTCCTGAGCGGAACGATATACAGAAGTGTCTCCGTCCTCTATCAGGCGGTAGGTGTCATCACCGGTCTTGCGATAGCGCGCTTCCATAGATTTGCGGGCCGCACGAGCGTGTCCGGGGGTTTCAATTTCCGGTATCACAGTCACACCGCGAGCATCACAGTACTTAAGAAAGTCAATGAATTCCTGACGGGTGATGTAACCGTTAGCAGTGCCTCCCAATGTGGAAGGTCTTCCGTCGCCGGCATAAATCTGAGCGAGGAAATCTTTTTCATCAGTCGTATAACCTCTGCGGCTGCCATACTCGGTTAGTTCAGGCAATCCGGGAATTTCGAGACGCCATGCCTCATCATCAATGAAGTGGAACTGCAGACGATTCAAACGATAATCTGCCATGACGTCCACAAATTTCTTCATCTGATCAAGTGACTGATAATTTCTTGCTATGTCAATCATAACTCCGCGATAGCCATAATCGGGATAATCCTCAATCACTGCCGCCGGAAGTTTGCCACCGTTTACCCGGAGCAGTTTGTCAAGTGTGCGACTTGCGGTGTAAAGCGCTTTCTGACTTGCACCTTCAGTCGTTATGCCCTGCGGTGTAACAGTGATACGGTAAAATTCAGGATTTTCATGCTTGATCAGTTTGAGAGTTTTGTCACCACCGGTATATATCCCTTCTCCAAGCTTAACGCTCTTGAATGAGGGCACAATATCGTATGCGCCTGCCTTTGCGCCATTTATGAGCTCTTCATTTTTCTCGAAAATCTTTTCTGCGGGAGTATTCCTGTCCCTTCCGGGGAGTGCCCACTGCTCTGGACGCATGGTTCCGCTGAGGCGAATAAATTCAACGTCAAAAGGTTCGCCGGCAGCATTGACACCATGAACACCGTCGGCACCGTAGCTATATTGCGGCATTGTGCCGGATGTTACAATATCCACCACCACACTGTCTGCATTTTGGGCAAATCGTGGTGAGGCTATATAATAATAACCCGGGATTATCCTACCCACTGTGTCAGCGGAATTTACCGGGGTCATTTTCCGGTCAAACTGATTGAAGGCGATACGCGATAGATTTGAAAGATCACCCTTGATAATGAATCGCTGCACATATTCCGGATTACCGTCGGCACCGACACGGTTCATGAGATTTTGCCACGCTACTTCAACCGGAGCTGCGGCTGCGGTTACACTTGAAGCAAGTGCAACCGATGCTATAAGTCCTTTTAACATAGAGGTATTAAAAATAAGTTTTCGCAAATATAACCATTTTTACTATGATTAGAGCCGGTTCGACAATAAATGTTGAACCGGCTCTATACACTGTACTTGCCGCTTTATTAGTCAAAAACGGTTCAATATCTCACTTTGAAACTGCCTGCTGGGGTAACAACGATGTAAATACCGTGATTTCTCAGGCTGAAAGTTACCGACTCGTCACTGCACTTTTTGGTGCCGACAAGAGCGCCGGACATATTATAGAGTGAAACAGTGTCACCCTCATTGAGTCCCCTCACTATAAGAGCGGACTCCTCTATTGAAACACCTTTCTTGTCACTCTCTATTCCGTCAATCGCCGAGGGTTGTGCTTTAACATTAACCGAGCAGGAGACACTTACTCCGGAGCCATCTGCAGCGGTGCCTGTTATTAGAGCAGCTCCTTCACCAAGCAATGTTATCACACCGGCGTTTGTTACAGATGCTACACCTTCATTGTTTGACTTCCAGATGATTTTTGGATTTGTGGCATTCTCAGGCAATACAACAACTATCAGAATTATTCTGTCGCCGGGATAGCCCGAATGCATATTTGAATCAAGAGTGATTTGCTGCACCTTTATCTCTTGAGGTTTTTCCGGACGCTTTTCAACTTTTACAGCACAGCTCACGCTTACGCCGGAACCATCCATAGCCTTGCCAATAATTTCAACATCGCCCTCTTTCTGCATTATTATCTCTCCGGCGTTTGTAACTGAAGCTATAAACGGATCCGTTGACTCCCATTTAATCTCCTTGTTTGTTGCGTTTTCGGGATAAACTTTAACTTCAAGAGCCAATCGGTCTCCGACATAGCCCTTCAGAGGTTGCTTCAGAATCTCGATACGGTTCACCTTGACATCTACCGGAACAACCGGGTCAGGTGCACCGGATTCCTTTACACCAAAAGACAAAACCACATTTCGTCCCTTTCCATCGGTAGAGGTGATGGTAAGTTGAGCTACTCCCGTCGATTTCAGAGTGACTTTGATTTCGTTTCCATTCTGAGTATATTCCAGAATCTTTGGATCTGACACAGCCCAGGTAACTTTCTGATCTGTTGCATCGGCATTAACTGCCGCCGTTATGGTATAAACCGATCCGATTTCACCAATAATCGGGGTCTGAGGAGTTGAAACTAATCCATTGACCTTGACAACAATTTCCTTAACAGGAATTTTCACCTGTACAGGAATCTCTTTTCTCATTTCAGTTTCTCCTGCCTTTTGACCTAAACTAAAGGTGATGATTCCTCTACCGGTTCCCATGAGTTCTATAATACCCTCTTTATCCTCACCTTTAACTTTCGCTATCGAGGCTGAAGAAGTAGCCCACGAACTGGTAGTGTACTCACCGTCTTCAGGATTCATCACTGCCGTGAGTTTGAGTATGTCCCCCTGATAACCGGAAATGCCGGAACCGGGTACCTTGACTCCATTATTATATATATTGATTTCTCTGACAGCCCGAACCACATTTACCGTGTATTCATCACTGCGTCTGGTAGCTCCGATAGGGTCTGCGGAAAGCGCCCTGAGTTTCACAACGCCCGGTTTCAGGCCTATCAGTTCGTTCTTCTCATTAATCCTGGCTATTGTTGTGTCAGACACTTCCCATGCAACTGCTTTATTAGACGCTGTTTCGGGGCTGACCTTAACATTAAGCCTTAAAGGAGAATCAACATCCAAATACTGAGGCGGCGCAGTTGTCAGTTCCACCTTGGAAACCGGGGTGCCGGGAAGGACTTCAAATTCCACTTCCGTCGGCTGCAGGTCAGGCAAACCCATCACATTGAAATAAACCTTATGCGTTCCCTCCTTGGCAAATGACAAATACATATAGTGTCCGGTATAATGTATTTCAGTAGCATCATCCACAACAGACAAGTCATCAAAGGACCATGTCAGCCAGTCATTACTGTAGCTGTACTGGTATCCTGAATTACTGAATCCACCTTCAGCACCTCTGGGATAGAACTCTATGTACTCACATTTTGAAGTTCTGAATGGGCTATACTTAACCATAATAGGATCCCCTATATAAACCTTATTACGTGAAACAGAATTTATAGTGAGAGCTGCGGGGGAAATTTTGAACTGCGGAAAAGCATTTTTATAGGCTTCAGACGCACTGGGATCTACATAAATAATATAATCGGATTTAGACATTGACAATTCACATCCCTCAGAAAATTCCGGTGGGGTCATTGAATTGAAAACCACCATATCAAGTCCGGCAGGTTGAATATTTATATTACAATCTATCCTTTCAAGATTCTTACCAAAAGAAATTGAACCGAGTTTAGTACACCCGTCAAATGTTTCTTCAGGTAATACCCTGACATTATGACCTATATGCATACATTCCAATGCACTACAGCCGCTAAAAATTCCCTTACCCAATTCTGTTACGCTTTCAGGCATCAACTGATAATGCGTAACCTGTGAAAATCCCCTATAATTTTTAGCATCCTTGAATGCATAGTTTCCTATGGATGTAACTGTTGGCGGCACATTGACACACACCACATTACTTCCGGCAAAAGCATAGTCGCCAATAGAGGTTACGGTATATTTATCACCCTCATATTCAATCTCGTCCGGAATAGCAAGAGCTGTGAAATACATATCACGGTTCTTATACTGCAACGAGTCCATAACAGGGCTCCATAATATCCAGCCTGAACTTGACAGGAACAGATCTCCCGGATATTCAAAGTTGTATGGCTCAGCAGGCACTCCGTCACTTGTCAAAGGTGAAGCTGTTCCTGCCGAAGGGTGAACAAGAGATGCTGTGCCATCTTTATGTAGTTCAAAAAAGAAGTTTTGCTCATATTGCTTCAGCTGGTACCTGTTGCTTTCATACTCATATTTAGCTTTCTGTTTCACCGGAACTGAAACCACTTTCGGCTGATTGACAGTCACCGGGAAGCTCGCATAGCCTGTGCCGCCATCAGCAGCTGCTGCTGAAAGTCGCACTGTTCCGGGCTTCTTACAGAGAATGGTAAAATGATATTGCGGCTCATTATCTTCAGCTAAAGTAGCTATCTGATTGGTAGGAACTACCTCTGCCACTGTGGGGTCACTTGACTCCCACACAACCTGCTTTCGCTCCGCATCGCCGTTATAACTAAGGCGGATTGGCACTTGATCGCTGACATCTCCGGTATAACCGTTACTGTAGTCATACAGCTTACCGGATTCAATCTCCTTTACCCAGATCATATTAACCTTTTTTCCGGGTTCGGATACCGTGATTATAACAGGCTTCTCTTTATGAACAGTTTCATCCAATACCATAATGTTGAGTTGAGCTTTTCCTGCCGAGTTCAGCTTGATAGTACCAGCCTGTTCATCTATTTCAAGATCCGGATGCTGCCCCTCATAAGTAAACTGATCAACATTTATATACATTGCTGTATGTGAAGTGCCCTCCGGGAAACAAACGGGTCGAATTTGGAGAGTTTCACCAACAATACCTTCAAGAGTATAGTTGCCGACCTTATCAATCTCATCCCACACTCCACCGTAATTCGCTTCAAGTATAAAACTTTCCATAAGCTGAACCACTCTAAGGGTGTAGGTACCATATACATCCGGCATACGCGGGTCGGTACTGCGTGCGGTTATAACAGTTTCTCCCGGTTTCACTCCGGTAACTTCGAGAATCTTATCGCCTGTCTGATTAATTGTTGCCACTTCGGGGTTGGAACTCTCCCAAGTCACCTTATCAAAAGTAGCCGTAGTTCCGTCAACAGTCCCTATCGTTGCTCTCAGTTTTTCTTTGCCTCCAACTTTGAGTGTATGGTTCAGGAGCGCACCGGCATCACTGACGGTAATTTTTTCCACAGGCACATAACCTGCCGGAAGCGCTTCAACCTCTACCGTAACCTCCTCGGTGTGATTGGTTATATCCAGAGTGGTAAAGTACAGTTTGTATGTGCCCGGGCTGTCGAATCTCACAAGCGTGCGGTTTTCATAAACAACATTACCTGCTGCAAGCATTTTTCGCTGGTCGCAATCGTATGAGTACCACACAGTTTTGAACTTGCCGGATGGGGTGTTGCTACCATGTGTTCCGTCAACAGTCCAGATGATATTCTGTGAACCGTCACTTTTTTTATCTCGCGGATAGCAATAAACATAATTATTTTCGCCCTCTCCGGGAGACACACGGTCAAAATACACTTCTCCCTGATAACCGGCATAAGCCACTACGGGATTATTTTTGAACTTGAAACTATAGGGTTTGATATTTTTTCCTGCCCAGGCTGTTTTGTAGGCATCCAGATATTCCTCCGGCACCCAAATTTCCTCAGCCTCCACAGTGCAACCGGATGCTACTGCCGGAGGTACAGGCGCACTTACAGCGAGCCTCTTGAGTCCGGTGATAGAGCAGCGAATCTCTTTGACACCGCTACCCAGTTTCAGCTCTTTCAAAGCTGTACAGCCGTCAAATGTCTCTTCGGGAATCACCGCAACTTTATCGCCGATAATCATCCGCTCCATAGCAGAGCATCCCTTGAAAACACCCCGGCCTATTTTGGTTACGTTGTTAGGAATAACCTTATAAGGCGAACCCTCGGGCAGCCCTATGAAGTTCTTGCAATTGTAAAACACATAGTTTCCGAATTCGAGGTTCTTATCAGGCTCATTATCGTTATCATCGCTCCATAATATCACATCAATGCAGCGTATATTACTGTTGCTGAATGCATAATCTCCGATTTTGCTTACATTAGCCTTATGCATTACCCCATTGTAAGTTATGACTGTGTTTGTGAGTATTGAAAGTGCTGAATGAAACACATCATAATCTTCAGTAGCTGTTGACAGAAACTTGCTTGTATAGAACACCTGACCATTGTGTTTTATACCCGGCCATCCACCCCACACATAATTATATGCTGTTTCCGGAGGTGTAGCGGTTGAAAAATCCACCTCTCCGGATTTCATTCTCTGATATGTAAGAGTAGCAGTCCATTCCTGTGCGGTTACATCCTCTACAATATACCAGAATTCTGTAAAATCCTCCCTGATACCGGTTGCGTTAGCCTTGCCGAAATCCTCAAGAATCGCGTGCTTCTGATTGTGACTTCCATCTACAACAATACCCTTTTTCTGAGCGCACACAGATTCGGAACAAACTATATTTGCCAGTATTAACGTAATAAACAGTAATCCTTTATTCTTCATATCAAATAATCCGGTTTATTTTCAATGTGATAAGTGTACTTTATTTCCAATATCTCGCAAAGATAACGAATAATACTATAGTATATTTTACAATCCCGTTAAAAATGCGTTAAAATATATGCCAGTATGGCATCGGAATCAGAAACATACGAAATATCTGATGTACCATGATTCGGATGATTCGTAAAATTCCAATGAAACCTATGATATAACAAAGAGGGTGTGTCAATTTTTTTAGACACACCCTCTCCAATTAATTGTATTATTTACGCCGCTTTATCAGTCAGCGCATTTAGCTTTAACAAATTCGCGGTTAAGACGCGCGATGTTGCTCAGCGGAATGTTTTTGGGACATTCTGCTGCACAAGCTCCGGTGTTGGTGCAGTTACCAAATCCGAGCTCGTCCATCTTCTTGACCATAGCGCGGGCACGACGCTTGCGTTCCACCTGACCCTGAGGCAGGAGGGCGAACTGGCTCACCTTTGCTGAAACGAAGAGCATTGCTGAGCCGTTTTTGCAAGCAGCTACACAAGCACCGCAGCCAATACAGGTTGCAGAGTCCATAGCCACATCAGCCACCTCTTTTGATATAGGAGTGGCGTTTGCATCGGGAGCACCACCGCAGTTGAACGATACATAACCGCCTGCCTGCTGAATCTGGTCGAAAGCATTGCGGTTTACCATAAGGTCACGAATCACCGGGAACGCAGCAGAACGCCAGGGTTCAATGGTAATTGTATCGCCATCGTTGAACTTACGCATGTGGAGCTGACAGGTTGTAATGCCCTGCACCGGTCCGTGGGGATGACCGTTGATGTAGAGCGAGCACATACCGCAGATACCTTCGCGGCAGTCGCTGTCAAACACTACAGGCTCTTCTCCTTTTTCAACAAGCTGCTGGTTGAGCATGTCAAGCATTTCGAGGAAGCTGCTGCCTGTCGACACATTGTCGAGGTGATATGTGGCAAACTGGCCTTTTTCCTTAGGACCACGTTGACGCCAAATTTTCAGGTTTACGCTGATTGTTGTTTCCATTTGATATGATTTTTATTTGGTAGGCTGCGCCGGAGGTAAAATCCACCGGCACAACCCCGTGGTTTACTGTTTATGACTTATAGTTACGTGTCTGAACCTGGATAGCTTCGTACTTGAGCGGCTCTTTGAGAAGCACCGGCTTCTCATTGTCACCGGTATATTTCCAGCAGCTAACATACATATAGTGTTCATCATCACGCTTAGCTTCACCGTCAGGTGTCTGGTACTCCTCACGGAAGTGAGCACCGCAGCTTTCGTTACGGTGAAGAGCATCAATAGCCATCATCTTAGCCATAACGAGGAAGTCTTCGAGACGAAGTGCCTTTTCAAGCTCTGTGTTGAGGTCATTGGCACTGCCCACGATGCGGAGATCATTGTAAAACTCTTTGCGAACATCCTCAAGTTCGTCAATAGCTTTTACAAGGCTCTGAAGTGTGCGACCCATACCTACAAGGTTCCACATCACATGGCCGAGACGCTTGTGAATCTCGTCGGGGCTCTTGGTACCCTTGATAGCCATGAGTTTGGCGATACGATCCTCAACATCCTTCTGAGCTTTATCAAACTCGGGAGTGTCGGTGGTGAAGTGAGGCACCTTGATCTGGTCGCTGAGATAGTTCTGCATGGTGTAAGGCAGCACGAAATAACCGTCGGCAAGACCCTGCATGAGCGCAGAAGCACCAAGACGGTTTGCACCGTGATCAGAGAAGTTACATTCACCGATTGCGAAGAGACCCTTGATTGAAGTCTGGAGTTCGTAATCAACCCAGATACCACCCATTGTGTAGTGGCTGGCAGGGAAAATCATCATCGGTGTTTCATAGGGATTGTCATCAGAAATCATCTGATACATATCGAAGAGGTTGCCGTAGCGGTCGCGCACAACATCGGCACCAAGACGCTGGATAGCGTACTTGAAGTCAAGATAAACGGCATTGCCTGTTCCAACACCATAACCGGCATCGCAACGCTCTTTGGCGGCACGGCTGGCAATGTCGCGGGGACAGAGGTTACCGAATGCGGGATAGCGGCGTTCCAGGTAGAAGTCGCGATCCTCATCAGGAATATCGGTCGGTTTTTTCTTACCGGCGCGAATAGCTTCCGCATCTTCTTTTTTCTTGGGCACCCAGATGCGTCCGTCGTTACGGAGCGATTCGCTCATAAGGGTGAGCTTTGACTGGTCCTCACCGTGAACAGGGATACAGGTGGGGTGAATCTGAGTGAATGCGAGGTTTGAGAGGTAAGCACCTTTCTTAAATGCCTGAATAGCTGCTGAACCGTTACATCCCATAGCATTGGTGGATAGGAAGAATGTACGTCCGTAGCCACCTGTTGCGAGAACCACTGCATGAGCTGCATAGCGTTCGAGCTCACCTGTAACGAGGTTACGTACAATGATACCACGTGCGCGACCGTCAATAATTACGAGGTCGAGCATCTCACGGCGGTTATATGACTTAACCTGACCTTTCTGAATCTGACGGTTGAGAGAAGCGTATGCGCCAAGAAGAAGCTGCTGACCGGTCTGACCTTTAGCGTAGAAAGTACGGCTTACCTGAGCACCGCCGAATGAACGGTTTGCAAGAAGACCACCGTATTCACGTGCGAAAGGAACACCCTGCTGCACACACTGGTCGATAATATTGTTTGACACCTCTGCAAGACGGTAAACGTTTGCTTCGCGGCTGCGGAAGTCACCGCCCTTAACTGTGTCATAGAACAGGCGGTACACAGAGTCACCATCGTTCTGATAATCCTTGGCTGCATTGATACCGCCCTGTGCTGCAATAGAGTGAGCGCGGCGGGGGCTGTCCTGAATGCAGAAGTTAGACACATTGAAGCCGAGTTCGGCAAGGGTTGAAGCCGCTGACGCACCTGCAAGACCTGTGCCTACCACAATCACATCAAGATTGCGCTTGTTGGCGGGATTGACGAGTTTCTGATGAGCCTTATAGTTGGTCCATTTTTCTGCGATGGGACCTTCGGGCACTTTAGAGTCAATCTGATATTCGGGGAGCTTGGAGGATTCGATGTCGGCGTAATCCTTCATTATAGTGGTAGAATCAATCATTCCCTCTACACTTTTTAAGTCTGCCATATCTGTGATTGTGTTAATTATTCGTTAGTATTGTTTTCACACTCTGCTTTATCACAAGCCTGTTCACCGCATGAAGCTGATTCGCTGAAAGGTTCACCGGCATTGAACACATCGGTGTCAAGCACATTGGCTGCGCTCTTCCACTCATAGTATTCCTTGAGCTGTGTTTCAAAAGCGTTCTCACGGTTTGCGCGAACGGTAAATACTATTGCCTGCGCGATGAAGAGACCAATTACGATTGTGGTCCACCAGCATCCGATACATTTGAGACGTTTGATCCAGATATCGTTGTCCCAACCGGCGCTCTGGAACATTGACCAGAAACCATGGTTCATGTGGAACCAGAGGGCTACGAAGCCGATAATATAAACAATGGGGGTCCAGATCTGAGAAAATGCAATCTGAATAAACATTGTGCCGGCTGCGGGGGGAACTTCAACTCCGTTTGCCTCATACTCGCATCCGAGAATCTCGGCGAGCTGCATCTTTGCCCAGAACTGAATGAAGTGAACAACGAGGAACGCAAGAACCACGATACCGAGAACAAGCATATTTTTGCTTGCCCACTCAACCTGCTTGGGACGGCTGGTTACAGCATAACGGTCGGCACCGCGAGCTTTACGGTTCTGAAGGGTGAGCCAAACTGCATAGATGATATGGATAACAACAAGGGCTGCAAGACCCACGGTTGCTACCAATGCATACCAGTTTGCACCGAGAAATTCACACACTGCGTTGTAGCCCTGAGGCCAGAACAGCGCAACACCGTTCATCAGACAGTGGAATGTTACGAATAGGATAAGGCAAGCTCCAGTGATAGCCATCACAAGCTTCCTTCCTATGGATGAGGATGTTAACCACATAGTGATAATGAAATTTAGATTTATTTTTCGGTTATTTGGAATTAACGGAACTTATACGTTCTGCAAAAGTAAATTAAATTAGCCATCATTCCAACGATTAAAGAAAAAAATCTTTAACGCTTCCAAAACATTTTACTCCAAGCCGCTTCTCACCCGTTTTTTCATTATATTTGCACATCAAACATCAAATTTACCATTTTCCCGATGAAAATACCATGCTTTCTGAGAGACATTGCCCTTGGTGCGGCAATATGTTTTGTTCCTATTGCCGGTTCAGCTAAGATATCTGTTATACCCGAGCCGCAATCCATAGTTGAAAATTCCGGAACATTCAGATTATCACCTGCCACATCTATCGGATATACTACCGATGCCACAAAAGAGTATGCCGAATACCTTAAAGATGTGCTTGAAGCTTCAACCGGTATGACTTTTCAGGTAAAGAAAGGTAACGCCGGCATTACACTCGGCATAAATAACGATAAAGTAAAAAAAGCCGAAGGCTACACTCTGAACGTTACACCCAAAGGGGTGACTGTTACCGGGGCGGATGCTGCCGGCGTTTTCTATGGCATACAGTCATTTCTACAACTCCTCCCCTCTGAAATTTATTCATCCCACCCGGTAAAGGGGGTTGAATGGACTGCCCCATGCGTGAGCATCACCGATGCGCCGGAGCGCCCCTGGCGTGGCATGATGCTGGATGTTGCACGTTATTTCCATGATAAGGACTATGTGAAGCATTTCATTGACATGATGGCTATGTACAAACTCAACAAGCTCCAGTTTCATCTCATCGATGATTCAGGTTGGAGACTTGAGAGTAAGAAATACCCGCGCCTCACCGAGGTTGGTGCTTACGCCGGACCGGAGCACAACAAGCTCGGAGGTTACTATACTCAGGAAGACATCAAGGAAATAATTGAGTACGGCAGACTCCGCAACGTTGAAATCATTCCGGAAATTGAGTTTCCTGCCCATATACTTTCAGCAATCGTTGCGTATCCTTGGTTATCATGCACAGGATTACAGCACGAGCTACCACGCCAGCACTTTATCAGTAGAGATTTGCTGTGCGTCGGAAAAGAAAGTTCCATGAAGTTTCTCCGCGATATTCTTGACGAAACGGTTGAGCTGTTCCCTTCAAAGTATATTAATATAGGTGGAGACGAAGCTGTTTATACCCGATGGGACGAGTGCCCCGACTGTCAGGCACTGATGAAAAAGGAGGGACTGACAAAAGCCTCCGAGCTCCAGGGATGGCTCACAAATGAAGTTGCAAAAATGATGAGGGAGAAAAACCGCACGGTTATAGGCTGGGAGGAGATTATCACACGCGGAAAGGTCGAAACTCCTGTTGTGGCGCTGATATGGCACAACGTCAGCGATACTACCATGGCTGTGCCTGACGGTCACAAGACTATTCTCACACCTGCCACACACATGTATCTTGACTTCCCCGAAAGCTCTACTCCCGGTGAAATAAAATCAGCTACATGGATGCCGCCGATTTCACTTGAAAAATGCTACTCCATGCCGGTAAACGATTATAGCGACTCATCTACCGTTATTGGTGTGCAGGGATGCCTGTGGAGCGATCAGTTTATTCACGGCACTGTGCTTCAGGAGCTACCGCAGCTCAACGAAAACCGTTCTGAAAACTATATCGATTACCTCACATTCCCTCGCCTGATGGCTGTTTCTGAAGTGGCTTGGGGCAAGGAATCCAGACGCAATTTCGATGCGTTCAAAAAACGTTTGACCGAGCACTATGCCAAGATGGATGCAAAAGGTGCGGTATATAGAATCCCTGAACCGGAAGTAACATCTGTAACAGAATCACCTGCCGGAGTAACATTCACTCTCGCGCCATCAGTTCCGGGCTCGCAGATTCGCTATACTGTTGACGGCACTTATCCTACAATCCACTCACCTCTGTATGATGGAACTCCGGTAACCGCTGATTCTAAACAGGATTTCCATGCCATTACCGTTGTTGACGGGAAAAAGACATCGCTCCCGGTTTATTACGCTCCTGACTATTCCGCTTACAAGCAATACGGACGAATTGCCACCGAATGGAATCCCCTCCAGATTCAGCCAAAAAAAGCCAACTGGAATATTGATGCGACCGGCAAGATTTCAGGTAACGGCAACTATGAAATAACTTTCATACCACTTAAAGGTGATGCAAAAATTCATCTCGGCTCTCTGGCTATCTACAAGAGGAACGAAAAAATTGCAGAGGTTGCCGGAAACAATACTTTAATTTCTGAGCCCGTGCAATATACTTTCAGCATTGACTCTTTTGAAGCGGGAACTCCTTTTACAGCTGTTGTTGAGCAGTGGGGAGAAAATGCCGCTGACTCTCACGGGCTTGTACTTATCCGCAAGATTGATTGATAATGAATTATATAGATAGACTGCATACTTTCTTTGAACAACTGAAAGAGAACAATAACCGACCCTGGTTTGCAGAACACAAGAAGGAGTATGAGGAACTAAGGGCTTTGTGGCTGGAGGATATTGACCGGATGATTGCTGCTATGACAGCTTGGGAACCGGCTCTGGCAGGACAAACAGCAAAAAGCTGCGCGTACCGGATATATCGCGATACACGCTTCAGCCCGGATAAAACCCCATTCAAGCTCTACTTCTCAGCAGCTGTGTCACCGTGGGGACGTAAAACTGACCGGGCAGGCTATTATATAGAAACAGGTATCAGAGGCGGAAATGATGAGGGACTCTATGCCGGCATCTGGTGCCCGGAACCTCCTGTTCTAAAAAAACTGCGTCACGCAATAGTTGATAACATAGAGGAATTTACAGACATCATCGATAATCCGGAGCTCAGAAAAAACTTTCCTGTTTGGGTTGGTGACACACTGAAAACTGTGCCTAAAGGTTGGGATAGAAGCCATCCTCAGGCTGAATTGCTGCGCCGCAAGGATTATGGCAGATTCGCACGTTGCGGCACAAAGTTCTACCGCAACAACGACTGGCCTCTTGTGGCTGCCGATATGTTTCGCACGGTAAAACCGTTTGTTGATTTCCTAAATTACTCTATCGACGAATAAGTCACTCCTATGGCTAAGAAGATTGTTGAAACCCCGCTGATGAAGCAATACTTTGAAATGAAGCAGAAGCATCCCGATGCTGTGCTTCTTTTCCGCGTGGGAGACTTTTACGAAACTTTCAGTGAGGATGCTATAACTGCATCTGAAATACTCGGTATTACACTTACAAAAAGAGCTAACGGATACGCGGCTACAGTTGAGCTCGCGGGATTTCCTCATCATGCGCTCGACACCTATCTGCCCAAACTTGTCAGAGCCGGAAAGAGAGTGGCTATATGTGAGCAGCTTGAAGATCCGAAACTCACAAAAAAGCTTGTCAAGAGGGGCATTACCGAGCTTGTGACTCCCGGGGTGAGCATAAATGATAATATTCTTGACCATAAGCAGAATAATTTTCTGGCTGCAGTTCATATCGGCAATGGACCGGTAGGAATTGCTTTTCTTGACATTTCTACCGGAGAATTCCTTACCGCTGAGGGTAAACCTGACTACATCGAGAAACTGCTTGTGAATTTTGCTCCTAAAGAGGTTCTGGTTGAAAACGAGCGCAAAAGAAAATTCGATGAGCTGTTCTATAATTACAAATGCCTTATCTCAGGTCTTGACGACTGGATTTTTACAAAAGAAGCGGCAACAGACAGACTACTGAAGCAGTTTGAAACCGGAACCCTGAAGGGGTTCGGCATCAATGATATGCCTGCGGCTGTAGTTGCAGCCGGAGCTATACTTCACTATCTCGACATTACTCAGCACACTCAGATTGGTCATATATCTTCACTCGCAAGGATTGAGGAGGATAGGTTTGTGCGACTTGACAAATTCACTGTGCGCAATCTTGAGCTTGTGGAAAGCATGGGTGGCGAAGGCAAGAGCCTGATTGATGTGATTGACGACACAATTAGTCCTATGGGTGCCAGATTGCTCAGGCGCTGGGTACTGTTCCCACTGAAAGATGCCGGTGAGATAAACAGACGTCTGGATGTTGTGGAGTATTTCTTCAGAAAACCGGAGGAGAGAGATGAGCTTAAAAGCTGGCTGGAACAGGTTGGCGATATGGAACGACTCGTATCTAAAATCGGTGTTGGCAGAGTATCACCCCGTGAACTCGTGCAGCTTCGCAACGCACTCAGGGCAATCAAGCCTATCAAGGATATATGTGAAATGGCTCAGAATCCGGGAGTGGAAGCTATCGGAGCCGGACTGAATCCTTGCTCTGATGCAGCGAAAGCTATTGAAAATACCATTGTGGATGACGCCCCTATAGCACTCGGCCGTGGACCTGTTATCAAATCCGGAGTGGATGCTCAACTCGATGAACTGCGAGAAATTGCATTTTCGGGCAAGGATTATCTCATGAAGGTTCAGGCAAGAGAGAGCGAAGCTACAGGTATTCCAAGCCTGAAAATCGGTTATAACAACGTTTTCGGCTACTATATAGAGGTCACAAATACCCACAAAAGCAAAGTTCCGCCGGAATGGATTCGCAAGCAAACTCTTGTCAACGCCGAAAGGTATATCACGGAGGAACTCAAGGAATACGAAGAGAAAATTCTCGGTGCTCAGGAGCAGATTGGTGTGATTGAAACACGGATATATAATTCACTCGTTGCCGAGATTACCAAATATATCCATGCCATTCAGAAAAATGCCATGCTTGTCGCGCAGCTGGATGTGCTTCTTTCATTTACCAGAATTTCAATAGAGAACAGGTACAACAGACCTGTTGTGGATGACTCACTGGAAATAGACATTGTTGAAGGAAGGCATCCGGTTATAGAAAAACAGCTTCCTGCGGGTGAACCGTATATTTCTAATAGCGTGAGCCTATCAAACAACGGCACCCAGATAATGATGATTACAGGACCGAATATGTCCGGTAAGTCAGCGCTGTTGCGTCAGACCGCACTAAATGTACTCCTGGCTCAGATTGGCTGCTTCGTTGCAGCTCAGAGCGCTAAAATCGGTGTTGTTGACAAAATTTTCACCCGTGTGGGTGCAAGCGACAATATTTCACTCGGCGAAAGCACATTCATGGTAGAGATGACCGAAGCCGCATCCATTCTCAACAATATGAGCGCCCGGTCCCTGATACTATTTGATGAACTCGGCAGAGGAACCTCTACTTATGACGGTATTTCCATAGCATGGGCTATTGTGGAGTATATCCATGAGTTCGCTGACCTTCGACCGAAAACCCTATTTGCCACACACTACCACGAGCTGAATGAGATGGAGAAAAATTTCAGCCGTATAGTCAACTACAATGTATCTGTAAGCGAGATAGATGGCAAAATCGTATTTTTGCGCAAACTTGTTCGGGGAGGAAGCGAACATAGCTTCGGTATTCATGTGGCAAAACTCGCAGGAATGCCACGCACCATCGTTGACAGGGCTACCAAGGTGCTGACACAACTTGAAGGTGCAAACAGAAAGGAAAATAAGGAGGTTATAGAAAAAACTCTTGACAATATCTCCAAAGGTGGAGCAGGACAGATGCAAATGACTTTCTTTCAGCTCGATGACCCGGTTCTGTCACAAATCAGAAATGAGATTATTCAGACAGATATCAACAATCTCACACCTATTGACGCACTGACCAAACTTAACGACATCAAGAAGATTATTACCGGTAAGGGCTAACTACGCTTTTTCGCAAAAAAACTCTTCATCAGAGCTGAACATTCATCCGCGAGGACACCGGAGGTAACTGTTGCTTTAGGGTGAAACGGAATTTGCGTATATGTTGTGTAACCTCTTTTGGAATCACCGGCTCCATACACTATGCGCTTAAGCTGACTCCAACCAATGGCGCCCGCACACATCAGGCATGGCTCCACAGTAACATAAAGGGTGCATTTATCCAGATATTTGCCACCCATGGCAGCCTCTGCTGCAGTAATAGCCTGCATCTCGGCATGAGCAGTCACATCATTAAGCGTCTCTGTCATATTATGACCACGCCCTATCACTCTGCCGTCACACACAATCACAGCTCCGATAGGCACTTCATCTATTTCAGCAGCCTTATTCGCTTCGTCAAGCGCTATGCGCATGAATCTCTCGTCCTCTGTCATAACAAATCAATTTTCATACCTTCATCGGCAGCAATCACACAGTCAAATTCCTCTTTTGCCTCACTAAGCATCACCTCATAATCTTTGTAACGCTTTGAGTAATGCCCTATAATAAGCTCACGTGCGCCTGCCTCGCGCGCTATTATCGCTGCCTGCCTGGCGGTTGAGTGCCCTCTTTCAAGAGCCTTATCTATGTTATCATCAGCATAAGTTGCCTCATGATAAATGACATCAACACCCTTTACCGACTCGGCTACTCTGGAGTCAAACACCGTATCAGAGCAGTAAGCATAGCTTGTGGCGGCATCCGCCGGTGTGGTTAGAATTTTGTTCGGTATCACTTCTCCTGAAGGGGTTACAAAATCCGCCCCGCATCTAATATCGTTCATCATGTACACGGGCACCTGGTAAAACTTTGCCATTTCTCCGTTTATGTGACGCTGCTTGGGCTTCTCCCGGAATATATATCCGTAACAAGGCACTCTGTGATACAGAGGAAATGCTTCTACTATAAGAGCGTGATCTTCATACACAACACCACCCTCTTTGGGAACGGGGATAAACTCTATTTCAAACGGTGTTTCCTTGCAGAAATAATTTACGAAACTGCGAAACAGTTCAAGACCCTGTTGCGGCATGCACACTGTTACCTTGCCACCTTTCTGGTGCAACCCCATGGTGCAGAGAAGTCCGGGCAGACCGAAACAGTGATCTCCATGAAGATGACTTATAAAAATGTGAGAAAGACGCTGATAACTGAGTTTCATCCGCCTCATCTCAACCTGTGCTCCCTCACCGCAATCTATCATAAACAGTCGATCTCGGAAATCTATCACCTGACATGACGGGTTGTGACGCAAAGTAGGAGTTGCAGAGCCGCAACCCAGAATATTAATCTGAAACTTTGCCATCTGCGGCTATTGCTTCTGCCAGTTGATTCATTGCTTCTCGCGTTGCGCCATTCATTCTGCTCTTGATTGTAATCATGGGAGGAATAATGGTTATATCAGGAAGGGAACTCATTGTTTCCGTCATCAGTTTTCCGGCAACCGGAGCCCATGACCCGTTTTCAATAATGGCAACTTTTCGGTTTCTGAAATTCTTCATTTTCAAATGATGCAGAAAATGATGCATCGGAGGGAACAGTGAGGCATCATAAGTTACAGCGGCAAGTACGAGAGTGCTCATCCTGAATGCCTGACTCACCGCCTCCGAAAGTTCTTGTCGGCACAAATCGAAGGTAATCACATTGTCAACACCTTTTGCCCTGAGAATGTCGGCAAACTCAAGAGCGCATTCTTTGGTGCCTCCATAAACAGATGCGTAAGCAACCATCACGCCCTCTGTTTCGGGTCTGTAGCTGCTCCAGATATCGTAAAGAGCCACATATTTACCAATACTATCCTTAAGCACGGGCCCATGCAGAGGTGCTATAACACTAACCTCCAGTTGAGAAAACTTCTTTAACAGAGCTTGTGTTTGCGTTCCATATTTCCCTACGATGTTTATGTAGTAACGTCTGCCCTCATTTACCCAGTCGTCTTCATAATCAGTAGAGCCGAATTTCCCGAAAGCGTCTGCTGTAAAAGCCACTTTTTCAGTCTTTTCGTATGAAACAAGTACCTCCGGCCAATGAACCATGGGAGCTGTAAGAAAAGTCAATTCATGTGACCCGGTTGAAAGAGTATCACCATCTTTAACAACCATAGTGCGACCTTCAAAATTGTAATCCTCAAAAAACTGCGGTAACATATTCACAGCCTGGCGTGAAGCAACCAACTTCATCTCAGGATACTCAGTCATTGCACGGGTAATATTTGAGGAATGATCTGGCTCCATGTGATGCACTACAAGATAATCCGGCTTGCGGTCACCGAGTTCAAGATGAATTTTTTCAAGCCATTCATCACCGAAACCACGGTCAACAGTGTCAAAGAGCACAATTTTTGAGTCTATTAAAAGGTATGAATTATATGATATGCCTTTTGGCACAGGATACTGATTTTCAAAAAACTGTATATCTGTGTCATTAACACCAACATAACGAATTGAATCACTTATATTATTGTTCATAACCAAATATTTGCCAATTATTTATTAACACTTGAAACGGATTATCTGTTTAGGTTTTACTGCTCCGGGAATAGAACTTCGTTTCGCAACTTGTAATTGTTTCGCAGCGATTCAAACATTTCCGGAGCATTTTTCAGAGAGACTGTGTCGTCAATGGGATTATATGATTTTTTTATATCTTCCTCAGTAACCTTTTCAGGCAGATATTGCATTTCCGGAACCGATTTCATCCTTAAACTGAATTTATCCGCCACCTCATGCGCTGCGGTGTAGGAAGCCCTCTGCTTACCCTGCAAGGAATATCCAGCTATATGCGGAGTAGCAACAGACGCCATCTCCAGCAACTGCCTGGATATTTCCGGCTCACCCTCCCAACAGTCTATTATGAGATGGGAAATCTTACCATCAGCCATACCTTTCACGAGCGCCTTAGTATCAGTGACCGCCCCTCTGGCAGAGTTAATAACTACAGGCTTGCGTCTGAATTTATCAACAAGCTGTGAATCAAGCAAATGACGTGTGGCAAATACTCCATTCCTTGTATAAGGAGTATGAAAGGTAATCACATCAGCCTCAGCAGCTATAGTGTCAAGACTCACAAACTCGCCCTTACCCTCAACAAGTTCTCTCGGCGGGTCGTTTATTATAACCTTCATGCCCAACTGCTTGCCCCAGTCAGCCACAATTTTGCCTACATTGCCGGCTCCAATTATTCCGAGACACTTACCCTCAAGTTCCACACCCATGGAGAGCAGTGATGCAAAAACATATTGCGCGACAGCCGGAGCATTACATCCCGGAGCATTCTTCACTTCTATTCCATTTTGCTCACACCACTCCACATCTACATGATCCAGTCCGATAGTTGCGCTTGCTATAAGCGAGCAGCGACTGCCCTCAAGTAGATTTTTATCACATCTGGTGCGTGTGCGAGTAACTATCGCATCTGTATCCTTTACTGCTTCAGCGGTAATTTCCTCCGGAGACAGATAGCTTACCTCCGCTACATCATCCAGCAACCCCTTGAAAAAAGGTATCTTATTCTCTACTATGACTTTTATACTGTCAGATTCCATACAAAAAAGCCTATATACAGTATAAGGATTATAAGAATGACAATGTAAGACCGGTAATGCTCAAACAATCGCATAAAAAGCGCAGCCTGATATGCCACACAGATGTAGAGAAGCGGCACATAAGCCCATATATTCGTAAAATCAATGAAACATAAGATACCGCAAATAATGCCCATAACACTCCATACACCTGTAAATGCCCTGTTTCGTGCATTAAACGCTATTGTCTTCATCAGATTACAAACACCGAGAATCAAGCCTATAACCATTGCAAATCCTACACAGATGAATGTGTCAAAGCCCTCCTTTGCAAGGAACCATTTATAAACATATAAGGGATCAGGTATTACAAATTCATGCAAATTCAATAGTCCGAAGCCCCACAATATCCACACAGGAGTAATCAAACCGATTAGTGCAGCAAGAAAGGTTCGCAAACTAAAACATCGCATCTGATTCATCCCTATGAAAAATACAAAAATGAAGGGCAGGAATGAGTAGTCAAATAATATTCCACAGGCTATCAGGAAGTATATTAGAAATATACGTCTGGTTTGTTGAGGAGCCAGATAGGTGGAATAAAGTAATGCGACACATAACAGTATTACAAATGCAAGAACTACACCGGTGTCAAGTGATACATATAGCTCAGGAGTACTCGAAACCATTACCGAAAACAACCCCACAAACAGCATAGCTGTGGTTTTCAGCACATTGTACATCTTGCCTATTACTGCCATAACAATACAGCACAGCCCGATTATTACCACCGCGAATATTATGGAAATATCTCTGGCTGATGCAACATTGTCAAAATTAGGCAACCAGATGCCGTCAACAGATATGTTTTCAGCACAAAATCCGGAAAAAAAGGCAGCCCAGCCCATTACAAAAGACTCGATGATGAGCAGCCATGCAAATCCCGATGACTTAAGTACCGCTGTTATTTTATTTTCCGCGTTTTTCACGAGTAGCCTTTATTTTGAGTCAGCTGCAAGTTTCAATAGGTCGCGACCGATATCACGCCTGGAGTATTTACCGTCAAATTTGATTTTTTCAATAGATGCATAGCTCTTGGAGAGAGCTTCAGCAATATCATTACCGGTTGAACTTACAGATATAACGCGTCCACCGGAGGTAACGAGCTGCCCCTCGGCATTGACAGCAGTACCTGCATGAAACGGTATGCTCTCTGTCACCTCATCAATTCCGGTAATTACCCTTCCTTTAGGATAAGATCCGGGATAACCTTCTGAAACCATCATTACCGTAACAGCCGGTTTGGGGTTATGCCTAAGTTCTATATCACCGAGATTACCTGAGGCAGCCGCATCAAGGAGTTCCACCAGGTCAGCGTCAACCCTGAGCATCACAGCTTCAGTTTCCGGGTCGCCCATTCTCACATTATATTCAATCACCATCGGTTCTCCATCAACATTGATAAGACCGAGGAAAATGAATCCGCGATAAGTTATACCTGCATTCTTAAGACCCTCGATTGTAGGCTTGATAATGCGGCTCTCAACCTTATCCATAAACTCCTTATCTGCGAATACCACAGGGCTCACAGCCCCCATGCCACCGGTATTCAGTCCTGTATCACCTTCTCCAATACGCTTGTAATCCTTCGCAACCGGGAGAATGCGATAACCGCCGTTGCCATCTGTGAGAACAAATACCGAGCACTCTATTCCGCTAAGAAATTCTTCGATAACAACTGTTGCCGATGATTTGCCGAACATTCCGCCAAGCATCTCCTCAAGAGCTTTTTCAGCCTCGGCAAGATTATCAATAATAAGCACACCCTTGCCGGCAGCCAGTCCGTCAGCCTTCAACACATAGGGTGCTTTCAGCGTGGCAAGAAATTTCTTTCCCTCCTCAAGTGTTTCAGCGGTAAATGAGCGGTATCTTGCAGTGGGAATATTATTAACTTCCATAAATCGCTTGGCAAAATCCTTGCTACCTTCCAGAGCCGCTCCCGCCTTGGACGGACCACACACTTTGACCGGCTTATTCTCAAAATAGTCATAAATACCTGCAACAAGCGGATCCTCGTTACCGGCAACAATCATATCTATTGCGTTATCTGCCACAAACTTTCCTATTGCCGGAAAGTCGAGTGGAGAAATTGCCACATTGGTTCCATACTGCGAGGTTCCACCATTTCCGGGAGCAATAAACAGTTTATCAAGCATTGAGCTCTGAGCCATCTTCCAGGCAAGTGCGGATTCTCTACCTCCGCTACCGAGTAATAGTATATTCATAACAAGATATTATTTCTTTTTCCAACCTTTGCGGCTGCGCATCATCACTCCTCCCTCTGCAGGCGGCAGTGAAGGCTGCTTGCCAATGAGCTGATTCAAGGCAGACTCGCTTCTACGGCGTGCCAGCGGATTTTCACTTTCAGGCTGCTCCTGTTCACGCTGGGCAAACCGCCCTTTTTTCGGACGATAATTGTCTTCCAAACGGTTGTGTCGTTCACCTCTGCGGACATCATTGCCCGAGTGCTTACGAAAACCGCTCTCAGCACGTGACTCCTTGCCTCCAAATCCCTTCTTGCGAGCATCGCGTTTCCACTCCTCATCGGTCATTCTGCGCGGACCTTTCGGCTTTCTCTCACCACGGCCTTCACCATCGCGGAGCGAACGTCCTGACTTGCGGAAACTCTCATAATCACCGTCAAATATAATATATTCCCTAAGCTCGCATTCAAGAGCTCCGTTGTAAATTGTTTCTTTTACTGACGGTGACAACCCTATGCAGTTGAAATACTCCTCGCGATAGCCAATTATCCATGCGTGATAACCGGTGAACACCCTTTTAAGTTTGGTGCCTATAGTGCGATACAATCCCTCCATATCTTCCGAGCCGATTCGTTCTCCATAAGGAGGATTTGTCACAAGAATACCATCTTCCGGAGCCTCCTCCCACTGAGATATCGGCCTTACCTTCAGATTGATATACTTACCCACACCGGCTTGCTTTATATTTTTCTCTGCAATAGCTACCGCCTTGGGAGATATGTCACAGCCATAGATACACTGTTTCAATTCCTTTTCGCCCGACTCATCATTATATATACTGTCAAACAGTTCCGCATCAAAATCTTTCCACGACTCAAATGCAAACTTCTTACGGTATATACCCGGCATGATACCGGCACCGATGAGTGCCGCTTCAATCAGGAAGGTGCCGGAGCCGCACATCGGGTCAACAAAAGGACAATCGCCCCTCCAGCCACTTTTAAGAATTATACCGGCGGCAAGCACCTCATTTATAGGCGCCTCAGTCTGAGCTACGCGATATCCGCGCTTGTGCAGCGACTCGCCTGACGAATCAAGTGAAAGAGTTACTCTCTCACCCGAAATGTGAACGTTTATCATCACGTCGGCATCCTGGAGTCTCACCCCGGGGCGTTTGTCAGCGCCAAAGCGGTCCTTGAAAAAATCCACAATAGCATCCTTCACGCGATAGGTCACATAGCGTGAGTGCGTAAACTCATCGGAGTTGCTCACCGTGTCAAGTGAAAAAGTCTTATCCAGTGATAGCACCTGCGTCCAGTCGAATTCCTTCACCATCTCGTAAAGGTCATCGGCATCGTGTGCTACAAATTTATATATCGGTTTGAGTATGCGAAGAGCCGTGCGGCAACACATATTGGCTCTGTAAAGCATAGCTTTATCACCTTCAAAGGACACCATTCTGCGCCCCGGCTCAACATTAATCGCACCTAAACCGCGCAGTTCCTCTGCAAGAACGTCCTCAAGACCGTGAAAAGTCTTGGCAACCATCTCAAACTTGAAATTATCCTCCATCACTGTTTTCGGGAAATATTATTTGAATCTTAAAATATTGTCAGGCCGTGCCTGCACAAGTTTTTCACCTGCACCCACATCTTCGGTCACCCAAAGGTTACCTCCGATAATGGCACCGTCGCCAATGGTTATCCTGCCGAGCACAGTGCTGTTGGCATAAATAATCACGTCATTACCGATAATAGGGTGCCGAGGCACACCTTTTACCGGATTATTGTTCTCATCACGGTCAAAACTCTTGGCTCCAAGAGTAACTCCCTGATACAATTTCACATTTTTGCCTATTATGGAAGTAGCTCCGACAACAACACCGGTGCCGTGATCAATAACAAACCCCTCGCCTATCGAAGCCCCGGGATGTATATCAATTCCGGTGTCACGGTGAGCCTGCTCGCTGATCATTCGCGGAATAACCGGCACACCAAGCTGCTGAAGTATATGAGCTATGCGATAATTCACTGTGGCTCTGACACCCGGATAACAGAAAATAACCTCATCCACGGATGTTGCGGCCGGATCTCCTACATAGGTTGCCTGGGCGTCGGCAAACAATACGCGCCTCAATTCCGGCAACTGCTCAACAAATTCAAGAGCCATCTCCCGAGCCTTATCCTTAATATGACTGTTGCCCGGTTCACCGAAAGCCAGCCCTGCCGCAATCTGAACTTTGAGGCAATTGTATAGTTCCTCAACAGCAATTCCGGCATAATACTCCAGATTATGATAGGATATTCCCGAAGCGCCGAAGAATCCCGGAAAAACGAGTCTGCGGCTCAGTGATATTATCTTGCTTACGTCATCATGACTCGGGAGCGGAGCACCTCCATTTATACCCTCATGGGGCAGACGGGTACAGCGTTCATCCACCAGCTGCTTCACGACAGCCGTTACTCTCTCTTCACATTCACGCACTCCCGGTGCAAACTTATGCCTGTCCATAACTCTGCAAAGGTAGTCACAATAAATGTGACAATCAAAAAAGAGTTTAGAGCCGTTTCAAAAATAAATGTTAAATGCAGACTCTTAGAGCTTGCCCACGCTACTGTGTGCTTCCGCCTTTTTTCCGCCAAAACCTATTCGGCGCATAATATAAGCGGCAACAAAATATACACCCGTAAGCACCCAAAGCATGGTGTAAGGATGCGATTCCTCTGCAAGAGTGGCTCCATTGCTGTTTATACGGATGAATCCTTCAACACCCCATGTGGCAGGAACAGCATCGCTCACAAGTGTCCAGAACGGACTCATTGCGTATCGAGGCCATGTGAGTCCGCTCAAAAAGAGGAACACCACAGAGGTAAACACCACTACAAGCATGGAACTTTCGCGCTCTGTAACAAACACTCCGATAAACTGACCGAGCATTGCGCTTGCCAGCAGCAGAGGCAGTATAAACGTGAAGCTGTGCCAGATATCGCCTACATGAGGCAGCGAGAACATCATCGGAACTATATGGAGAACATACAATGTCATCGGAATATAGCACACCAGATAGCACAGTGTCTTTCCCAATATAGTCGCACCTGCCGGAGCTTCCACACTCATAGGATCATAACCACGGTTGCGACGGCGACGCTCGCTCACACCACCGGCAATCATTGTAATGCCAAGCACCATGCTCTGCTGCAATATCAGCACTATTATGCCGGGAATAATAAAGGAAGCGAACCCCTGAGTGGGGTCACCTGTAAACACAGCGTCATTACTTATGGAATTACCACCAAGGCTCTGAGCAATAATGCCGAGATTGTCAATTGTCTCGCCACGAATATTTTCACCGAGACTGAGCTGCACATCGGTAAGGGCACCGAGAGCGGCACGATAGCGAAGCAACAGGCTCATATCGGCATAATAAGTCACCTGGGTCTGCTCTCCGCGACCTATTTTTTTTGCATAATCAGCCGGAATCTCCAATATTCCGAACACCTTCTTCTCATTGCTCAAACGTCTTGCCGCAGGAATGTCGGTACAATAATCGTAAACCTCCAGTGCCGAGGTAGCATCTATCATTCTGGCTAGTTCGCGGCTTTCGGGGCTCCGGCTGTGGTCAACAACAGCTATTGGCAGGTTGCGGATAACCTCTGTATTATATATCAAGGTATATATTACCGGATAGCCAAGCGGCAGGAGAAAGAAAAATATAATAACACCCATATCGCCGAACACCAGCCTGAACTCGCGAGCCCAGACCTTTGCCACAGATTGAAACCATCCCAATATGCCGTTTACAGAATTCATAATCATTACAATTTATTATTATGGCACATACACCGGGTTCAGGCAGTGCTTCTTCAGGCGGTTCAATCCAAGAAGCCCCGCCAACGGAAATATCATCAAAGCCACATAGTACCACCTTGAGTAATAAAGCGGAATACCGTTAAGAGCCTGATCGGCATAGATAAGGAAATAGTAGCGGGGAGGGAGAATATAGCTGAATATTCCTATAGCCCCATACATACTTTGAACCGGAAAAGAATATGCCGCTATTGAAAATGCCAGAATACCTGTCAGAGATGCCAGACTCGTACTCAGTCGCAGGTTTGGAATAGCGCACACAAGCGCCAATGCCAGTCCCTGGCTGCCTATAACAAGCAGAATCATTGCAAGCACCATGTGCCATGCAGGGCAGTTCATGGGGAAATGAGCCATAGTGAACATCACTGCCTGAAGCCCCACCCCTATCACACTGAAAACCACTGCCTGAGGTATAAGCTTACCGAGAACGGCACATAGCATGGAGCCACCGCTCTCTCTGAGCCACTCAACAGAGGTGCCGTTTTTAATCTCCTCGCACACTGTGAAGCAAACCATCAGCATCACCATTAGAGACACCACTCCGGGAATAAATGAATTGCATAAATATATGGAGTAATTCATCCACGGATTGCCTATACCCTGCTCAGCTATCACCACCGGCTGCAAAAGAGTTCCGGCTACACTTTCATTTATTCCGGTGCTTACAAGGGTGGTTTGCACCACGCCCCCGGCAGTTGTCACCGCAGCGGTCTTGAATCCTTTATAAGCAAGAGACCCCGGAACAAAGACCGACAAATCGCTATAATAAGTTATTGTAGTACCCGCTCCTGAGATTGCATCCTTCTGAAAATCATGAGGAATAATGAAGAAACCGAATGTTTCACCTTTGCGCAGACGAGCAAGAGCGGTTGCATAGCTTTCGTCTTTATGCGTAACAGCTATCAACTCGGATGCGCCGAGATTGCGTGTAACCCTCCTTGAAAGTGAAGACTGATCCTGATCAACAACAGATACAGGTACCTTCAGTGGCAATCCCTCCTTCATCAAATCGATAAAGAATACGGCGAATAGTATCGGCACAACCACACAACTCACAAGATAAACCTTGCGTGAACATAGTTTACGCCAACCGTAACTAATTGATTGCCAAAATATCTTAAACATCTCCTTTTAAGGATAAATTGTTATTTCTTATAAATCACAGTCATGCCGGGACGTAAATCCTTTATCGCCTCAATCGGACGTGCCTTCACCTCAAATGTGCGGCTGTCCCAGTCTCCGGTTGCCTTGGTAGCCCTCCACGTTGCGTAGCTGCCGAGGTCTCGCACATAATATATGCGCGCCTTAGCCTCCTTCTTATCAAGAGCGGGAATCATGATATTGATTGTATCGCCGAGCTTCATATCGTTGAGAAGGGTTTCGCGGACATTGAATACCACCCATTTATCCTCGACTTTGAGCACACTCATGATTGGCGCACCGAGACTTACCAGCTCGCCAACCTCCGGATAAATCTGGTCTATCTGTCCATCGCACGGTGCTGTGAGGTACTGATCCTCAAGCAGACTCTCCACTTCAGCCACACCGCCTTTGGCTACGGTTACCATAGCTGCCGCACTCTCCTTATCCTCTTTCTGAGCACCGGAAATGGCAAGACTCAACTGGCTTTCGGCTGCCGCCTTTGAAGCTACCGCCGCATCATAAGCAGCCTTAGCCTCATCGCGCTTCTGCTCGCTCACCACATCTTGCTTGTACAGAGCCTCCATTCGGTCATAAGTTTTCTTGGTAATGGTCACGGCAGCCTGGGCCTGTGCCACCAGCTCTCTTGCAGCGGTTATTATCTGAGAGCGTGTGCCAGCGTCAACCTTCTTATTCTGAGCGGCGGCGGCGCTTTCCATAGCCTCAGCCTGCATCAGTTTTGCCTCTGCGAGCGACGAGTGAATATGCACCAGAGTGTCACCTGCCTTGACCATATCTCCCTCGCTCACATAAAATTCGAGCACTCTGCCCGGCAACTTGCCGCTCACTCTCACTGAAGTGGCATCAGCCTGACCTTCGATTATCTCATCCGGCTCATTCAAAAAACAGAATCCTATGATGGCGAGAGCCAATGTTGCCACCACTACTCCTGCGAGAGCAACCATTATGGTTTTTGACTCACGCTTCTCTGCATTGCTGCTATACATATCTGCCATAACGCTTTTATTTATTGTCATTACTATAATTCGGAGTAACAAGAGTGCCCAGAGCCTTGCTCAGATAAACATCACACAAATGAACATCAATCATTGCATCGATATTTTCTGAATTAGCCTTAAGCCATGCTGTCTGCGCCTCCATTACATTATCTATTGCCATTACACCCTCTCTGAATCCGAGATTTGCCTGACGCAGATTTTCATTTGCCTTTGTGAGGTTGGTTTCGGTCATATTGAAGGTCTTCACTGCCTCCTGAGCCTTGAACGCGCTCTGGCTCACCTGAAGCTGCACCATTTCACGGGCATCTTCGAGCTCAAGCTGAGCTATCTTTGTCTGAGCCTTTGCCGCACGGTACTTGTTATAGTTGCCGCCCCAGTGCCAGATAGGCACCGAAAGCATAGCTCCCACATTGAAGCCTCCGGCAAAACGTCGGCTGAAACCGTCAAACATATTTGGATTACTGAAAGAATATGCTCCTATCACTGCAAGATTGGGCATCATGGACGCTTTCTCCACATTCGCCTTCTGCTCATAAATCTTCACGCCGATAGCGAGAGCCCGCAGGTCGGGGCGGCGGGCATAAACATCCTCCATATTATATTCTGTTGCCGGAGGAGTGGTGCCTTCCACAGACTCAAGTGAGCAATCCTCATCGGCAAGCTGCATCCGGGTATCCACCGGCAATCCGCACACCTGAGCGAGTGCCATGCGTGAAAGAACCAATCCGTTGTCAACCTTGGTCTGATCCACCTGAGCCTGATTAAGCTTCACCTCAACAGTGAGAAGGTCGCTTTTGGTGGCTACTCCCTGCTCCACCATTGCGTTTACGTTGGAGCGCAGGGTATCAAGAAGTGACACATAGGAGTCGGCGAGTTTTTTCTTTGCCTTGAGCGAAACCACCTGCCAGTAAGCCGCATCAACTGCATAGATAATGTTTTCCGCCTCATTACTGCGCATCTCTTTTGCAAGATTCTCGGCGAATTTGGTGATTTTATTCATGGCAACAATCTTACCGCCCATAAATACGGGCTGAGTCAATGTCACCGCTCCGAAAAACACATTATGCACGTTAAATGTCATGGCATCCTTCGGAATCAGAGCCACTGTCTCCGGAATATACTGTCCATCAGGACCCTTTACCGGCTCACCGGTCATGGGATTCTTGACAAGATTGAATTCGTAAGTCTGTTTTTCGAGATTAAATGTCTTGGTCGGTAGTAACTGGTCTTTGGAAAATACCGAAAGATTTTTCTGATTATACATATACCCGCCAGCAAAATCTATAGCCGGTAAATATGCGGCAAATGCCTCTTGATTCTGATAATGAGCCTGTTTTACACTCTCATTGCCTATGAGCATACGCTTGTTGCTCTGCAAAGCCATGCTGCGGCAGGAGTCAAGGCTCACAGTTTGTGCGGATGATGGCGCGGCTGCACCCGACAGCACTAAAGCCGCCAGCATATAGCGGCAAATATTATTACGCCGGAAATTCTTACCCATAAATCATTGCGTTAAAACGTGAACGGCGAATGAAATTACACTTCACCGCTTTGCAAATTTAACAATTTACTATTTAATATAGTTCAATCTTTATTTATATCAAAGATATGAAAATGACGATAAATAGCTGTAAAGTGTACACTTTATCGGTTTCTTTTACTTTTTTTGCAAATCTATTTTATGATTATTTGGGAAATTTCAAAATAAATTTTCTAAATTTGCGATGAATTTTTAGCACTAACACTTCTTACACACTTTCATTAAACCTCCTCAATCGGATTTCAGGAGTTGAGATTTAGGTTTAAGTGATACCTTGAGTTAGAAGCACTATCTGTAAAGATTGAAAATTCACACCGGTCGCTTTTTCAAGCGGCCGAATTTTTTTATAACCGGTTCGGCAATAAATAAGATTTTATCGCGTTTGTCATGTTAAAAACCCATTGATATACTTGGTAATTAGATTTTTTTACTAATTTTGCCCCATTCTGCATATCAGCTAAAAACAACTAAACCAATCATAAACTGTAAAATATACAGATTACAGGTGTAATAGAGCGTATTTAATTGATTTTTTTGCAGAGTTGTGTAAGGGATCGACATGAGAAAGAAACTAGTCATAGCACTATTTTTTGTGTTTGCGGTTGCAGTGCCCAGAGCTTCAGCTCTTAAACTGATAGCCGACACAATTGGTGTGCGTGTATATTTCCATCAGTCCAAAGTCAATCTGCTCCCTGATTATAAGCGCAACTCGGAAAGACTCGACTCCTTCATTAATGAACTACACAAAGTGCAGACAAATCCACAATATCGATTCAGATCTATAAACATCAAAGGCGGTGCATCACCGGAAGGCACCAAGCGATTCAACAACTGGTTGTCTAAACAACGCGCCGACCGTATCACAGAGTACATTGAGGACAACTCCATAGTGCCATTCAACGAATATCAGGTTACTTACGAGTACCCCGGCGTTGACTGGGAAGGACTAAAGAGATTTGTGCTTAACGACCCCGATGTGCCAAACAGAGATCAGGTTCTTTATATCATCGACCATCCCGGACCCGGTGATGACCGTGTGAAACGACTCAAAGCTCTTAAATGGAGTATTCCCTGGCAATACCTGTATCAAAAATATTATCCCCCGTTGCGTGCCTCTCAGGTGCAGATTATTTTCGACCGCATTTTCAAGCTCGATAGCTTGAGAAAAGCCATGTTCAGGCCTCTTGAACTCCATGATTCCATTGACACGCTTAGATTCAAATTCAAGTTCAACAGGCTTTTACCGCAGCTCCCCTTTTATGCGGCATTCAAGACCAATCTTCTATATGATCTCGCATTAGTGCCAAGCCTCGGAGTGGATGTGTATATGGGAAACAACTGGTCCGTCGCGGTAAACTGGGAATATGCCTGGTGGAAATGCGACCACAAGCACTGGTACTGGAGAGCTTATGGCGGTGATATCGAATTCAGAAAATGGATGGGAAAGAAAGCGCATGAAAAACCGCTTACAGGACACCATTTGGGCACATACTTCCAGCTGCTCACCTATGACTTCGAGCTTGGACACAGAGGCTATCAGGGACGACGATGGACAAAGGGTGGAGGTATTGCTTACGGTTATTCAAAGCCCATCAGTGCCAGGTTTAACATTGACTTTACACTCGGAGTTGGCTGCCACTTCGGCAACTACTACAGATATGTACCTATTGATGACCACTATGTGTGGAAAAAAACACGAAAACGACTTGCAATAACACCCACTAAGATAGAGCTTTCACTCGTCTGGCTTATTGGTAGCCTCAATTATAACGAGGATAAGGAAAAGAAAGCGGAAAGAGAAAGAGAAAGGAGGACATTAGCGAATGAACCGATTCGTTAACATATTAAAGTACAGAACCGTTCGCAGGATAATTACAATTATACTGCTTACCGTCGGTGCGTCCTCGTGTGAGCACAAACCTCTTTGTTGGCATCACCCGCACACCGGAATGCTAAGGGTGGATTTTGCTTGGTGGGATGCGCCCGAAGGTGAGGACCTTGTAAAATCTATGGCGTTGTACGTATATCCCAAAGACGGATCAAACAACTATAGTCACCGCATTGATTTTGTTGGTACTCACGGTGGATTGATTGAACTTAAAGTAGGAGATTATAACTTCCTGTGTCTCAATTCCGACACAGAGACACTGCTTTATGAAAACACAAACACACATAACACCTTTGCCGTTTACACAAGAAATGCCCATCCGCTGTCCGGAATGGAGGTTAGAGCCGGAGAAGATTTCAATATCAGCGACGACTATGAAACAATCCGACGTGCTGAAGGCACTCAGAACGAGCGTGTTTCACGAGAGGCGGAAGAAGCATACGGACATGCCGTTGAAGATATACATGTGCATGGACAGCCGGGAGTTGTGCAGGTAGTCACTCTGTACCCCAAAAACCTTACCATGCACTTTCACGTGGTTATCGACGGGGTGGAATGTATTGAAACAATACAGAAAATATCCGGAACCCTGTCCGGACTTTCAGGAAGAGTCAAAGTGATGGACGCATCAAGAATCGGTGAACACAACATCGTTCCGTTCTCACTCGTCCGTACCGGAGAGCAGACACTCGAAGGACACTTTATTGCATTCGGCCACTGCCCGGAAGACTTGGAGAAATTCCATAAACTGGCTATATATGCAATTACTGAGAGTGATGACCATCTGTTTCTCGAATTTGACGTAACAGAGCAGGTTAAGTATGCCAAAAACCAACGGTACATAGTGATTTATGAGAACGGAGCAAATATCTGCGATGAAGATCACAATGTATTGAAGGTTGATGAATGGAATCCTTTACCACCAATCATTATACCTATGGAGTAATACTACCATACTTAAGAATATGAAAATAAACCAACTCAATTATCAAAATATGCATCGCTACTCTATTTCATTATTAATTGGAGCAGGGTTATTAGCTTTTACCGCACTGACGTCGTGCATCCGAAGTAGTGTCATTGATGAGCCTAAGGGTAATCCCATCGGATTTGTGACTTCGGTCAACACGATCAGCAGATCGGGACTTATTCACACAACGGAAAACCTTGATTCTTTCCGTTGCTATGCATTCTGTCCTGATGGCACAATCTTTTTGGACAATGCACTTGTGACCAAAATGGACCCTGACAAAATTCAACACAACTATTACCATCTAAGCTGGGAAATCGAAGGCGGACCATTCTACTTCCCCCAGGATGTTGCCTGGCTCGACTTCTGGTGCTATCGCCACATTAAAGGCTTTGAAGGAACATTTACTAACAGGGAAACTGGTGAAAAACTACCCAAAGGAGTTGAAATAACTTTTGAAAAACAGGTTATCCATAACTTTGAGCCACTTGACGAACTCCCCGAGCAAGAAGACCCTATAATTACTCACCGCCGCTCATACAGCGATGAAGTGAGTGGTGTGGACCTTCACTTTCATCATGCCACATCACAGATTGAACTATATGCTTACGCACCTAACAGAAATGTCCGGGTCATGGTGGCTGCTGCTTTCTTCTGCAACATCATTGACCACGGAGATGTGATTTTCCCACAGCCTAAACCTTATGGCTACGGTGATAACAATCTGCGCTGGGTTCTGCCGCAAAGAAATGAGCACGGAGTTGTTAACGAATATCATCGCAGACACTACGGCGACTATTTCGAAGAACCTATCATGCTCGGACAATCTATAGCCGGTAGTATAGCCGATCGATTCCCATACCTCAAACCACCCACAGTTGACGACGGTGATGATAACAGCGGCAACGAAGAAGGCGATGGCAACGAGGAGGGCGAAGGAAATGGCGAAGGAAACGGTGAAGGCGAAGGTGGCGACGGTAATGGCGAAGAGAACCAAACCACATCTCGCAGCCGCGCCGGAGACCAGACCCTTGAACCGGGCATTGGCGGACTCTACGACCACACCGACTATAATGGTGACGGACTTTGCGACCACCTTGTGAATTATGGAGATGTTGTCCAGCCGGATACACTTACCCACCTCCTGACCATGAGAAATAAGCGCAGAAATATGCTGCTCGTTTCTCAAGCACTAACCCCATGGAACAAAAATAGACATACAGAGTACGAAGGCAATACAACTCAGCATCCTATCATTTCCGACTCGGTAAATAACCACGGAGCATATATAATGCTGCTCGTAAGTATTTACAACGTGCACGGAACACCGGAACACATGCACCGCCACCTTGTATTCCCCTACCGACAGCCGGAAGAAAAAGACGATGACGGAATGGTTATAAACCCCGCCGACTGGAGACCGTACGACCCTGACGAATTTGCATGGGTGGCAGTGCCTATTAAAGACAATTGGGAACCCGGCAATAAATACACATACATCCTTGAATTCATGGGACCCAACAGCGGTGCCGGAGATTATCCGCCTGACGACCTTGACCTGTTCGGCGACCTTAGCGCACCATGGGTTGAAGCACCCTCTTTCGGTACAGACTATTCTGACAGACCGTGGCAGAAAGACGGTCCGCAAGAACCTATCAACAGCCCCGAATACAAATACCCTCGCCCGGAGAAGAAACCGGACAGGTACAAAATCATACCCTCACCCTGGGTACGTTTCTGGGATCCGGGAACAGAGGATTTGAATCACACATGGGTTAAAAAGAAACAAGGTGATCCTGTTCTTGGAAAACCTATTGACTTTAAGGTCGTTGTTGATGAATGGGTTGAAGTTCCACCGGAAATCATCGACATGGATTCCACAAACTGATAAATTGCACTTATTCGATTCCTTATATTATATTTTTAAGCAATTATCTATTTGATATTATCCCCGGTTCTGGCGTTTCGTAGAGAAAGGCTATTACCTCGGAAATATCACAGAAAAGAGACTGAGCCAAATTCGGTTCAGTCTCTTTCCTTTATATTCTCAGCCAAACAGGGCAATGTAAATAGTAGGTTGTTAAACTGGAGAAAACTACCCGACGCTGCGACAGGCTGTCGCAGTTATTGAAACGGCAAAAAGTAAAGCGACTCGTGCTATTGTGGAATAATCCAATGAAATGCGCTGGGAAATCGGCAAGCTTTTGTATGAGCGTAAGCTTGATAGCAAACATGGTGACAGTGTGGTAAAACGACTCTCTGGAGATCTGAAGGCAGCCTATCCTAAGATGGGTATGTCGGTTACAAATCTTTGGGATATGAAGCGGTACTATGTGCGATTTCGTGAATCTTCTCAAAAACTCCGACACGCTGTCGGAGTTTTGCCGTGGTGGAATATAAATAAGCTGATTGCTAAACTCGGTGATGATGACGAGGCAATCCTATATTATGCTGAGCAGACAATCGCTAAAAAATGGAATCGAGACCTGATGGTTAACGCCATCAATATGGGAATGCACACTCAATTACCTGTAACAAATACCTCTAACAATTTTGCCTTGACACTCCCTCATGTTCAGGCAGCTTACGCTAACGAGGTATTTAAGGATTCCTATTGCATGGGCTTCTTAGGCGTGAATGAGCCAATTCTTGAATTAGAACTGGAGCGGAGGCTCGTCGAAAAAATCAAGCAGTTTCTACTTGAGCTTGGGCAAGGTTTCACATATATCGGCAATCAGCACATAATGAGTTACAATGGTAAGGACTATAAAGTAGATATGCTCTTCTTCCACCGAGGTCTTCGATCGCTGGTCGCAATAGACCTTAAAATCTCCGAGTTTAAGCCGGAGTATGTCGGTAAGATGAACGTCTATCTGTCGCTGCTTGATAAGTTAGAAAAAGGCAAAGATGAAAACCCCTCCATCGGCATAATACTATGTGCAGAGAAAGACAATGTGGAGGTCGAGCTTGCTTTAGACGGTTTCACAAAACCAATCGGAGTAGCCGAATACAAACTGATTGTCCCTCAAAAAGAACTTAAGCAACTTATATCAGACGAAATAAAAACCTTTAATAAAGAGATAGCTGACAAATCCGATAAAGAATACGGTGGAATCGCTGAATAGTTGCCCAAAAAACGAAAGGATAGTCTCACGACTATCCTTAAGCTTCAAATACACAATTATCTATAAAACAACTATTATTCTAATATTATCTTGTAATTGCTTTCGCTTTAATTACACTGCAAAAGTATAAAAATCATTATTTCAAGCCAAATTATGGCATACTTTTTTTACTCACGGTCTGTAAACTTTAAGAGCCTGCGGAGATTACGCCCGGGCAAATCCGGATTATCAGGACACACACTCAGGGCAATTTCCTCTATCGGCAGTAATGACATGTCGGTTTCAGCAAGAATCATATCCTCCGGAACACTTTGAGGAACACCGGGCCGAAATTTTTCACCGAACGAAAGCATGATTCCGGAATCACAAAATTGCTTCGCTGTTAACGCATTTCCGCGAAACCCGTGAAGAATCCAGGGCTGAGTCGCCCGGCTCGTCTTCCTCAGCGCGAGAATCTCTGCCGAACATCTGACATTGTGAATAATCAGCGGTTTCTTAAGAGATTCGCTCAAAGAGATATGCCGCGTGAAGATTTCTGCCTGACGCTGCAAATCGCCACCACGAAGCCGGTCAAGCCCTGACTCCCCTATTGCTATCACCTGAGGATTCGCACAAAGGCGCTCAACAAGCGCCCAATCGCTCTCTGACGCGCCTGACACGCTCCACGGATGAATTCCGACCGAATATACCTTCCCCGCCTGAAAATGAGCCTCACGTGGCTCTAAAGCAATAATTCCGTTATTGCTCGCCAAGGAGTGCGTATGGGCATCTGAAAGATTGGAATAATTCACGGCACAGGATCATAACCGCTGCCGCCCCACGGATGGCAACGCAATATTCGTTTACCGGCAAGCCACAGACCTTTGAAAATACCATGCTTGCTCACTGCCTCGATGGCATAACTGCTGCAAGTGGGAGTGAATCGGCAGCAGGAAGGAAACATAGGTGAGATGCACAGCTGATAAAAGCGTATGGGAGCTATGACCATGCCTCGCAAATACTTACTCAGTGCCATCGACCTTATCGGTATTTAGTTTTGATGTTATTTTAGTCAGTATCTTAACCACTGACCTTTCGGCATCGCTATATGAAGTCAGTCCGGTGCCAACATAAATAAAGGCTATATCAGCTCTGCTGTCGGCAGGAATCAGATTACGGTTAAGACGGTAGGCTTCGCGGCAGCGACGTCTCATCAAAACCCTATCTACAGCATGGCGCAACCTTTTCTTAGGCACTGAGATAAGAAAACGCGGATTGCTCACCGGGCGCGTATCATTCACCCGCCACACAGCTCGCCAAGGATAAGCCATCACCGACTCCCTGTCACTCCCAGGTAAAAACAAAGCGTCTATAGCAGTTTTACCGCATAGACGCTCTTTCTTATATAGCCGGTTACCGGTCATAAATCAATTTTCACTCTTGAGATAATTCTCAAGTGCTGCTGTCATGGAAGGTGCCTGAGGGTTGGGAGCCTCGATATCAAGACGAAGTCCGGCATCTCTCACAGCCTTTGCAGTGGTAGAGCCCAAGCAACCGATACGAATATCTCCCTGCTCGAAATTAGGGAAGTTTTTCAATAAGGACGCTATACCGTTGGGGCTGAAAAATATGAGCATATCGTAATCAAATTCCTCATCCGGGCCGAAATCATTGCTCACTGTGCGATACATTACAGCCTTGGTATAATTTATGTTATTGGAATCCAAAAGACTCGTATCATCCTTATGAACATCACTCACAGCATAGAGAAATTTCTCCTTGTTGTGCTTGATGATGAAGGGCATCAGTTCTTCAAGTTTACCTGTTTCACCATGAAAAATTTTACGCTTGCGGTAAACTGTGTATTTCTGAAGATAAAGAGCTATGCTCTCTGTTGTGCAGAAATACTTCATGGTGTCGGGAATCGTTATGCGCATCTCCTCGCAAAGGCGGAAGAAATGATCAATAGCTGTACGGGCGGTAAAGATTACAGCCGTAAACTCGGGAATGGATATTTTTTGTTGACGAAACTCCTTAGATGTCAGTCCTTCCACCTTGATGAAAGGTCTGAACACGATATCTACACCATAAGTTTTCGCAATTTCATAGTAGGGCGACTTCTCAGAAGATGGCTTTGGCTGTGAAACCAATATTTTCTTTACTTTCACGCTATGTAGAGTTAGATAGTTAGGAAAGAGTCAGATAATTAATGATATTATATATTGTAAGAAGAGGTATGATTTCCAGGCTGCAAAAGTACAAAATAAAGTAAATCAGCGAGTAAATATTAGTGTAAAAAATTCTAAAACCTTTTACTATGAATATCAGACGTGTGATTGCGTAGAGACAAGCCGACACTATCAGCATCATCTTTGAGTTGGTCGGATCAAAGAGAGTTATCAGTGCCGGAACCCACAGAATAAGCCCTAAAAGTACCTGGGACGCATTGAAGCCGCGAAGCCATATCCGCTTCATTTCCTTGCTGTGGGCAAACACATATCCGATGAAATTATACACAACAATCTGCCAGATATAGAAGCACACCGCAACACACGCAAGAACAATCATCGGCACAACTTTCGGATAATTCTCAAGCATAGGAATTTTCACGATATTGTTCAGTACAATTCCCTCGTTTACACAGAGAAACAATATCAGAGACAACACAACACCGACAACACTGCCCTTATGATCTTCAAACACATTTTCCGCAGGCTTTATAGAAAACAGATCCCGCATAAAACCCTTCAGCAAAGAAGAATAGTGACGCAGATTGAGAGCCACGAAAATAAACATGCCGAAAACATAAGTCGCAACACCGGTGTCATAGCCCGGGAGCACCGGGCGCGGAACGGTAGGAAAACCGGTGGAATAGGGCAATTTATAGGATATTGCACCCGGCTCCGAGGGAAGATCCGAATATGTGCATACTTTGCCCTCGATAAGGCTGTAATCAAGTGTCCGCTCGGTATGGGAACCAAACATCATGCCGACATAATCACCTGTAGATGACTTTATCGGATCACCGGAATCGGTATTTATAATAATAATTTCCGGTTCCTCATTATATATTGATGTCTGGTTAAACTGTCCCATATCAACCAAGATGACTTATAACCCCTTCAACGGCAGCTTCGGGAGAGTCAGCCACCATCCAGAGAGAGTTGCGCGAAGGACGCATGAACTTAAGAGCCTTTATTTTTGCAAACATCTCAAGAAGAGGGTCATAAAAACCGTCTGTATTTAGAATAACCACTGTGCCGGAGTACAGGTGTAGCTGACGCCAGGTTATTATCTCCAGGAGTTCCTCAAGAGTGCCTACTCCGCCAGGCAGAGCAATGACACCTGCGCTCATCTGAGCCATAGTACGTTTACGGGTATGCATATCAGGGCAGGTAATCATTTGGGTGAGACCCTCATGCTGCCAGCCTTTCTCCACCATGAATTCAGGCAGAACGCCAATGGTTTTGCCACCGGCACTGAGAGCACCATTGATTGCGCTCGCCATCAAACCGCCGCGGCCGCCCCCGCTCACAAGAGCCATCCCCTGACGGGCAACAAGCTCTCCAACAGCAAAAGCATCCTGCTTGAAACGATCTGCAACGCTGTCGCGTGACGCTCCGTAAACACATATTGCCTTATCTTGCAACTCCATGCTGCAAAGTTACAAAAAAGATTTCGGAGTTACAGTGTAAAGGCAACAGATGCTACAGAGCAGCGGCCTTTGAGAGTGTAATCGATATGGCGGGTGTCAAGCCCGCTGAACACCGTATAGCGGTAATGCTTACGGTTCAGGATATTGTCCAGAGACAGCGTCAATCTCCATTTTCCATTTTTCCAAACCACGGAGCAGTCCAGCAAAGCAATATTTTTATATACCCCATCACTCACCGGAGTGCGCACATGCTCCAGCTCTCCTATTATTTGAACTCCTCTAACCGGAAAGAACGATAGCCGGAAGTTCTCGTTGAAATCGGTGTAGGAACTGCTTTGCTTCAAGTAGGATGAAACGGTATAGGATATTCCGGGCATCCAGCTGAACGACATCCATCTGACAGGAGTGCAGTCAACTGTCACTCTTCCGGTAATGCCCCTTCCGTAATATCTCACGGGTATGTTTTGCTGAACGGTCTCCCTTCTTGACCAGGTACCTGAAACTGAACCATCTATTTTGGTTTTTATCCGGTTAAAGGTCTTTGATAAAGTAACCGTGGCATTTGCCGCATCTGTTGAGTTTGGCGAAAGGATATCCGTGATATAAGTCTCACCTTCCGTTATGTAGCTTGATGACATAGTGTTACGTTTGGTGGAAGAGTACGTCAGACTTGTGCGTATGAACCAATAGTCAAACGGGCGCTGATATTTGTAGCCCAGATTGCCCTGCCAGCCTCTTGTTCGGGCAATTATGCCGGAACGGGTAACGAGGTTTCTGAAAGAAGTCTGTACGGGATTACCGAGGAGCGACAGAATATCACCTACTCTGAAATTGTAACCGCCGCTGAAGTTCAGCTCGGAGTTTCCGTTAAACTTGTAAAACAGATAGATATCCGGAGTAAGGTTCGGGCGGGTAACATTCATGCTTTCCCCGGTGGCACGATTGTCTCCCCTGATTATATTAAGCACCACAGGCATTGTTGCTCTTATCTCCAATTTATTCCCCGGAAGTTCATAGCTGTATGACGGACTGATACTGATTTTAGAAATATTGGCTGATATCCTGTTAGTGTATGCTTCCGTGTCCTTGAATAACCCTGTGTAGATATCGCAATACTCGTACCTCACGCTCACAGGCAGATACAACGAAGATTTGTTGAATTTCCATGAGGCATAACCACTCTGAGTCACTGACAGGGAGGAATTCTTTACAGTCTGAGTGCCTGCGGGTATATTCGAGCCGTATCCGTGCGAAATGGACAGGCGTGTGAGCGGATTATTATTATAATTTATTCGGGTGTCAAAATTCCACTTTTTATTACCTATCTTAGTTGAAAAATTGAAATAATCACTGATACTGACACTTCTCATCCGCCGCTGCTGATTCAATGGCACTCCGTTGCTCATCACCCCAAGCTTCTGCCGTGAGATTTCTCCGGACGCTTTAAGAGTGTTTTTAAGATATTTATTATCGGCATTTAAGGTATAATCCACCTCCAGCGAAGGCTTATCTGTGACTATGGACGGTGAAATCACCTCTTCTATACTCAGATTATCTCCCCCGGCAAAATATTCCGTGAGTGTGGAATAGCTGAAACCACTGTGATTCGATGCGTAGGAAGCATTGATTCTCATTGTTGCGTCCTTAGAGGTTTTCAATATACTGTTCGCACTTACCAGCCAGTCTCTTACATTTTCGTAGCGTCGCTGATTCACCGGAGCGCGACCGGTACTTGCACCGGGAAGTATTTCCTCTGCCCTGGAACTCTCATTATTACCCCCATAATGCACTATCATATCGGAGGAAGCAAAACCTGAAATATTACCGCCCTTAACATTAACGAGCGTCTGCAGCTTGGGACGGAAAACCATCGCTGTGCCTGATATGTGGTAGAGCGCACGCTTGTCAACATAGCCGAGTCCACCTTCATAGGTACCTACCGGACGGATTTTCACCGACGATTTCAGTTTCACATTAAGCGCTACATTGTCGCTATGCTTGCCGGCATCCATTTTTCGCTCGTTGTGATTGGATATAACCTCCACAGCACTCACATAGTCCGCTGGCAGATTCCTTGTTGCAAGTGAGTATCTCCCGCCGAGCATATCCAACCCCTCCACATAAAATTTGCTGATATCTTTGCCCAGGTACCGGATAGCCCCGTTTGAGGCAACCGAAATACCAGGAATTTTCTTCAAGGCATCTTCCAGCGACACATCGCCCTTACCGATAAACGCCGCCACGTTAAACGACAAGGTGTCGCCTCGAACTTTAACCGATGGTGCGCTGATAACAACCTCCCTGATTTCTGTAGGAGATTCAGTCATTGTTACATCAAACCGTGCCGAAGACGGTACAGGTAGTTCTATTGCGGCATACGACATCCTTTCGAAGCGCAATGTAAGCGAGTCTCCCTCAGGTATCTTGATAAGGTAGTCACCGGTACCGGATGTGCGCGTGAAGGTTCGTATTCTCTTTCCGCTCATCACCTTCACCGATACTCCCCCAAGCGGTTCGCCATCACTGTTGCTGACAGTGCCGCTGAGTTGTCTCTGCTGCGCGGAGGTAACAGAGACAACACAGAGCAACCATAATATTATCAGCAATCTCCTCATTTAAGTTCAAGGGGTATATATATGTTTGCGGGAACACGCAGTGGAATACCGTTTATAATCAAATTTGGCTCTCCACTCGTTGCCTTCCGCACCATCACATTGGAAATTGATGCAGGATCTATAGATTTCATCGGATCTTGAGCCGTACGGTTTTTCATCTCGATAAACTTATCTCTGTCGGTCTTCACCTCAGCCGGATTCTTTTTCTGAACCATCGGCACATCGCATTTGGTAAAGGATATGAGTTTGAATTCATGGATATTCTCGCTGTCCTTAGCCATAAGGACCAGTCCCGGCAGACCGGCTAATTTCCATGGACCGAAAGGCACCGGAATCTCTTCAGTGAACCACACCTTCCACTCTCTGCCACCATAGGAACCAACCGCGGCGTTAACCTTGTAGCCGGCAATTGTATCTGTCTCCTCTGTCAGATTCCATTCTATCTCTCCAAAAGGCTCGGTATAATTACCTATTGTGATTGCAGCCTGATCGGTCACAGTGAGCACTCCATCCGGAATATTCTGAACTATTTCCGGCACAAAAAAGAAATCCACCTTACCGGCATTCTCGCTAAAAGCAGCCTTCTCCTCATCACTCAGGTCACTGTTAGTGATAGAATCAGCCTCAAATGTAAGATAATCAGTGAAAACAGCACCGTTATCACCAATTCTGAGAGCCGTCACATAAGTTTCTGTAATCGGATCACCGTTTTTTGTCGTGGTGTTGAGGTTATAATCATACAATGCCGCATAACGGCTGTCGCCGAAGTTATTGTATAGCTTAGGGTCTTTGAAATCCGACTTTTTAGCTACCAACTCCTTTACAGAAGTTGAATTTTTAGCCATTGTACCGGCTTTTACCACCATAACGTCCTGAGCGGACGCCTGGCACACAGCAACACTGCCAAGCAGTATCATCGCGAATAGTCTCTTCATAATAGCATTATTTAGTGGTAATGAATATTTCGCCTTCAGGTCTATTACTTTTGCTCACGGATATTTCCTTTATATCATTTGGATTTATCTTATTCATCTCGGCGGCATCTATCTGCTCACCGTTCAAAAATACTACAGGCTCACCCGCCGGCTGAGGTTTGGTTAAATCAATTATTACCGTTTCATCCGGAATTTTATTTTGTGTCAAGCTACAATTACGTATTAGTGACAGGCGTGAAGCCACCACCGGAGTACTTACCATTAACCAAGCCAGTATAATCGCCGGTATCAGAAGAAGAGAGCGAAGTCGTGCTCCTGTTGGATTTCTGAGTGGCAAAAGCATCATATTGATGCGTTTCTTTAGCTTACTATGATTCAAGCTGTTTGCCATTCCGGGGAATTTAACGCCTACCGCTTTGGCTATCAGCAGCATCTGATAGGATTTCATATCTGCACCGGAGGCAATAACACCCATATCCGCCTGATACTCATGGACGGTTTTTATCTCCTCGCGCATAAGCCATGCCGCCGGATTAAACCAATTGAGAATCACCACAATCTGAGCTGCAATAAGATCAATCCAATGCCTTTGGGCGATATGCTGCTCCTCGTGGCACACAATCATCTCAACTCCATTCATAAAATCTTTCTCAGGAAGTACAATATACCTCATCCAACTGAAAGGAGCCACCGAACTGTCAGCACTTATTACAAGAGTGTAACCGCTATGCTTAATCTTGCGCCCCCGATGCACGATAGCCCATAGTCTAAGTATATTGAAAATAGTTAAAGCTACCATGACCACCACTCCCGCAAGATATATCCACAACAGCACGGAAGGCACTATGCTTCTGGATATTGTCCCGACCTGAGTAACCGTTATGGGACCCATAATTTTAGGTTTTGGGGCAAAAAGTGACATGAAAGGGGCAATACCGAAAGCCACTACATATATCGCCAGAAGCACGAAGCGGTTGAAAGAATGCTGATTCTCAGACGCCATCACCCATCTGTAAACCAGATAAAGCGTTAACAAAACGATTCCTCCGATAAGAGAATAGTAAAACAGACTCGCGGACATATTATACCTCCTTTCTACCTTTCTCCACCTGCTCGATAAGCTTCTTTAACTCATCAACAGAGATTTTCTCCTCCTCCACAAGTGCTGACACCGCGCCCATATAACTGTTGCCGAAATAGTTTCTTATCAACTCTCCGAAAGTTTTCCTGCGAAAGTCCTCCATCCTCGCTATTGCATGATAGCGGTGAGAACCGCCAACAGCCTCATGTCCTACATAGCCTTTCTGTTCCAGTATCCGCACAAGAGTTGATACCGTGTTGACATGTGGCTTGGGCTCATTGTAATATTCCACCATCTGACGAACAAACATCGGACCGTGCTCCCACAGGAGCTTCATTATTTCCTCCTCTTTTTCAGTGAGTACTATCTTGTTTCTATTCTTAAACATATATAAAATGATTTTGAGGCAAAAATATAACTAATTTTTTAGTTGACCCACTCTGTCAACTAATTTTTTAGTTAATAATGGATAATAACAACAGAGGCGGTGTCTGATCAGACACCGCCTCCGGTAAATTTATGTCGCTGTAACGATTAGTCGATTTCTTCGTCAGCCTCGTAGCCGCCCATTTCGCGGATAGCGTTTTTGAGCATGGTATATTGCTGGAAGAGGTGGTTTACAGGTACCTCACCCTTGGTATAGTCATGCATCGGGCTCTTGAGGAAGAAGCTGAGGAAACGCTGGATGCCATGCTTGCCTGCGCGGGCAGCGAGGTCGCTGAGAAGCACGAGGTCAAGGCAAAGCGGAGCAGCGAGGATAGAGTCGCGGCAGAGGAAGTTGATCTTGATCTGCATCGGATAGCCCATCCAGCCGAAAATATCGATGTTGTCCCATCCCTCTTTGCTGTCGTTGCGCGGGGGATAGTAGTTGATGCGCACTTTGTGGTAGTAACCCTGATGACCACCCTCTTCAGCACCGCCACAGTTTGCATTGTAAAGATCCGGCTGATCTTCGGGAACGAGGATAGACTCGAGAGTTGAAAGTTTAGAAACCTCCTTGGTGCGGAAGTTAGCGGGCTCATCAAGAACAAGACCGTCGCGGTTGCCCAGAATATTGGTTGAGAACCAGCCGTTCAAACCAAGGCAACGTGTGCCGATGATAGGTGCGAAACCTGACTTAACAAGTGTCTGACCGGTCTTGAAGTCCTTACCTGCGATAGGCATTTTGGTTTTTTCGCTGAGTTCCCACATTGCAGGAATATCAACAGTTGTGTTGGGAGCACCCATGATAAAGGGAGCACCTTCGCTGAGGGCTGCGTAAGCATAGCACATAGAGGGTGCGATATGCTCTTTGTCGTCTGCCTTCATTGCTGCTTCAAGAGCTTCGAGAGTGCCGTGAATTTTGTCATTAACAGGCACATACACCTCGGTAGAAGCTGCCCAGAGAACAACTACTCTGTCAAGGTTATTGTCTTTTTTGAATTTGCGGATATCCTCGCGGAGCTGTTCCACCATTTCCCAGCGGGTTTTGCCGGTCATAACATTGTTGCCGTCAAGACGCTTTGCATAGTTATGGTCAAAAGCGGCTTTCATGGGAACGATCTTTTCAAGTTCGTCCTTTACCGGCTCTATATCCTTGGGCTGAAGAACCTCTGCATAGCAAGCGCTCTCGTATGCGTTTGCGGGATAAACGTCCCATGCACCGAAAACGATATCATCAAGTTTTGCCATAGGCACGATATCCTCATACTTGAGGTACTTTTTGTCCGCGCCTTTGCCTACACGAATTTTGTCGTACTGTGTCATGGAGCCGACAGGTTTGGCAAGACCTTTACGTGCCATGAGAACACCGGTCATAAAGGTTGAGGTCACAGCTCCAAGTCCAACCACGAGAACACCGAGTTTACCTTCAGCAGGTTTTACTGTTGATTTGTTCATGATGTGAAAAGATGTTGGTTATATTTTATGTTTCTCTACTTTTATACACTTCTCGCCTGTGCATATTCATAGCTTATCCGGCAAAAAGCGTGTAAAAGTACTGATATTCTCCGACATGCAAAATTATTTGCAAATAAAACTTCCCTTATTTTTATTAAGATTTACTAAAAATTAGCCAAAATGGAAAAAATTGGCTAAATTTATTCCAATTACTCTATCTTTGTGTAAATATTTGCTAATGATACGTGTGGCAATTCACCGTTATTTTTGGTTACGCAGAGCATAGGTGCGCTCCCTCAGAAACGCTCCAAGAGTAGCCGCATCCTTGCGGTAAGGCTCCTGCTCCTCTACGCTTATCACATCACCTACACTGATATGCATCTCCTTGCCGTTCTTGCGGAATACCTCCGCCGGGAGCCGCAGCGAGCGTGCCGGCCAGCAGATATGACCGAGAATATTACACCACAGGCTGTTGCCGCCGTGAAAAAATATAGGGATAACGGGCACCTTTGCACGGTAGATTATCTGGAGAACGGAATCCTGCCACTCACGATCAATCTGCTGGTATTTCCAATTAACCTTGCTCATCGCTCCTGCGGGAAAAAAGCCGAGCGGTTCGCCGGAGCTGATCTGGCGCAGCGCCTGACGGATGCCGGCAACAGAAACAGCGCGCTTGGCGGGGTCATCAGACGACAAAGCATCTACCGCTATGAAATTGGGGCGCATGGCAGATATCTTATTCAGAATCATATTCACCATCACCTTGTACTGCGGGCGTCGCGAACCTATTATATAAATAAGCGCTATGCCGTCAAGAGCACCGAAGGGATGATTGCTCACGGTTATGAATGCTCCTTCAGGCAGATTGTCAAGCTGAGCCTCATTGTCGATGCGTAGCTTCATCTTGAATTCTTCAAACAGAAGACGACGGGTAAATTCCGGTCCCGGAGTGTCGCAGCATTTGCTATGCACTGCATTCACCTTATCAACCGACAGAAAATGAAGAAGCCGGTTCACCAGCTTCTCATGACCGTCCAGCTTAGGCACAAGAGCACGGATATCATCATAGTTCAGCACATCCGGTCTTACTTCATAATCCTGAGAATTCGTTTCCATATCAGCTTTAGTGTTTTAAGAAACTTAATTATTGTCTGGCTTTTATTTCTGCCATCACCGCTTTGGCTATACTTGTTGCTGCCTCGGTGCGGCAGGGCGCGAAACTCGGCCAGTCGTTTATATGAACTATTATCAGCTCTCCTTCCGGAGTTATGATACAGTCACCACCGAATATCTTCACATCAAGAGCTTCAGCGGCTTTGCAGCAGATGCTTTTTAGCTTGTCCTCATCGGTTTTTGTGAGCACCGGGGTGTCACTCAAGCCATCGGAGTGAGGAAAAAGCCACTCAAAAAAGGGCGTGCCGGTAATACCGTAAAACTTGATGAGCCTGCCTTCAATGTGGCGACTTATAACGGCTCGCTTGATTCCGCGCAGAAAATACTCCTGAAGTACCTCCTGCGCCTCCACAGGATGCCTCACGATAGTTACATCCTCCTTGTGCATGGTATGCGAGTCTGCTCTCTTGATCCAGCATCGCTGAAACCCATCTTTCACAAGACGAGCCCTTACAGCCTCATCGGTGTTGACGATTATGCTTTCGGGAAAAGGTATGTTATTGCCCACAAGAATACGGGTCATTCGCTCGCGAAGACAGTTTTCAATACCGAAACCGGAATTAATCACTATCCTTCCCTCATCCTCAAATTGCTGCAGCAGCGCTATTGAGCGCGGTTCGCGACACATATTCACCACAATGCTCTCGTCAACCTTGCCGGCGGCAAGTTCGTCCTCGCTGTAAAGGCTCACCTCACAGCCACGCTTGCGCAGCTGCTCGGCAACCACATTCAGAATCGCCGTGTCGTTGCCTATATGGTTGGGAGAATACACCCCCGCCCTCTTCACTGCTGCTATCTTGATTTGAGACATCGGGTTACTTTTTATCGGTTAGTTCATTCCGCGTCGTCGCTCTTGGTCAGGTCAAGAACAACGTTGTCACTCTTGTTTTTTTCAATGTACTGTTTGCGCAGAGGATTGGAATAAGCTTTGTTATAAGACGCACGGTTGCGGTATATGTCTATCGCCTCGAAAATAGCCTGGCGCATTGAGTCGGGATTGGCGGTGCCTCTGCCGGCTATATCGTAAGCGGTGCCATGGTCGGGAGAGGTTCGCACGTATGGAAGTCCAGCTGTGAAATTCACTCCGCTGTTCATCGCAATGGTTTTGAACGGGGTCAGACCCTGGTCATGGTACATAGCGAGTACACCGTCAAATTTAGCAAACTGACCGGTACCGAAAAATCCATCGGCAGCATAAGGACCGTAGCAATTGATTTTCTGACTCTGGCACTCTGCGATTGCCGGCTCAATTATCTCCGCTTCCTCGCTTCCGAGAAGACCATCCTCTCCGGCGTGGGGGTTTAGCGACAGCACAGCGATGCGTGGACGGTGAATGCCGAAATCTTTTCTGAGGGAGCTGTCAAACTCCTTGATGCGCTCCTCAACCGTCTCCTTGGTGATTGACTGAGCAACTTTTGCCAACGGCAGATGACCCGTCACAAGAGCCACACGGAGCGACGTCTGAGGGTCGCACATAATCATCAGAGCTTTTTCGCCATTTTCGCCAAGCGATGCCTCCAGGTACTCGGTGTGACCGGGAAAATGGAATGTGTTGCTCTGAATTGTATGCTTGTTGATAGGAGCGGTAACGAGCACATCAATGTCGCCCGCGCGGAGATCCGTCACCGCGCGCTCAAGGGCGGCATAAGCGGCTTGACCCGATTCTGCGGAAGCAACTCCGGGTTCAACTTTAACCTCCTCGCCGATAACATTGATGATATTATACTGTCCGTCGCGGGCTTCTGAAGCCTGAGATATCTGATTTAACTGAAGCGGGTTGGCAATAGCTCCCTTGCGGTAATAGCCGGCAATCTTGGCAGAGCCGTAAATCACCGGAGTACACATCTCAGGCATTCTCTCATCCTCAAGGGCTTTGAGAATTACCTCATAGCCCACTCCATTTATATCTCCTTGGGTTATTCCAACCCTTATCTTATTTCTATCACTCATGGTTATTTATATTTGTTCGGTTGATTCTGGCTGAACTTATTTTCCGGATGATGGGTTAGCCATGTTCCATAGATTCAAATAAGCTGCACGGGTTATCTCAACTGTCTTTGGATAGTTGATTCGGTCTGCATGATCAGTTGGCATGTGATAGTCGGGGTGCCCGTCAGTGTGATACCATATCACCGGAATGTCCCGCTTGGCAAACGAGCCGTTGTCCCCTCCTCCAATCGGACGGTCCCATGCACGGTAGTCTGGCTTTAGATTCAATCCGCGCTCTTTTATATCGTTGCGCAGCCACTGCTCGAAGGCGGGGTAAGCTGCTGTGTAGAAAAACACGACGTGCTCCGGCACATCCTCGCGGTTGTTTCTGCCTATCATATCAAAATTGATATAACCCTTTATCTTTTCCGGCTCAGCCCAGTTCAGCATAAAGTGTTCTGACCCGAGAAGACCTTTCTCCTCGCCGTCCCACAATGCAAAGATTATTGTGCGTTCCGGCTTTTTGCCGCTCTCGATAAAAGCGCGGGCTATCTGAAGAACTGCCGCTACACCGGAGGCGTTGTCATCTGCTCCGTTGTAAATCTTGTCTCCGTCAAGCAGAGGGTCTGTGCCGAGGTGATCATAGTGCGCGCCCATAACCACATATTCGTCACTCTTCTCGCCGGGAAGCACTGCAAGGATGTTTCTCATGTCCAGCTTCTGATGAACCGATTCTTTCAGCCGGGCAATGCTGTCCGGATGCACCTGATATCTGCCGCGGCGCTGACGCTCCGCCCTATACACTTCAAACGGCTGCTCGTAGCTGTCACCGCTCCAAGGCTTCAGACCCATAGCTTTCACATTGGCTAACAGATAGTTGCCGGCAATTCTGCCGGACTGATAACCGGCTTCTCTGCCTTCAAGCTCATCTGACGCCAAAAAGCTTATATGGGCTTCAGCGGTTTCGCGGTTGATGGTGCGGTAACCTTTGTCAACCGGTGTTTCTGCATGGAGCGCTACAAACATACAGCTTGCTGCTGCGAGTGAAATATATCTGTTCATATCAGTGTGTTTGAACCACAAAAATAAATAAAAATTTTTTAGACCTTTGAATTATCTGCGAAAAATGCCTGTAAAACTACGCTAAATTCATTGAACAATTACCCATAACTACTATGTATATCGCTGTGTATCAGACAAAAGAAACAATAGCAACGCCGCAGATTGCCGGTTACTGCATCACCCCTTAGGTTTGTTAGAACCGGTGAGATGCAAGGCGCTGAGGATGAGGATTGCCGAGCATAGTCAACTATGTGAGGCGAGTCGAAGTCCGATAGCAACACCGCAGATTGCCGGTTGCTGCACCACCCCTTAGGTTTGTTAGAACCGGTGAGATGCAAGGCGCTGAGGATGAGGATTGCCGAGCATAGCCAACTATGTGAGGTG